>NZ_JBWKEE010000002.1:258745-473169 GCF_056435605.1 Streptomyces sp. NPDC043896
GGGGGGGGGGAGGGGGGGGGGGGGAGGAGGGGAGCGGGAGGGGGTTGGGTTCGTCCTCTCCCCCCCCCTCCCCCCCCCCCGCCGGACCCTTCGTCGCCGGCGGCCGCCGGCGCGCTTCACCTTCAGCTCCTCGAAGCGCGGTACGTCTCCCTCGCGGACCCGCCCCCAAGCCCGGCGGTACAGCTCCGCCGCCGGCTCGGCGGGCACCAGTACGCCCAGCGCCGGACGACCGCCCGCCGCCAGCGCGTACAGGGGCAGCTTCCACGCCTCCACCGGCAGCACCGGCGCCCCCGGCTCGGTCCAGCCGCAGGGCAGGAACAGGGAGCGCCCGGCGCGGGAACGGGTGGCCTGCACCACCAGCTCCGTGGCGGCCAGTTCGGCGCGGGCCGCCTTCATCCGGGCCGGCTTCCAGCCCGTCCAGCGGGCCGTGTTGCGGTCGGTGGGATCGGGCATCGCCAGCAGCGCCAGGTACAGGGCGGCCGCGTCCGCGCCGAGCCCGTAGGCCGCGGACACCTCCGCCACCAGCTCCGGCACGCTGCGCGACGGGTCCTGCGGCCACCAGGTGCCGTCCTTGTCGAGGGCGCCCGCGACCGGTGTCCCCGGATCGGCGAGCAGCGCGGCGAACGCCGGGTCCTGGACCAGGCGCAGCGCCGTCTCCGCCCCGGAGGGCTGCTGGTCGGTGCCGCGCAGCAGCGGCAGGTACGGGTCCGACCCGGTCGAGTCCAGCAGGGCGGGCCGCAGCGCGGGCCGCGGCTGCGTGTCCTGCGTGGCCAGGACCACCGCGCCGTACCGCTCGTACCCTTCACCGGTCTCGGTGGGGGTGCCCGCCGCCTTGCGGAAGTCGGGCAGCCGGATGTAGTGGCCGACGCTGAGCAGCAGTTCGGGCGAGGCGAGGCGCTGGCGCAGCGCGGTCAGCGCCGGCGGCAGGCAGGCCCGTACGGGATGCCCGGCGGGCAGCCGGTGAGCGAGCCAGGCCGTGAGGGCCGCGGCCCCCGTCAGCACCTCCGTGTCGAAGGGCCGCTCCACCGGGGCGCAGGGCTCCACGTGGTCCCCCTTGACCGTCCACGCGACATCCGTGCTCAGCACCTCGGACGCCGCTGCGTCGAGCAGCGCGGGCAGCGCCCGGTGCGGGGCCCAGCCGCCGCGCACGTCCTTGACGGCCTCGGCGAGCAGCCACTCGGGCACGGGGGTACGGCGGCCCACGCGCTCGTTCCACACCCGCGCGGCGGCCGCCGCGTCCGGGCCCCGTGTCCACAGTCCCGCCGGGTCGGCGGGCAGCAGCGCCGCGACCACGGCGCGCCGGACGTCCACGCCCAGCTCCCGGAGCTCGTCGCGGGCGTTCGCGGCGTCGGTGGCCTTCACCTTGAGGGTGTCGCGCAGCTCGGCGGGCAGGAACCCGCGCTCGTACGTGTCCAGGTGCGGCAGGCCCGCGAGGACCAGCCCGGCCATGGCGGCGGAGACCCCGGTGAGCCGCGCGAACTCCTCGGCGGCCTCCGGGAACCAGGGGGCCGGACCGCGCTCGGCGGCCTCCTTCAGGAAGGCGGCGCACCAGTCGGCGCCGCGCTCCCGGTCGCCGGCCGGCCCGGCCGCTCCGGCCCCGGTGTAGGGGGAGGGCACGGCGAAGGCCCCGGCCGGGTCGTGCAGCAGGGCGTTGAACTCGCGGCCCTCGGGGTACTCCTGGGTCTGTGCGTCGAGGGCGAGCAGGGCGCCGCCGCCGAGCGGGATCACGGCGCGGTGCCGGCTGCCCCGGCCCCGCTCGCGGCCGTCGGCCGCCAGCAGCCGCGCGGTGTCGATCCGCACCCGCAGGCGCCGCCACCGCCCGGCGGAGGCCGCTGTCGAGGCGAGGCCGAGGGCGTCCACCTCGCCGAGCATCCGCAGCAGCGCCGCCCGCTCCTCCTCGGTGGTGTCGCCGGTGACGACCGAGCGGTAGGCGACGGCCGCCGGGGCGTCCAGGAACAGTCCGGCCCAGGGGAGGGAGGAATGGGCCACCTTCGGCATGTCCACGTGCAGCCGGCCCGGCACCGCCTCGGCGGCGGTGTCGGTGACGGTCTCCGCCAGCCGGCGCAGGAAGCGGAAGGTGCCGTCGGAGTCCCCGCCGTGGTACCGGTGGTGCGGGGACCCCGTCAGCCCGTGCAGCGCACGGTCGATCACCAGGTCGGCCGGACCCCGCTCCACCGGGGTCTTCGGGACCGCGTCCGGGGCCGGCTTCAGCGCGGCCGCGACCCGGTCCAGGGCCTTGCGCTGGGCCAGAGCGGAGCGGACGGTGTCCACCACCCCGCCGAGCAGCGCGGGCGCGGTGACGGCCGGCAGGGCCGCGCCGATCAGCGCCGGGTGGTCCGCGCGCTTCTCCGCCCGCGCGGCGGCGGCCAGCAGCTCCCCTGCACCGCGCGCGTCCAGCGCGCGCAGCGCCGCGGAGCCCTCGGGGTCGCGGGGCCGCAGGCAGTACCAGTAGGCGAGCCTCGGGAGTTCGGCGTGGCCGGTCCAGAAGAGGCCGCCGTTGTGGTCGGAGGTGACCCGGCAGGTGACGGCGCCCCCGGGGTCGGTGAGGGACAGGGTCCGCCAGTCCCGGGAGACGGCGCGCGGCCGGTCGTCGCCGGGGAAGGAGACGGCCGCGCGCGGGAGGGGTCCGCCCGCGCGGACGGTGACGGAGCGCCCGGTGTTGTCGGAACCGTGCCAGCCCCCGCCCTGGACGTGCACGACGCGCCAGCCGAGCAGCCCGTCGACGGGCGTGCCCAGCACGGAGCCCTCGACGGAGGGCGTCGGCCGCAGCCAGTTCTGCCCGACGTGGTCGTTCAGGACGCTGCCGTCCGGGTGGCCGTCCAGGGCGGTGGCGAGGAAGCCCGGCAGGGAGCGCCGCCCCGTCACGCCCGTGGCCGGGTCGTACTCGGCCCAGCCCCAGTCGCCGGGGCGGCCGCCCTGGTCCCAGACCCAGTACGAGGTCCCGTCGGTGATGACCGGCTGTTCGGCGGGGATCCTGCTGTCGCCCGCGTGCAGCGGGGCGGCGCCGCCGGTGGTGCGGCCGCCGCCGGCCAGCGGCAGGCTGACGTGCTCGGACCGCACCGACCAGTAGTTCCCGGCGGAGTCCAGGGTGAGGACGTCGTCGGGGGCGCTCAGCCAGTAGCCCTCGACCGGGCCGTCGTAGGACGCCCAGAAGACGAGCAGGTCGCCGTCGGTGTAGTGGAAGCCGTGGTGGTACCGGTCGCCGGGCGGGACCCGCAGGTCGTGGGTGAGCACGGTGGAGTCGGGGCCGATGACCCGGACCTGCGTGGAGTTGGCGAGGATCACGTACGGCCAGGCGTCCATCACGGTCAGCCGCGTGCGGCCGAGGCCGGGCGCCAGCTCGGCGACGGCGTTCTCCCAGGCGGGCCAGACCAGTTCCTCGAACAGGCCGCCCCGCAGGGTGCGGGCCAGGATCTCGCCCAGATCGGCGGAGGCGGCCCGGGTCACCTCCTCGGGAGCGAGGGCCAGCGCCTCGGACGGCAGCCAGGTGAGCCGGCGCAGCGCCTCGGGGAGCTCCGGGAGAGCCGCCGCCGTGGACTCGGCGGCGACCCGGCGGACCCACTCGGCGACCAGCGGGGCGCTGCCCGGGGTCTGCGCCAGCAGCCGCACCGTCCCGCGGTCGTTCGACATGTGGGTGTTGAAGCGCTCCAGGGTGCGCAGGAACGCCGGACGCATCCGCTCGTCGGCGCACAGCGCCCGCAGGTCGCGCCGCTCTGCCGAACGGGCCCAGGAGTCCAGGCCCAGCACCTCGTTCGTGCCGGGCTCGGCGACGGTCAGGCCGGACGCGAGCAGCAGGTCGAGCAGGTCCACGTCCTGGAGGCCCAGCCGGAGCCCCTGTTCGCGCCCCGGCAGGGCGAGTTCGGCGCGCAGCCGGCCGGCGCAGCGGACGACGAGGGGGAGCAGCGCGGGCAGCGGGGGCGGGGTGCCCCAGCCGGTGTGCCGGGCGGTGTGGAAGCGCTCCAGCCAGCCCGCGGTGCCGTCGGCGCAGCGCTCCTCGGCGGGCAGGTCGTCCCGGACCAGTCCGGCGGTGGCGCCGGACTCCTCCAGCACGTCCAGCCACAGGGCGGCGAGTTCCCCGGCGTCGCCCCCGCCGGACGGGGTGATGCCGAGCAGGGTCCCGCGTACGGCGGGGACGCGCCGGGCGAGCGCCACGAGGGCCGTACGGTGGGACTTCCACCAGCCGGCGGCGGCCCGCAGGGTGGCGGGCAGCGGCAGCAGCTCGGCGAGGTACTCCTGCTCGGGCTCGTTGCCGGTCAGACCGGCGGCGCGGGCCAGCCGGCGCAGTTCGGCGGAGGCCTGGGCGGACGGCGCGAGCCCGCCCGCGGTGCGCCGTACGCACAGGCGGCGGAACCGCTCGAAGGCCTCGGCGGGCGCGACCCGCTGGGCCAGCTCCTTGCCGTAGCCGGTGAGCACCTTCACCGGCAGGGCGCCGGCCAGGGCGAACTCCAGGAAGACGGCGTCGGTCCGGTCCTCGTCGACGGCCAGGCCGTAGCGGGCCTCGGCGGTGCGGGCGCGGCCGAACAGCTGCGCCGCGTAGGCGGTGTTCTCGACGCCGAGGAAGATCCGCGCGGCCTGCTCGTAGAAGACGGGCAGGAAGTGCGGGACGGCGGCGGCGAGCCGGTCGGCGAGTTCGGTGCAGGCGTCGAGGGCGGCCTTGGGCTTGGTCTTGGCCTGGCGGGCCAGCCGGTCCAGTTCGGGGACGACGGCCAGCGCGTGGTGCCCGTCCTCGGGGTGGTGCACCAGCACCCACTCGGGGAAGCCGAGGGCCTGGCGCCGGCCGAGGCCGACCACCTCCGGTTCGCCGTCCGGTACGAGGCCCAGGAAGCCCGCGGCCAGGTCCTCGGCGGCGCCGAGCTCGGCCGCGGCCAGCCGGACGACGACCCGCTCGTCGCCGAGGGCGGGGTGGCGGTACGTCCGCGCGGCCAGGGGGACGGCGGAGGGGCCCGCCCCGGTGGTTCCCGTGGGCAGGACGGCTCCCGCCGCCAGCAGTGCGGCGCTGTCGCCGGGGCCGTTCCCGGCCGTGCCCGTGGTGTCGGTGGTGCTCACGCTGCGTCCCCGCCCTCTTCGATCCTGCGCCCGGCGTACAGCGCCGCGGCCATCCGCATGCCCTCGGACCAGGCGACCGGTCCGACCTCGCCCAGGCGTACCGCCCGGCCCTCCTCGTCGTGCCAGTTCAGCGCCCCGGTGGCCGACTCGGAGTCCCAGTAGGGTTCGCCGATCCACACGGCGGCCTCCACCGCCCGGCCCGCGTCGCGCACCTTGCAGGTGGCGTAGCCGCCGGTGACCCGGTAGCCGAGGTTCGTGGCGCGGGCCGCGAGGCTGAACCGGGAGGGGAAGACGCCGCCGGCGTAGTCCCGGACCTCGGTGGCGGCCGGCTCCAGGTCCGCGGGCTTCTCCCAGGTCGCCCGGTGGATCTGCTCGACCCGCTGGGTGATGTCCAGCTCGGCCGCGAACTCCCGTACGTCGTCCAGGTCGGGCAGCAGCACGGGGTGCGGCAGGGTCACCGTGCGCGGGGAGAGGCGTACGGTCTCCCCGTCGAGGTTGACCACCTTCAGCTCGCCGGCGGGGGTGGCGTCGCGCAGGAAGCCCACCTCGTCGGGGTCGCTGTCGGGGACCACCGCGAGGTCGCGCAGCGCGGCCTGCCAGGCCTCGTCGGGCCAGACCCGGGCGATGAGCTCGGTCGGCACCGGCAGCGAGGACACCATCCAGGTGTCGACCTGCGCCACGCAGGCCGTCTCGTGGCGGCCCAGCCATTCGGCGAGCCGGCGCAGCCGGTCCACCTCGGGATGGTCGCGCAGCGCCTTCGGCAGTGCCTTCAACTCCCGTCCCGAGGGCCGCCGTACCGCGACCTTCCCCTCCACGAGGGAGATCTCGTATCCCTCGTCCAACGCCAGCCAGCCCATCAGCGCGCGCCCCTCCGCATGTCCGAAAAACGACTTGCGCAGCCGTCGGCAAGGCGCGAGCGCCTGCCGAGCTGCGGTATGCGGGGAGACTAGCGAGCCCCACTGACAACGCGGACGGGAGGGTTCCGCGCGGACGCCCGGACATGCCGCCGCCCCCGGTCCACGGGGACCGGGGGCGGCGGGGGAGGGGTTTGACGAGGGGTCAGACCGCGTCGGCGGTGGCCACGGCCTTCGATCCGACGGCGCTCGGCGCGGCCGGCCGGACCAGGCGCGTGCCCTGGCCGGAGCGCAGTCCGAGCCGGCTGATCAGCGCGACCAGGGCGAAGGCGGCGGCACCGATCCAGAAGGTGAGGGTGAATCCGGACTCGGCGGGCAGCGGCGGGACGCCCTGGGGCAGGTGCTCGACGGTCCGGGAGGCCAGGATCGTGGTGACGACGGCGCTGCCGATCGCGCTGCCGGTGGAGCGGGAGATGGAGTTGATGCCGTTGGCGATGCCGCTCTGGTGGTGCGGGACGCTCGACATGATCACCGCGGGCATGGCGGCGTAGCCGAAGCTGACGGCCGCGCCGACGACGAGGCCCGCGCCGATGACCGAGAGGGAGTGGCCGTGGCCGAGGGCCAGCCAGCCGAAGCCGGCGGCGCCCAGGGCGGCGGCCAGGGTGAGCGCGAGCCGGGGACCGCGGTGGCGGACCAGCCGGCCGCCGACGGGGGAGGCGAGGAGCGAGACGATCGCGCCGGGCAGCAGGAACTGGACGGAGGCGCGCAGGATGGACGCGTCGAAGCCGTAGCCGGTGAGCTCCTCGGGCATCTGGACGAGGTAGGAGACGCCCAGGAAGTTGGCGAACATCCCGAAGCCGACGAGGATGCCGGCCAGGTTGGCCATGAGCACCGGGCGGTGGACAAACATCTTCATGTCGACGAGCGGCTCGGAGACCTTGCGCTCGACCAGGACCCAGACGGCGGCCATGACGGCGGCGCCGGCGAAGCTGCCCAGGGTGCGGCCGGAGGACCAGCCCCACTCGTGGCCCTGGGAGACGGGCAGCAGGAGCAGCAGCAGGGCGATGCCGAGGGTCAGCGCGCCGAGGAAGTCGGTGCGTCCGCCGGTCTTGTGCCGGGTGGCCGGGACCAGGAAGACCACGGCCAGCAGGGCCAGGGCGGCGAAGCCGGTCGCCATCCAGAAGGCGTTGCGGTAGTCGGCTCCGCCGCCGGAGGTCAGCAGGCCGGTGGCGACCAGCGCCAAGCCGCTGCCGAACGCGAGCGTGCCGCTGACCAGCGCCATCGCGCCCGGCAGCTTCTGCGGCCGGACCTCTTCGCGCAGCACGGACAGGGCGAGCGGGAAGATCGCGGTGGCAGCGCCCTGAAGCACGCGGCCCAGGATCAGCAGGGGCAGGGAGGTCGCCAGCGCGGCCACCACGGAGCCCGCCACCATCACGCCGAGGACGGCCACCAGGGTGGGCTTCTTGCCGTGCTGGTCGCCGAAGCGGCCGAGCAGTGGGGTGAAGACGGCGGCGGAGAGGAGGGTGGCGGTGGTCACCCAGCTCACTTCGGCGGCGGAGGTGCCGAGGTCGTCGCGGATCAGACCCAGGATCGGTACGGGCAGGGTCTGCATCATCGACACGACCATGGCGGCGAGGCTCAGGGCGAAGACGATCACCGTCTCGTTCCTGTTCCTCGCTTCGGCGGGGGCGGATGCGGCGGAGCTCATGCGGGGAGGACCTTCTTAAGTGCTTCAGGAAGCAGATGTTTTATGTCATCAAGTACTTCGACGAAGGTAGCCAGCAATGATTAAGGTGGTCAAGTAAAAGGTTGATAATGTAAACCATCCTCGACTAGGCTCCGGGGCCATGAGCACCACCGCCCCCTACCGCCCCGCCAAGCTCGAGCTGCTGGAACTGCTCGCGGCCATCGGCAGCGCCCAGTGGCGGGACTTCGCCACCGCCGCGGCCCGCCACGGGCTCACCTCGACGCAGGCCAAGGTCCTCGCCCAGCTGGAGGGGCCCGTGCCGATGCGCGGCCTCGCCGCCCTGCTGGCCTGCGACGCCTCGAACGTCACCGGCATCGTGGACCGGCTCCAGGCGCGCGGGCTGGTGCGGCGCGAGCCGGCGCCGAGGGACCGCCGGGTCAAGAACGTCGTCGCGACCGACGAGGGCCGCGAGATCATCCGCCGGGTGCGCGAGGAGATGCAGGCCACGCACGGGGCCCTGGACGTGCTGGACGAGGCGGAGAGCGCGGCCCTCTACGCCCTGCTGGAACGCCTGCGCCCCGCGCTGGAGCACGACCCCGCCGCCTGAGCCCGGCCCCGGCCGGCTCCGGTCCTGCTCCGGTCCTACTCCGGGCCGGCGCCGGCCGACTCCACGGCGGCGTCGAGGGCGGCCGTGAGCCGGCCCAGCCGCTGCTGGAGCTCGCGGATCTCGGCCAGCTCGAACCCGGTGGCCCGGGCGATCCGGCGCGGGACCTCCACGGCGCGACCGCGCAGGGCGGCGCCGTCCTCGGTGAGCACCGCGTGCACCGAGCGCTCGTCCTCCGTGCTGCGCTCGCGCCGGATCAGACCGGCCGCCTCCAGGCGCTTGAGCAGGGGCGAGAGCGTGCCCGAGTCGAGCCGCAGGTGCGCTCCGAGCTGCTTGACCGGCATCGTGCCGTGCTCCCAGAGCACCAGCATCACCAGGTACTGGGGGTAGGTCAGCCCCAGGTCCTTCAGGACGACCCGGTAGAGCCCCCCGAAGGCGCGGTTCGCGGCGCCCAGCGCGAAGCAGATCTGCCCGTCGAGGCGCAGGAAGTCCTGGTCGCGAAGGGGTTCGCGGAGGAGGTCGGCGGGCTGCTCGGTCATGCGCCCCAGTGTACCGGAGCCGACTTGCGAGCCATTGAGTTGTGCACAACTGAATTGTGTGCTCTATTTGTGGTCGAGGGTCGGCCACCGGCCGCCCCGCCCCTCTGAAAGGACCTCCCGATGGACGCGCTGTACACCGCCGTCGCCACCGCCAACGGCCGCGAGGGCCGTGCCGTCAGCTCCGACGGCCAGATCGACCTCCCGCTCGCCATGCCCCCGGCGCTCGGCGGCAACGGCCAGGGCACCAACCCCGAGCAGCTCTTCGCCGCCGGCTACGCGGCCTGCTTCGCCAGCGCCCTCGGGCTGGTCGGCCGCCAGGCGAAGGTCGACACCGGCGACGTGTCCGTCACCGCCGAGGCCTCCATCGGCCAGGACGCCGGCGGCTTCGGCCTCGCCGTCACCCTGCGCGTCGAGCTCCCGGCCCACCTGGAGGGCGAGACCGGCACCCTGCTGGTCAAGCAGGCCCACGAGGTCTGCCCGTACTCCAAGGCCACCCGGGGCAACATCCCCGTCGAGCTCGTCATCGAGTAGCAGCGGCCCCGTCAGGCGGTGCGCCGCGCGGCCACCACCGCGCGGGCCACCGCCGCCGGCACCGCCCGGGGGCCAGGCGGAGCAGGGTGATGGCGACGCCGTGATCCGTCCGATGACCGTACGGGCACGGCAACGAGCGGCGCTCTGAGGCGTACCCGGACCTGGATCGCGGCGCCCGCCCCCCGGTCGGCGCGGGCCTGGCGCAACACGGGCATCGGCCCGGCGGCGATCCCGCCCGCCCAGCCCCTCGCGCCCGCCGTCGCCGTGCTCGTGGCGGCCCCCGCGAGAGCCTCCTCCCGCTGCCCCCCGCCCTCCGCCCGCTCCTCCGCCGGGCACGCGAGCGCGGCGTACCGCCCGGACGGACCCTGGGCTACCCGGACGTGCGCTGGAGGACGCCCCGGACGTAGGCCGCCTGGCCCGCGTGCTGGAGGTCGTCCGCCAGGACGCTGACGAGGCGTACGCCCAGGCTGACCGGCGGGTCCCAGCGCTCGTCGACGATCCGCTCCAGGTCGGAGGCGGCGAGGCCGCGCACGAAGCGCAGGCTCTGTTCGTGCACCGCGTCGTGGTAGCCCAGCAGCAGTTCGGGGGAGTCGACGCGGACCGTGCCGGCCTGGGCGGCGGTGTGGCCGTAGCCGGTGTCGTCGGCGGGCAGGGGCAGGGCGAAGCGCTCCGCCCAGCCGCCCGCCCGCCACACCTGGTCCAGGTCCGAGGCGTCGGCCACGTGGTCGTCCTGGACCCTGGTCAGGTGCCAGACCAGCCAGGCGATCGAGTTCGCCCCCGGGTCGGGACGGGCGTTCAGCCGTTCGGCCGTGAGCCCGCCGACCGCCTCGTGCACCACCTCCCGGACGCGTCCGAATCCGTCCGCCAGTACCTCCGTGGCCTTCATGAGCAGTCCCCAGCCCTGTCTCTCGTCGCGTACGCCGTCGAGCCGTTCCGGGGACCACCATGCTCGGCCGCCGCCGGGCCCGGCGGGCGACACTCCGTCAGCGGCGTGAGCGGCGCAGGAAGATCCCGGCCGCCGCGCCGGCGAGGGCGATCCCGGCCACCCCGGCGGTGGTCCACCAGCCGCCCGAACCGCCGGAAGCGCCCGAACCGCCGGAAGGCGCGGTCGCCGGGGCGGCGGGGGCCGAGGGGGCCGCGGGGGCGGACGGGGGCGGCGGGGTCGAAGCGGGGGGCGCGGAGGGGGCCGGTGCGGACGGTGCCGGGTCCACGGCCGGTACCGCGACCTCCTGCCGCGCGTGCCCGAGCTCGGGGAAGCCCACGTCCACGGTCACCTTCCACGCGCCGGGCGGCAGCGCCTCGGCCGTGACCCATCCAGCGGCCCGGCCGGCGTCGCGCACCAGCCGCCACGGGCCCTGCGTACGGCTCCCGTCGGGGCTGACGGCGTTCACGGTGGCGGCCACGGCCTCCTCGACGGCGTCACCGTCGTTCTCCCAGGTGACGTCGGCCGTGACACGGCCGTCCCGCTGACCGGTGATGACCACCTTCAGCCCGTCGCCGTGGGCGTGGGCCGGCCCCGCGGCGCCCATGGCCAGGACGAGGCACAGCAGGGGGAGGGTGAGCGCGGCGAGGGCCAGGGCGGGGAGGTGCGGGAAGGGTCGGCGCATCGGCACGGTGCTCCAGGTGAGGGGAGGTGCGGGAGGGGAGGTGCGGGAGGGGAAGACGAGGGGCGGGCGGCCGTAGGGGAGTACGGCCGCCCGCCGGTTCGGGGGCTCGGTCAGCCGGCCTTGCGGGCCGTCCAGACCTGCGCCGGACGGCCGTCCGCCCGCTGGAGGTCGAGCAGCCAGGTCCCGTAGTAGGGCCGGTTGCTGACGGTCAGGGCGAAGCCGCCGCTCGGGTCGGTGATGGTCACCGCGCCGTCGCGGGAGGTGACCCGCCACTGCTGGGCGGCGGAGTTCCCGCAGGGCTGCTGCGCGACCCACATGCCCGCGGCGGCCGCGCCGCCGGGCTGGAGGCACTTGCCGGAGGCCGCGGACTTGATCCGTACCGTGCCGTTGCCCGCGTCGTCGAAGTACCACTGCTGCTGCGCGTAGCCGTTGGTCCGGTTCGCGACGAGCACGGTGCCGTCGGCGGTGCGCCCGCCCCACAGCTCGGCGGCCATGCCGCTGCTGCCGTTGCCGAGCACGTAGCGGGTGCCCGGGGTGGTGGCGCCGCCGCCGGTGTCGGTCGTACGGAACGACGCGGCCTTGCCGGGGCCGCTGTCACGGCCGGAGCCGTCGCGGACGGACACGGCGGCCGTGTACGCGGTACCGGGCTTGAGGTTGTAGACGCGCAGCGAGGTGGACTGGACCCAGGTCAGGTGCTTGCCGTTCAGCAGCACCTGGTACCAGGCGGCGCCCTCGGTCTTGGGCCAGCTCAGCACGGCCGAGTCCGACTGGATCTGGCCGGCCGTCACCGCGGGGGCCCCGGTGGGCTTGGTGCTGGGGGACGGGCTCGGCTTCGCCGTGGGCGACGGGCTCGGGTTCGGGTTCGGATTGGTGCCGCCCCCGCCCGCGTTCCGCATCAGGAACTGGTTGTCCGCGATGTTCCAGTGCGTGGCCAGGTAGCTGCCGGGCTTCGGACTGGTGTGGAAGTAGTCGTCGTGGTTGCAGTCCAGGATGTTCTCGGACGCCTTGTTGGTGCAGACGTTGCGCATCTGCGGGTAGTACGGGGTGTCCGAGTAGCACATGACGTCCCACTCGTCGGTGCAGTGGGCGCCCCGGCTGGTGTTGGGCGCGCTGTTGTTGACCGCGCCCAGGTTGTGCCCGAGTTCGTGCGCGGCGGTGTGGCCGCCCCAGCAGCCCGAGTCGGTACGGCCGTAGGAGGGGCCGAAGTTGCTCAGGTTGTTCTGGCCGGGCCGCTCGTCGCCGTTGAAGGTGCCGATGCCGCAGTAGACCTGGCTGTCCGCGAAGATCATGTACTTGCGGTCGCGGCGGTCGAGCCCCTTGGCGGCCAGCGCGCTGTTGGTGGCGCTGAACTCCGCGAGCGCGGAGTCGGGGAGTTCGATGTTGAGCACCGAGGGGGTGCAGTCGGCGGCCGTCACGTAGCGGATGTGCCGGACTCCGCCGGTCTCCTTGGCGCTCGCCGCGTAGATGAGGTCGGCGTCGGCCGCCCACTTGCGGAACGAGGCCACGTACTCGGCGTACCGGTCGCGGCCGGGGCCGTGCACGTACACGACCTGGACGCGGTTCCCGGTGGTGCCGTCGCCGTCGCACTGGACGGTCTGTCCGGCGGGGCCGGCGGCGACCGCCTGGCCGCCGGAGGCGGGCGGGGCGGGGGCCTTGGCGTTCGCGGCGCTGTTGGCGTCGGCGGCGGGCGCGTCCTGAGGACGCCCGCCGCCTTCGGTGGCGGCCGGGTCGGCGTTGGCCGGGGAGGCGGGGTCGGCCGCCGGGGCCTTCGTGCGGACGACGGGCTCGACGTCCTTCTTGATGTCGACGCCCCCCGGGGGAGCGTCGGGCCCGTGGGTGCACAGGCCCGCCTTCGTGCGGTAGACGCCGACGCAGCGGTCGCCCTTGGGGGCCGTCTCCAGCCCGTCGTAGACCATGCCGCGGCTGCCCTCGTTCGCGGGCGTCTTGTCGAGCGGGGCCGGTTCCGCGTCCCGGGCGGGCGCGGCGGCCGGTTCGGCGGCCGCGGCCGGCGCCTCGGCCAGTGCGGTGGTGGTCGCCTCGGCGTCGCCGCCGATCCCGGAGTAGGCGATGCCTCCCGCGAGCACCGCCGCCGATGCCATGGCGGCGGTGAGGAGTATCAGCTTCCGGGGTTTGCGCCGGTGGCCGGGCTTGCGGCGCCGGCCGGTGGATCGTGCTGTCATGCGCACCTCAAGTCCTGGTCAGGAGAGTGGGTGCGCGGAAGCTTGCCAGATGGGCGGCTCGGAGAATTCGGACAAACGGGAGCCCGGTCCGAGAAATCTATCCGTTACCTTGTTGTCTGATTTGATGAACTGTCAACCTGCTTTGAAATCAAGGGAGTTACGCGCGTTGCGCGTCAAAGGTCCAGGCCTTTTCCCGGATCTCGTTATCAAATCGAGATACTAGGCGGAACCTTGTTGACGGGAATTCAGTCAGGTATTCATTCAAAAACTACCTGCCGAATTCCCCCCGTCACGAGCCGTGAAGCGGACGCGGCCGGAGCGCGTGGCCGTGGGTGCCCAGGCCGCCCGGAAGGTGCGGCGCCGGCTTGGGCACCCGTACGGACTACCGGGCGGCGTCCCGCTCCCAGACGTAGAACCGCTGGGCCATCGCGTCCTTCGGGCCCCGCCACGTCTTCGGGTCGTGGGGGCTGACGAAGGCCGAGAGCCGCTCGCTCAGTTCGCGGAACTCCGGGTGCCCGACCACCTTCGCGATGGCCGGCTCCGGGTCCCGGTCGGCCTCGATCAGGTGCATGTACACGTCCCCGAACTGGAAGAGACTGCGGCGGCTGACCCCGACCAGGTGGGGCAGCTCACCCGCGTCCGAGGCGGCGAACAGTCCGGCGATGTCGGGCGCCGAACCGGGTGCCATACGGGCCACGATGAGGGCTTGGTGCATGGGGAGGTGGGCCTTTCGACTGGGGGAGCGGGGGAGGGGGAGTGCCTCAGCGGCGGCCGGCGGGTGCCTTGCGGCCGCCCCGCTCCCGCTGCTCGATCTTGTCCCGGATCAGCTCCATCTGGATCCGGGAGTTGAGGTTGATGCGCTCGGTCATCCCCGCGTCGTCGACGGGTGCGTCCGGCTTCATCGCGAAGTCCTGGACCCACCGCATCCGGGTGCCGCCGGGGACCTCCCCGTACTCCCAGTGGATGTCCATGTGCGCGAACGGACCCGTCTCCACCCGGCGGGCCTTCACCGTGAGGCCCGCCCGGTCCACCGTCCGCTCCGAGACCCAGCTCCACACCACGCCGTTCTCGTCGGGGTGCATGGCGAGCCGGAACCGGGTGGTGTTCCCGGTCTTCTCCAGGATCTCGATCGACGCGTACTCGCTGAACAGCTTCGGCCAGTTCGGCAGGTCGTTCGTCACGTCCCACACGACGTCGACGGGGGCTTTGACGACGATCTCGTTGTCGGTGTGTCCAGGCATGTCAGGCTCCGGTCATCAGGCTGTTGTTGACGAGGTCGACGAACTCGCGCGGGCTCTTGCAGCGGTCCGCGTCCGTGGGCAGCGCCCGGCCCCGCCGGTTCTCCAGCTCACCGACGATGCCGAGCAGGCCCAGCGAGTCCAGGCCGTAGTCGTCGAAGCGGGAGTCCGGGCGGCTCGCCAGCTCCGTGGGGTCGACGGTGATGCCGGCGGTCTTCATGAGCGTCGCCAGCTCTTCCATGGTCAGTCGGTCGGACATGGTGCCTCTCTCTTTCCTGCTCTTTCCTGAGTGCGGGTCTCTTTCTGCTTCCGGGGGCCGGGCCCGTGCCCGGCCCGTGTGCCGCGGGGTACCGGTCCCTACGCTCCGGATCCGGGCCCCTTGCGGAGGACGAGTGCCGCGTTCGACCCCATCCGGCCCCGGCTCAGGACGAGCGCGGTGCGCAGCGGGGCGACGCGGGCGCTGCCGGTGACCACGTCGAGGTCGTGGCAGACGTCGAAGACGTTCGGGGTGGGAGGGACGACGCCGTGCTCCAGCGCGAGGACGGCCGCGGCCGCGTCCAGGGTCCCGGCCGCGCAGTACGCCCGCCCGGTACCGGTCTTGGGAGCCGTCACGGGCACCTTCGCGCCGTGCGCGCCCAGCGCCTCCCGGATCGCCCTCGCCTCCGCCGCGTCCGCCTCGGGCGTGCCCAGGGCGTCGGCGAAGACCACGTCCACCTCCTCGGGCGCCAGGCCCGCCTCCCGCAGCGCGCCGCGGACGGCGTGGGCCAGGCCCTCGCCCGACTCCTCCGGCCTTCCCGGCCCGGTGAAGGTGGCGGCGTGCCCCGCCAGCAGGGCCCGTACCGGGGCGCCCCGCCGCTCGGCCTCCCGCACGTCCTCGACGGTGAACATCGCACCGCCCTCCGCCGGGACGAACCCGCAGGCCTTCGCGGTGAACGGCCGGTAGGCGCGCTCCGGATCCTCCTCGGAGCTGAGCCCCTCGTACCCCAGCTGGCAGACCACCGAGTACGGCGCCAGCGGCGCCTCCGTGGCCCCGACCAGCATCGCCCGGCTGCCCTGGCGGATCCCCCGGGCGGCGTGCGCGAAGGCGTCCAGCCCGCCCGCCTCGTCGCTCGCCACCACCCCGCAGGGGCCCTTGAACCCGCGCCGGATGGAGACCTGGCCGGTGCTGGCCGCGTAGAACCAGGCGATCGACTGGTACGGGCCGACGTAGCGGGGGCCCTGCCCCCACAGCCGCTGCAGCTCGCGCTGCCCGAACTCGCCGCCGCCCGACCCGGCCGCGGTGACGACGCCCACCGCGTACGGATCGTCCTCGTAGTCCGCCCGGCCCAGCCGGGCGTGCTCCAGTGCCAGGTCGGCCGCCGCCAGCGCGTAGTGGCTGAAGCGGTCGGTCTGGACGAGGAACCGGTCCTCGACCAGCTCTCCGGGCTCGAATCCGCGCACCTCGCCGGCGACGCGCACCGGCAGGTGTTCACACCCCTGCCGGGTCACCCGGTCCAGGACGCTCTCGCCCGCCTGGGTCGCCTTCCAGAACGCGGCGGCGCCGATCCCGTTGGGCGCGACGACCCCGATGCCCGTGACGGCCACCTGCTCGCCGGCAGTGCGTCTGTTCACGCGCGTACCTCCTTGGGCTGGGTCATGACCACGGCGGACTGGAAGCCGCCGAAGCCGCTGCCGACCGACAGCACGCTGCGCAGGGTGTGGCTGCGAGCCGTGCGCGGCACGTAGTCCAGGTCGCATTCGGGGTCGGGGGTCTCGTAGTTCGCGGTCGGCGGCACCACGTGGTGCGTCATCGCCAGGACGCAGGCCGCGAGTTCGATCGCCCCGATGGCGCCGAGGGAGTGCCCCACCATGGACTTGATGGAGGTCATCGGCGTCTTGTAGGCGTGGTCGCCGAGCACCCGCTTGACGGCCGCCGTCTCGTGGCGGTCGTTCTGCTTGGTCCCGGAACCGTGCGCGTTGACGTAGTCGATGTCCCGGGCTTCGATCCTGGCCTGCGCCAGGGCGGTGGATATCGCCCGGGCCATCTCCAGGCCCTCGGCCGTCAGCCCGGTCATGTGGTGGGCGTTGCCGAAGGTGGCGTACCCGCCGATCTCGCAGTAGATCCGCGCGCCGCGCGCCCGGGCGTGCTCCAGCTCCTCCAGGACCAGCACCGCCCCGCCCTCGCCGAGGACGAAGCCGTCCCGGTCGGCGTCGAAGGGGCGGGAGGCGTGCGCCGGGTCCTCGTTGTTCGCCGAGGTCGCCTTGATGGCGTCGAAGCAGGCCACGGTGATGGGGGAGACGGGTGAGTCCGAGGCGCCGGCGACGCACACGTCCATCCGGCCCTCCTGGATGGAGTGCACGGCGTACCCGACGGCGTCGAGCCCCGACGTGCATCCGGTGGAGACCGTCTGCACGGGGCCGCGCGCCCCGGTCTGCTCCGCCACCGCCGAGGCGAGGGTGGCGGGCGTGAACGCGCGGTGCAGGAAGGGGGAGGAGAGACGGTGGTCCACGTCCCACCACGCCCCCCGCTGGCTGACCGCGACGTAGTCGTGCTCCAGCCGGGTGGTGCCGCCGACCGCGGTGCCGAGGGAGACGCCCGTGCGCCAGGCGCTCTCGCCGTCGAGCTCCAGCCCGGCGTCGGCCATCGCCTCGCGGGCGGCGACCAGGGCGAACTGGATGTACCGGTCGGCCCGGGCCGCCTCGTCGTCGGTGAGGCCGTGCTCGGAGGGGTCGAAGTCGACCTCGGCGGCTATCCGGGAGCGGAACCCCGACGGGTCGAACAGGGTGATGCCACGGGTCGCCGTGCGGCCGTTGGACAGGAGGTCCCAGAAGGCGGCGGTGCCGATGCCGCCCGGGGCCACGACGCCGACCCCGGTCACGGCCACCCGCCGGGGCGTCACGAGACCACCCCGGAGCGCTCCGGGGGACGCTCCGCCCAGGCGGTGGCGTCCGGGTTCGGGGCCTCCTCGGTGTCCACGTGCCCGAGCTTCGGGTCCGGGGCGAGCGGGCCGAGGTGGAACACCATCCGGGCCTCGGTGCCGCCGACGTTGCGGAACCGGTGGCGCACGTTCAGCGGGACCATCAGGCCCTGGTCGACGCGCAGCGGGTGGGTCTCACCGTCGAGGTCCACTTCCAGGGACCCGGCGACCACGTACACGAACTCCTCGGAGTACGGATGGTAGTGCTCGGCGATCGACTCGCCGGGGGCCATCACCGCCAGGCCCATGAAGCCGCTGGTCGAGCCCACCGAGGTCGGGGTGAGCACGGCGCGCAGATCCCCTCCGCGCCTGCGGTTGGGCTGGGTCTCGCTGAGGTCGACGATGCGCGGCTGATGTCTGGTCATGCTGACTTCCTCCTGGCGGATCGGAGCCTTGGCGTGCGCGTGGGCTGCCGGGTGGTGACGGGGGTGGTGCGGGGGCCGGTCCGGGCGGGGCCCGGCCGGTCCGTCCGGATCAGGACTCCACCGGAGCCCGGCGGTCGGTGATCGGGTCCATGGGGTGGGGGGCGGTGCCGGGCGCCCCGGCCAGCAGGCGCTTCAGCACCGCCGCCTTGCGCGGTCCCTCGATGCCGAAGCCCGCGGCGAAGCGGCCGTCGGCCGGGCCCTTGACGTCGAGGAGGCGCACCACCACGTCGTCGCGCTGGAAGATGCTGCTGCTCAGGACCGGGGAGGTGGGCACCTTCGCGGCCGCCTCGTCCTGGCGGGCCAGGAAGCGGGCGACGAGCGGCCCGCAGCCCGCCTTCGCCGGGTAGAAGAGCGCGTGCCGCGTCACCCGGTCGGGCTGCGGTCCGTGCGCGGCCACGTGGTGCACGGCCGGCAGGCCCGCGCGCATGAAGAACATCCGCGCCGACTCCGGGTCGGACAGGTCCCGGTCCTGCTCCAGGTACGGGTTGATGGCGTGCTCCACGGCCCGCACCTCGGGCTGCTCCGACACGTGCCGCAGCGCCGCCGTCAGGTCGCCCTGCACCTCCACCGCCCGCACCACGCGGTTGCCGTGCATGAACAGGGAGGTGCGCAGCAGCCGGGTGTGGTCGTCGACCCGGGCGGCCGGCGAGTCGTACGAGGACAGGATCTCGGCGACCTTCCCCTCGCTGCCCGGCTTCACCGTGAAGGTCAGCGCGTGCCGGACGACGCCCTCGCCGAGCCGGGGCGAGCCCTGGAGCCGGCCGGACGCCGCCTCCGGGGCCTCGTACCGCTTGCCGGTCTCGCGCAGGACGGTGAAGGTCAACGGCCGCATCGAGCGGGCGCAGGCGCCCAGCGGCCTCACCTGCTCGACGTGCTGCTCGCTGTTCACCCAGGCGAGGTACTGCGGCGCGCTCTCCCACTCGCTGGTGATCAGCCACTGCGAGGGGTTCGCGAAGGACTGGCAGAGCTGGTCGCCGAGGTGGCCGGGCACCGACGCGATGTCGTGCCGCAGCTGCTCGTAGGCGTCGAAGAACCGCTGCTGGGCGCCCTCGTGGAGGTCCATCAGCAGGACGACCCGCAGCATGGAGCCGTCGAACGCGGACTGCGACACCCGTTCGGACAGGGTGGTTGTCATCTGCTCACTCCTTCGTGAGGTCCTGGGGACCGGCGCCCGCGCGGTACGTCGCGTCGTGGCGGCGACCGCCGGGGTGCGGGTCCCGCGGGCCCCGCGGGCCTGCGCGGTCGGGAACGGCGGACGGTGTGGCCCAAGTGGGTCCGCCGCTGTCGCTCATCGTCATCCGGCCGGGTACGGATCGCGACATCTCCGGATCAAGCGGGTGACAAGACGCGACTCGCCCGGGCAAGAACGCTGATCGGGGGCATAAGGCGTTGACTGCCCCCACACGAAACAGGAGTCCGCAGCCGATGGAAGAACGTGCCGATGTCCGCGTCCCGGTCCTCGTCGTGGGCGGTTCCCTCGTAGGCCTCTCCACCTCGCTGTTCCTGAGCCGCCACGGCATCAGGCACATGGTGGTCGAGAAGCACGCCGGGACCTCCGTCCACCCGCGCGGACGGGGGATCAACGCCCGGACGATGGAACTCTTCCGGACGGCGGGGGTCGAACCCGCCATCCGCAAGGAGGCCTCCGCCCTGGAGGCCAATCAGGGCATCCTCCAGACACACGCCCTCATCGGCGGTGAGCACAAGTGGCTCATCAAGGCGGTCGACCCCTCCGGGGCCCTCGCCCGCTTCAGCCCGACCGGCTGGTGCCTGTGCAGCCAGAACAACATCGAGCCGGTCCTGGCGGCGCAGAGCCGCGCGCAGGGGGCCGACGTACGCTTCTCCACCGAGCTGATGAGCTTCGACCAGGACGCCACGGGAGTGAGCGCCCTGGTGAAGAACCGCGAGACGGGCGAGCACCTCACCGTCCGCGCCGACTTCCTGATCGCGGCGGACGGCCCGCGCAGCCCCGTCCGGGAAGCGCTGGGCATCCGCCAGACCGGCAACGGCGAGCTGTTCCACAACGTGAGCATCGTCTTCCGCTCCGAGCAGCTCGCCGAGGCCCTGGGCGACCTGCGCTTCATCGTGTGCTACCTGATGCGGCCCGGCGCGGACGGGGCGCTGCTGCCCGTGGACAACGAGACCCAGTGGGTCTTCCACGCCCCCTGGCACCCGGAGACGGGCGAGACGCTGGAGGACTTCACCGAGGAGCGCTGCGTCGCGCAGATCCGCGAGGCCATCGGGCTGCCCGGCCTCGACGTGGAGATCGGCGGCAAGGCCCCCTGGCACGCCGCCGAACGGGTCGCCGAGCAGTACTCCGTCGGCCGGGTCTTCGTGGTGGGCGACGCCGCCCACGAGATGTCCCCCACCGGGGCCTTCGGCTCCAACACCGGCATCCAGGACGCGCACAACCTCGCCTGGAAGATCGCGGCGGTGCTGAACGGGTCCGCCGGTCCCCGCCTGCTCGACAGCTACGAGGAGGAACGCCTCCCCGTGGCCAGGGCCACCAGCGAGCGCGCCTCCGCCCGTTCGGCCGAGCACAGCCACCCCGGCTACGTGCCCCCGCCCACCATGGGCGGCGGTCCCGGCAGCGGGGTCCTCACCACCGCCATGGGCTACTGCTACCCGAGCGGCGCCGTCCTCGGCGGCGACCCGTCGCGCCCGGTCATCCCGGAGGAGATGCGGCTCAAGGGCGACGTCGGCACCCGCGCCCCGCACCTGTGGCTCACCAGGGCCGGCGAGCGGATCTCCGCGCTGGACCTGTACGAGACCTCGTTCGTGCTGCTCAGCTCCCCGGGCACGCCCTGGCAGGAGGCGGCCCACCAGGTCGCGCGGGAACTGGGCGCGCACCTGGACGCCTACACCGTCGGCTCCGGGCCGGACGCCGACCTGGTCCAGCCGGAGGGAACCGACTGGGCGGCACTGCACGAACTGCCCGCCGACGGCGCCGTCCTCGTACGCCCCGACGGCTTCGTGGCCTGGCGCGCCGAGGGCGCTCCGGCCGACGCGCGCGGGGAACTCGCGGACGCCATGACGCGCCTGCTGCGCCGCTCCTGACGGCCCCGGCCGGCCTCGATCCGTCAGGACCGGGCCGGCCCGGCGGTGTCCCGCGACCGGGCCGGCCCTGATCCGGAAGGCGCGGTCCGGAAGGCGCGGTCCGGGGGTGTCCGGGGTCCGGGGCGGGGGTGTCCGGGGAGGGGTGTCCGGCCGTGGTCCGTCCGGACACCCTCACCCGGCCGCGCCTACCCGCAGGCCCAGCACCCCGCCCAGCAGCCGTGGCCCATCGGCCTCGGGGGCGGGCGGTGGTGCGCCCCGCGGCCCGGCCGGGCTCCGGCGGCCGCAGGGCGTGCGGCCCGGCCCGCGAGGCAGGCGACCACCACCGTGATGGCGGCCAGCTCCTCGGGCTCGGCGGTGCCCCGGTGGATCCGGAGCAGGCTGGATATGGAGACGTCGCTTCCCATCGGTACGGCCTCTCGTCCGGAGACCCCCCTGACCCCTGCCGGGGCCCGCCCGGGCCACGGCCCGGATGCTGACGACGCTACGAGCCCCCCGGCGGCGTGTCGTGCGGGGGAGCCCCGCACGCACCCATCCGGGCGACACGCCGGGCTGTCGCCCGGGCGGCGGGGTCAACGCCGGCCGAGCTTCACCCACTTGGCCGTACTGGGAACCCCGCGCCCGTCCAGCAGGAACAGCATGTAGTACCCGGGCGGGGCGTCCGCCGCCGTCGGCGGGGTCCGCAGCGTGAGGGCGTTCCCGCGCACGGCGGTCACCGCCAGCTCCAGGTGGCGCTGGCTGGTGTTCACCGCGTGCGTGACCGTGGTCGGCGCCAGGAGCACGGCCCGCCGCACGGCGCCGGCGGTGGAGCTGCGCACCTCGAAGGCCGCTCCGTGGGCGAGTTCCCCCCGGGGCGCGCCGTCCAGGGCGGGCCGGGTGCCGCCCCGGTGCAGGTACGCGGGCTCGTAGAGCTCGATGCTGCCGTCCATCGAGTCCCGGATGTCGGGGTCGTTGGCGATCTGCTGGAGCTCGTCGCCGGTCACCATCACCCGCCCGTCGGGCATCACCAGGGCGTTGGAGTGGTAGCCCCGGGGCAGCCGCTGGGCCGGGCCGAGCCGCCAGTGCCCGGCGGTGTCGCGCAGCTCGGTCTGCCGGTACTTGAGGTCGGCCTTCGGGTTGAAGGGGCCGTGCCCGTAGTCGCGGGTGCTCAGGGCCCCGTTGACGGTGAGCAGGGTGGCGTCCGGCAGGATCAGCGTGTCGTCCTGGGTGCGGCCGAAGGCGCGGGGGCTCTCGGTGGTCCACCGCCCGCCCGCGAGCCGGTAGGTGTTGGGGTCGTGCGGGTCGCCGCCGAGGACCAGTACGGAGTCCGGCCCGCGCAGCCCCGCCGGGAGCGGTACGGCGGACCCGTAGCCGCGGAAGTCCGCCGGGCGGCGGGGCAGGTCGCGGCGGGTCTCCTTCACCGGGTCGAAGAGCCACTGCTGGTCGGCGTCCCGGCCCAGCCCGTAGATCATGCCGTCCCGCAGCGAGAACAGGTGCGGGTAGTCGTTGCGGAAGGGCGCGTCCGCCCGGAACCGGTCGGCCGCGATGTCCAGCGGGATGTCGAACGGCCGCCAGGGCACCGGCAGCCCCTTCGCCGGGAAGCGCTCCACCACCGGGGTGGGGGTGCCCGTACCGCGCTCGGACTGGCCGGACATGACGATCTGCCGGCCGTCGGCGCCGGTGACCGCCGAGGGGTACCAGCGGCCCACCGACATGTCCCGGTTGCGGTACCAGTGCTCGGTCCACGGGTCGAAGACGAAGGAGAGCTTCGCGCCGCTGCCGCCCTTGCCGCCGGTGTTCCCGCCGAAGACCGCGAGCATGCCGTTGGGCAGGAACGCGTGCCCGGCGCAGAAGAACGGCGCGGGGCGGGGCGTGTACGTGCCGTCGGGCATCAGCACCGTCGGCGGCCGGACCTCCTTGAAGGCCCGCGCCCCGGTGCCGCTGGCCGGGTCCCAGAGGAAGGCGCGGCCGGCGTTGGTGCGGCCGATCCGGTCGGTGGGGCCGGTCTCCTTCGTGGGGTCGGTCTCGACCCGCTCGAAGGAGAAGAGCAGCACCTTGCCGGTCGGCAGCTGGGCGAGGTGGACCCCGAAGTCGGGGGAGGGGAAGAACTCCGCGAAGCGGCCCGACTCCGCCGGGCGGAAGGCCTTGTTGGCCAGGGCCTGTGACTCGGTGAGCGCGGCCAGGCCGGCGGTGCGGGTGGCCTGCGGGTACTCGCCGGTCTTCAGGGCCGCCCGGCGGCGCTCGGCGTGCGCCCGCGCGTGCTCCTCGCCGATCAGGGCCGCCTCGCCGGGCACGTATCCGGCCGCTTCCCCGGCCGCTTCCCCAGCCGTCACCCCGGCGTCGCCGTCCGCCGCCCGGTCGTGGGCCGGCGCGGCCGCCGTGCCCGGGCCGGAGAGGAAGACGGCGGCGGCCAGCGCGGCGGCCAGGGCGGCGGACCGGTGTGCTCCTCGGGACATGCGACTCCTCGCTGTGCGACCGCCGGGACGGGAGGGTCGCCATGCTAGGAGATCAGGTGGTTATCACCTCATATGACGCGCCCCGCACTGCCTGGAACCGTCCCGTCCGGCGCGGTGACGGCGGTGGCGGGGGAGGGCGGGGTCCCCGAGCGACGGACCCCGGGCGGCCGGCGGCGGAAAGGCGCCGCGCGATCCGGAACGCATACGGAAACACCCCGGAAGAATTGACGTCCGGGGTGTGTTCTCGCGTATATTCAATAGTTCACGCCTGCCGCGAAAGGAGGGCGTGAAGAAGCTTTACGGGGACATCGTATCGCGCTGGGAGCGAAATTGTCAAACACCGAATTTCAGAGCGAGCAGGAATTCCTCACCGAGCTCTACGCGCGCCTCGAAGACCTGCGCGACCAGGCAGAACAGGCCGTACAGGGGGCCCTGGGGGAGAGCGCCGGCACCTTCCAGGCGCGGCTGGAAAGGGATGTCCTGGTCGCCGAACAGTCCGGTCTGCTTTCCGCCCTGAACGCCGCCGAACACGGCCTGTGTTTCGGCCGGCTCGAGTTCTCCGACGGCCGCGACCACCACATCGGCCGTATCGGCATCAGGCGGGGCGACACCGAACGCACCCCGCTCGTCGTCGACTGGCGCGCCGAAGTGGCCCGCCCCTTCTACCTCGCCACCGGACACGTCCCGATGGGCCTGCGCCGCCGGCGCCACATCACGACCAAGGACCGGCGGGTCACCGCCCTGCACGACGAGATCCTCGACCTCGCCGACACCGAGCGCACCGGCTACGAGGGCGCCGACGCGGACGCCGTGCTGCTCGCCGCCCTCGACGCCGCCCGCACCGGCCGCATGCACGACATCGTGCGCACCATCCAGGCCGACCAGGACCGCATCATCCGCTCCCCGCACCAGGGGGTCCTCGTCGTGGAGGGCGGTCCCGGCACCGGCAAGACCGCCGTGGCCCTCCACCGCGCCGCCTACCTCCTGTACGCCCACCGCGAGCTCCTCGCCCGGCGCGGCGTGCTCATCGTCGGCCCCAACCCCGCCTTCCTCGGCTACATCGGCGAGGTACTGCCCGCCCTCGGCGAGACCGGGGTGCTGCTCGCGTCCCCCGGCGACCTGTACCCGGGGATCCGCGCCACCGGCACCGACCGCCCCGGAGCCGCCGCCGTCAAGGGCCGCGCCCGCATGGCCGACGTCCTCGCCCGGGCCGTCGCCGACCGGCAGACCCTCCCCGAGTCCGTGCCCGCGGGCAGCGGGGAGGACAGCGCCGTGGTCCCCGAGCCGGCGCTGGAGATCGACCACGAGGACCACGGCACGCTCCTGCTCGACCGGACCATGGCCCACGCCGCCCGCGACCGGGCCCGCGCCACCGCCCTCCCGCACAACCTGGCCCGCCCCTACTTCGCGTTCGCCGTCGTCGACGCCCTCACCGAGCAGCTCGCCGACCGGCTCGGCGCCGACCCGTACGGCGGCCCCAACCTGCTCGGCCCCGACGACATCGCGCAGCTCGGCAAGGAGATCGCCACCAGCTCCGAGGTGCACGCCGCCATCGACACCCTCTGGCCGCACCTGACCCCCGAGCAGCTGATCACCGACTTCCTCGCCGACCCCGCCCACCTCCCGGCGGAGGACGCCGCGCTGATCCGCCGCTCCTCCGGCGACTGGACACCGGCCGACGTCCCGCTCCTCGACGAGGCCGCCGAACTCCTCGGCGTCGACGACAGCGCCCTGCGGGCCGCCGCCGAACGCGACCGGCTGGAGCGCATCGCCTACGCCCAGGGCGTCCTCGACCTCTCCCAGGGCTCGGAGTCCTACGAGTTCGAGGACATGGAGAACGAGTACCTCGCCGCCCACGACATCATCGACGCCGAGCGGATGGCCGAGCGCCACGAGGAGGCGGACCACCGCACCACCGCCGAACGCGCCGCCGC
This sequence comes from Streptomyces sp. NPDC043896, assembly GCF_056435605.1. Lineage (NCBI taxonomy): Bacteria > Bacillati > Actinomycetota > Actinomycetes > Kitasatosporales > Streptomycetaceae > Streptomyces > Streptomyces sp. NPDC043896. The sequence continues at coordinate 283,837 of NZ_JBWKEE010000002.1, forward strand.
CGACCGCACCTGGGCCTTCGGGCACGTCATCGTCGACGAGGCGCAGGAGCTGTCCGAGATGGCCTGGCGGCTGCTGATGCGCCGCTGCCCGACCCGCTCCATGACCCTGGTCGGCGACCCGGCGCAGACCGGCGACGAGGCGGGCTGCGGCTCCTGGAAGCAGATCCTCGACCCGTACGTGGGCGACCGCTGGGAACACGTGCGCCTCGGCGTCAACTACCGCACCCCCGCCGAGATCATGGAGCTGGCGGCCGCGGTGCTCCGCGTCCACCGCCCCGGCTTCGAACCGCCCCGCTCGGTGCGCTCCACCGGTGTACGGCCCTGGGTGCGGGAGGCGGCGGACCTGCCGGGCGCGGTCGCCGGGGCCGTCCGTGACGGAGTCCCGGCCGAGGGCCGGCTCGCGGTGATCGCCCCGCGCCCCCTGCACCCGGCGCTCGCCGGGGCGCTGCCCGGCGTACTCGCGGGGGAGGAGCCCGACCTCACCCGGCAGGTGGTCCTGCTGGACCCGCGCCAGGCCAAGGGGCTGGAGTTCGACACGGTCATCGTGGCCGAGCCGGCCGAGCTGGAGCCGAGCGACCTGTACGTCGCCCTCACCCGCGCCACCCAGCACCTCGGGGTGCTGCACACCGGCCGCCTCCCCGAAGGGCTGCGCGACTGACGGGCCCCGGGCCGGCCGTGACCGCCGGCCCCTGCGGGCTTGCGGCGCACCGGTGGTGAGGGGGCGTCCGGAGGCGGCGGCACGGCCCCCCGCCGCCGCCCGGCAGGGCGGATTCCGGCTGCCGGTACGCATTTTGGATCATCGCCGGATCCTCCATACGATCCGGCGATGATCACAAGAAAACGACTGGCGGCAGGGGCCTGCGGACTGCTCGTCGCCTTGACCGCGGGACTCCTCCCGTCGGCGGCGGCCGCCGACGACGGACCGGCGAAGGAGCCGCCCAAGGTCGAGCTCGTGCTCGACGTCAGCGGCTCCATGCGCGCGACCGACATCGACGGCCAGTCCCGGATGGCCGCCGCGAAGCAGGCCTTCAACGAGGTCCTCGACGCGGTCCCCGACGAAGTCCGCCTGGGCATAAGGACCCTGGGCGCCACCTACCCCGGCGACGACCGGGCCCTCGGCTGCAAGGACACCAAGCAGCTCTACCCCGTCGGCACGGTCAACCGCACGGATGCCAAGACCGCCGTCGCCACCCTCGCGCCCACCGGCTGGACCCCGATCGGACCGGCCCTCCAGGCCGCCGCCCAGGACCTGGAGGGCGGCAACGCCACCCGCCGGATCGTCCTCATCACCGACGGCGAGGACACCTGCGCCCCGCTCGACCCCTGCGAGGTGGCCCGGGAGATCGCGGCCAAGGGCATCCACCTCGTCGTCGACACCCTCGGACTCGTCCCCGACGCCAAGACCCGCGCCCAGCTCACCTGCATCGCGGAGGCCACCGGAGGCACGTACACCTCGGTGACCCGCACCGCCGAACTCTCCGGCAGGGTCCGACAGCTGGTCGACCGCGCCGCCGACCCCGTCGTCACCCCGGTCGCGACCGAGGGCGCCAGGCAGTGCGAGGGCGCCCCGCTGCTGAAGGCCGGGCTCTACAGCGACCGCGAGACCTTCGGCGAGCACCGCTGGTACCGGGTCGACGTGCGCCCCGGGCAGGAACTGCGCGCCTCCGTCAGCATCGGCGCCGACCGCGCCGTCAACAACGACTACGGCGTACTGCTGCGCGCGACGACCCTCCACGGACGGGAGATCGTCCGCGGCTCCGAGGCCGGGGACGGCCGGACCGACGTGATCTCCACCGGCCTGCGCTACCCGAAGGCCGAACCCGCCGGCGACGAGGCGGAGAAGACCGAGACCGTCTGCCTCCAGGTCAGCAACTCCTTCGCCGCCGGCCCTGCCGTCAAGACCACCCCCGGCATGCCCGTCGAACTGACGGTCGACCTGGTCGACGGCCCCGACGACGGCTCCGACGCGGCTTCCTTCGGCCTCGGCCGGGGGTGGTGGCTCATCGGCCTGCTGGTGCTCACCGGCCTGCTCGCCGGACTGGTGTGGGGCTGGATCTCGCGCTGGCGCGTCTCCGTCTGGAGGACCAACTGATGCGTACCGCACGCAACCTGACCGCCGCCCTGCTCGCCGGTGCCGCGCTCCTGGCCCCGGCGGCCGTCGCCACCGCCTCCCCGCGCCCCACCCCGAGCGCGGGCGCGGGTACCGGCAAGGACGGGCAGGCCCCGACCGAGGCCGGCACGGGCTTCCGTACCGCGGCCCTGTTCAAGCCCGGGCAGAAGGCCACCGCCTCCGGGTCCACCGGCGACTACCTCTACTGGGCGTTCCCCGCCGACTCCGGCCAGCGGGCCACCGTACGGGCCTCGGTGACGCTCCCGCCGTCCGCCGCCCGGCACGGCACGCAGACCTGGCGGCTCGACGTGTACGACGGCCTGCGCCGCCGGCAGCCCTGCGCGTACGGGAACCAGAGCGCGGCGGCGGCCAAGGAGGCCGCCGCCGTGGCGCTCTCCTGCACGCTGCGCACCGTCCGCTCCGGAGCGGAGGCCTGGTCCGACGACCCGCTGCCGGGCAGCTACCACGTCCGCCTCACGGTCGTCGGCGCGCACGAGGAGGACCTCGGTCTGCCCGTGAAGGCCCAGGTCGAGGCCGAGGTCAAGGACACGGGCGGGGCGCTGGCGGTGGACGCCGCCCTGGCCGAGCCCCTGGTCCCGGGCATCGCCGGCGCCTCGGAGCAGCAGCGGCAGGCCCGCGCGCCCGAGGCCGGCTGGTCCGGCGGCCGGTGGTCGGACCGCTGGCTGTGGACGGCCGCCGGCGGGGTCCTCGGGGCCCTGGCTGCCGTCTACGGGTACTCCCTGACCCGCGGCTCCGGCCGCCCCTCCGGGCCCCGGGCCTGACCGCCCGCCGCCGCGCCCTCCGGGGCGCGGCGGCTCCCGTTCCGAATGATCATCCGGCCACGGAGCGTGGGCTATGTTGGAGGGAGAGTGACGTGAGAAGGAGGCCGCCGGTGTCATCGGGGCAGCAGGCACGCGCGCAGGCGGCCGCGATCAAGCCCGGCGGGACCCCGCCGGAGCAGGAGAAACCGCCGGCCGACCGGCTCCTCGCGCTCTTCGACGGGCACCGCCTGTCCCCGGGCCAGCGGCGGATCGCCCAGTACCTGATCGACCACCTCACCGAGGCGGCCTTCCTCTCCATCACCGAGCTCGCGGAGCGCGTCGGCGTCAGCCAGCCGTCCGTGACCCGCTTCGCCTCCTCCCTGGGCTTCAGCGGCTACCCGGCCCTGCGCGAGGTGCTCCAGCCCATCGCGCTGTCGGCGGTCGCCGGCACCCCGGACAGCCGGGAGCAGATCCGGCAGAACGAGCTCCAGGCCGCCGTGGACGCCGAGATCGAGAACCTGGAGAACGTCCGCCGGCTCCTCGCCGACACCAACCAGGTGCTCGACATCGGCCGCGAGCTGGCCCGCTCGGTCCCGCTGACCGTGCTGGGCCTGCGCATCTCCGTCTCGCTGGCCGAGTACTTCGCCTACGCGGCCCGCCGCATCCACCCCGACGTCCGCCTGGTGACCCGGGGCGGCAGCGTGGCCTACGACGCCCTGCTCCAGTGCCGGGCGGCGGGCGGCAGCTGGGTGCTGGCCTTCGCCATGCCCCGGCACGCCAACGAGACCCTGGCCGCGCTGCGCGCGGCCCGCAGTACGGGGCTGAAAGTGGTCCTGATCACGGACCCCAGCGTCGGGCCGCTGGTGGAGGCGGCCGACGTGGTACTGACCGCCGGCACCGGATCGAGGCTGGTCTTCGACTCGTACGCGGCCCCCGGAATGCTCTCCGCCGCCCTGCTCCAGGCGATGGCGGACGCGGACCCCGAGCGGACGCAGGCACGGCTCGAACAGTACGAGCAGGTCGCCGACCAGCACGGTTTCTTCATGTAGGGGATGATTTCACCCCTCGTGCACCCGCACGCCGTTGCGGGATATTCAGAGCCAGGGCATGCATGAAATTTTTCATACCCTTGCTTACTCGACGGTATATATGTTTACTGACGGCGGCGCTCCGGATCCCTCAGACGCCAAAGGCGGACGCTCCCCACGTCCGCCTCGAACGGCCACCCAGTACGCCGAACCTCCTCACGGCGGGACCGGGTGCCGCGTCAGGGCTTGTGGATCCCCCGGAGGAGCGCTCCTGGCGGCCTCGGTCAACCCCTGGGCCGAGGCCGCCCACCAGCAGTCTCTCGATCAGAGTTCCACACCCCTCGGAAGTGACGAGAATGCCCCAGACGGCCACCCTCACGCGCAGCCCGGACTGGCCCCTGCAGGTCAAGGCCCCCGGCACGCACGACTGGGAGCGCAGCGCCACCCGCTGGCTGCGGGACCTCCTCCCGGCCCGCTACGGCAGCTACCTGACGCTGACCCGTCACCACGCCCTCCTCGCCCGGCACGTCCAGCTCCAGCTCCAGCACGAGATGCGCGCGGTCCGCGTGGCCCTGCACACCAGCCGGGCCGAGCTGCCGACCATGGGCGTGGCCGAGTCGGTCATCGAGAACACGATCAGGATGTACGCCATCGAGCTGGAGCAGCTCGGCCGCCTCTCCCGGGGTGCGCGCCTCGTCTCCGAGGCGCTGCTGCTCGCGGCCGCCCCGGGCCAGCGCAGGCGCTGACCCGGGACGGCACGCCGTCCGGGCCTTCAGGCCTGGCAGATGCCGCGCGCGTAGTCGTACGTGGCGGTGGCCTGCGAGTACTTCCACTGCGGGGCCAGCAGGGAGTCCTTCAGCTGGTTCGCGGCGGCCGGGCTCTCGACGACGTAGCCGAAGTCCTGGAGCCAGGACGGGTACAGGTTCTTCGAGCCGATGTAGAAGGCCGAGTCGTCCACCGAGACCAGCTTGTGGTGCTGGGCGTACGGCTTGCCGTCGGCCCACGTCGCCTTGTCCGAGGCGCGGAAGGTCGCCAGCTGGAGGTTCTGGCACATGGCGGCCTTCGACGTCCGCTCGTCGCCGGTCAGGGCCGTCAGGCGGCCGCGCAGCGCGTCGCTGACCTCGTTGAGGGACTTGATCTGCGAGTAGCCGTCGCTGCCGACCGCGCCGCGGTTCGCCGGGTCGCTGACGACGATGCGGACCTTGACCCCGGCCGCCAGCTTCGCGGCGAGGGTGTCGTAGAGCCGGATGTCGTAGCGGGGGAGCGGCGGGCAGGTCGCGTTGAGGTCCTGCTGGGAGATCTCGACGTGGCGGGTGGCGCTGGCGACGAGCGCGCGCAGGGCGCTCTCCTCCGGGTTGACCGTGTCGTAGTCCCGGTCGGCGTTCGTCCGGTCGGGCACGCCGATGCCGCACTTCGTGTCGGGGGCCGTCGGCGGGACCGGCCGGAACGCCGACGCCGGGTCGCTCTGGCGGATGCCGATGCCCAGGCCGCCGACGGCCAGGGCGGGGACGTCGCCGTCGCCGGCCGGGGCGGCCGGCCGCGGCAGGGTGGGCATGCAGCCGGCGTTGCCGGAGGACGCGAACCAGACGCTGCTCCAGCTGCTCTTGTTGCGGCAGGTCCAGTCCCACAGGGTGTCGAGGTAGCGGCCGGCGGAGCCGGCGGCCGGCCCGGACAGCGCGAGGTCGACGTCGTTCACCGGGTGGGCGGTGTCGAGGTAGTCGTCCTTCCAGCTGTTGATGCCGCCGGTGATCACCGAACCGCCGTCCACGACCACCAGCTTGGAGTGGTTCCAGGAGAAGCCGGTCTTCGAGGTGGTCATCGAGGCCACGTTGAGGGTGACGTTCGCGGCCGCCGGACCCAGCTTGGCCACCATCTCGTCGCGGTACGAGGACGGGATCACGTTGGCGTGGTAGATCGGGGCCGCGCCGACCAGGATGCGGACCTGGAGCCGGTTGCCCTTCTGCACGGCCTCCTTGAGGCCGGCCACGATCGCGTCCTGGAAACCGCCGTTGGGGAAGGGTGCCAGGGTGGATATGTCCACGCTCTGCGTGGCGCGGGCGATGTCCTCGCGGGTCTTGTCCAGCAGCCGGCGCGAGCCCGGCCGGTCGGCGCAGGAGGGGTCGCCCCAGCAGCCGGGCGTCTGGAGCAGCCAGTCGGAGCCGCCGGGGGAGGAGGCGCCCAGCCGGTTGCCGGCCGTGCGCTCCCAGACGGAGCCCTCCAGGCCCGGGGAGGTCTGGCGGACGGCCTGCTCGACGGCGTCCAGGTGCGGGGTGGGCGAGTCGGCGAAGGCCGGCGCGGCCGGGAGCAGGGCGAAGGAGAGGGTGAGCGAGAGGGCCGTCGTGCGGACGGTGCGTGCCAATGTGGTTCCTTGGTACTGGGGGGTGGCTCCGGCCGGGCGGCATGGTGAATCCGGTCCCCGGCCGTGATCAACTCGCGCAAGTTACCAGCCCGTAAGCCCCTGTTCACCCGCGTGGGGTCGGCTTCCGGCCACCCCCCGGAGCGCTCGCGCGGGCCCCGGCGTACGTCCCCGGCCGGGCGGGACCCAGCCGGGCGGGACCCGGCCGGGTGGCCGAAACCGGCCGCCGGAACCCGGGCGTCCGTTCGGCCTGCTCCCGGCGACGGGGCGGTAGGCCGTCAGAGCCAGGGGATCTCGTGCGCCCCGTAGCGGTACGCGCGGAACACCGAGTTCTGGGCGCCGCGCGAGGACTCCAGGCCCGTGCCCCGGCTGAACGAGCCGAACTCCGGGACCACGAACTCCCACACCACGTCACCCTCGTGGGTCACCTCGAAGAGACGGCCGAACGAGCCTTCCGCGACGAACGTGTTCCCGTTCGGCAGGCGCTGAGCGCTGGACATGTACGGGCTGAAGAAGTTCTGCGGCGGGTTGTCCTCGTACGACCACACCTCCTCGCCCGTGACCGGGTCGAGTTCGAGCACCCGCGAGTACGGCACCGAGGTCGTGTCCCGGTAGGTCCCGTTGTCGAAGACCAGGATGGTGCCGCCCGGCAGCTCGTGCGGATGGTGCTGCTGCGCCAGCACGTCCGGGCCGATCCGCCAGCGGACGGAGCCGTCGGCGCGGTCCACGGCCACGGTCGTCGACGCGCTGCGGAAGCCCACCACGATCCCGCCGTCCGCGAGCTCGTTGACCGTGTTGGCCATCGGCCAGTGCTCGCGGGCGAAATGCCGGTTCAGCGGCACCTCCTCCGGGTCCAGGTGCTCGATCGCCGCCCAGCGCCACACCACCTCGCCGTCCCAGGTCAGTTCGTACACCACGTCCCCGTAGACCACCCCGCCCGGAGCCTCCGAGCCGGGTATCCCGCCGCGGATCCGGGCGGCGTCGTCCGCCGGCAGGGGCTCCACGGCGGTGATGAGCAGGTTGCCGTTGCGCAGGATCGAGGCGTCGTGGTGGTGGAAGGGGTGCCGGACCTCGCGCAGCACCGTCGAGTCGGGGGCCAGCTCCTGGAAGATGCCGCCGTGGTAGACGTCCCAGATCGGGAAGAGGGCCGGCCCCGAGGTGTCCTTGGCCGCGTAGAAGAGGTTGCCGTTCGGCAGGAGCCGGGCCTGCCGGCCGGGCGGGTGCGGGGAGTTCCAGGTGTGCGCGGACTTCCCTTCGATGTCGACGAGGTGGATCCGGCCCTCGCTGGTGATCGGGGTGTAGAGGGTGTACCCGCCGTAGCTGCGCTCGGGGTCGTGGGCGCGCAGTCCGGTGCCGCGGCGCCGCAGGGTGTTCTGGTCGACGGTCATGGTGTGCCTGCTTCCTCGTGAAAGGGGGTCAGTGGAGGGTGACGGCGGCCGGGTCGGCCGCCCTGAGGGGCCCGGGGCGCAGCCGCTCGCGCAGGGCCGCCCGGTCGGCGGCGCCCGGCAGGTTCTGGGCGGCCTTGGCCCAGGCCGCCTCGTCGGCCAGCTGCGCGAGCAGCTCCGGCGACAGGGAGGCCCCGTACGCGTAGCGGGGGTGGAAGGCGTCGACGTACGCGGCCTGCAGCGCGCCCTTGGACTGGGCGACGATCGCCGCGCGGGCGGCGGCCGGGTCGGCCTCGGCGGCCCGCTGCGCCCGCAGCACCGTACGCAGGACGGCCGTGGCCGCCGCGTCGTCGGCGGAGGGGCCCGCGACGAGCAGGGTGTGCGCGGTGTACCCGGCGAAGGGCAGTTCGGCGTAGCGGTCGGCCAGGGCGGTGCGGGCGGCGTCGTAGAAGCTGGGGAAGGTGACCCCGGCGTCGACGTCGCCCCGCGCGAGGGCGGCCGCGACCTGGTTCGGGGCCAGGTTGACCACGGTGACGTTGGCCGGGGTCAGCCGCTCCGAGGCGAGCATGCGGCTCAGCGCGTACTCGACGTTCGTGCCCTGCGGTACCCCGACCTTGCGCCCCTTGAGCGCGCCGAATCCGGTGATGCCCCGGTCGGTACGGGTCAGCAGGCGCCAGTCCGAGAACCGCGACAGGCCGGCCACGATCCGCACGTCCCGCCCGCCGAGGGCGGCGGTGACGGCGGGCAGGTCGCCCACGACCCCGAACTGCGCCTGCCCGCCGAGCACGGCGTTGAGCGCGTCCCGCCCGGTGGACAGGCTGGTCACGGTGGCGCCGAGGCCCTCTTCGGACCAGAGCCGGCGCTCGTGCGCGACGTACACCGGAGCGCCGCCGAGATGGTCGCCGGCGGCCACGGTCACGGTCCGCCGGCCGGTCCCCTCCGGGGGTTGCGCGCAGGCGGTGGCGAGCAGGGACAGCAGGGCGGCGCACAGTACGGCCGGCACCGCGCGGGGCCTGGTTCTGGTACGGGGCACGGGAGTCGGTCCTTTCCGGGACGGGGCGGGGCGGGAGCGGGGGCGGGATCAGGCGGGCGGGATCAAGAGGGGGTGAGGTGGCGGGCTATCAGGGCGCGCAGGTCCGGATCGGGCGGGCCGGCGGGGACCGGGTGGTCGGCCAGGACCCGGCCCGGGGAGGCGCCCAGCACCACCACCCGCCCGGCCAGGGCGAGGGCCTCGTCGATGTCGTGCGTCACGAACACCACCGTGGTGCCGCTGCGTCGCCACAGCTCCCGCAGCAGGTCCTGCATCCGGCCCCGGGTCAGGGCGTCCAGCGCCCCGAACGGCTCGTCCATCAGCAGGACTTCCGGCTGCGCCGCCAACGCGCGGGCCAGGGCCACCCGCTGCTGCATTCCGCCCGACAGCTGCGCCGGGTACTTGTGCGCGCCGTCCGCGAGCCCGACCTCCGCCAGCGCCGCCGTCGCCCGCTCGCGCCGCTCCCGGCGCGGCAGCCCGAGCCGTTTGAGGGCGAACTCGACGTTGCCCCGGGCCGTGCGCCACGGGAAGAGCGCGTAGTGCTGGAAGACCACTCCCCGGTCCGGGCCCGGCCCCTCCACCGGCACGGACCCGGCCGTCACCCGGCCGGACGCGGGGCGCACGAAGCCGGCGACCGTGTTCAGCACCGTGGACTTGCCGCAGCCGCTGGGGCCCAGCAGCGCGGTGAACGACCCGGCCGGGAACACCAGGTCCGTCCGCTCCAGTACGGGAGCCGCGCCGTAGCCCACGGTCAGCCCCTCCAGCCGTACTTCCAGGCTCATGACGCGCTCCAGTGCACGAAGCGGCGTCCGACGGCGGCCAGTACGAGGTCCGCCGCCACGCCCAGCAGCCCGAGCACGAGCAGCCCCGCGAACATCCGGTCCACCCGCAGGAACTGGCCGTCCACCTGGAGCCGGTACGCCAGCCCGCTGTCCGCGCCGCCCAGTTCGGCGGCGACCAGCGCCAGCAGCGCCACCGAGGCCCCGTAGCGCAGCGCGGCCAGCAGGGCCGGCGCGGCGGCCGGCAGCAGCACCTCGGTGAACCGCCGGTGCAGCGGAGCCCCCAGCGAGCGGGCCGCCCGCAGGTGCGAGACCGGCACCCGGGAGACCCCGTCGTGCACGTACAGCCAGACCGCGAGGAGCACGGCGTACGCGATCAGCAGGCGCTTGGCGCTCTCGCCGATACCGAACCAGGCCGTCGCCAGCGGAACCAGAGCGATCGCGGGGATGGGCCGCAGGAAGGAGACCACCGGGGTGACGGCCGCGGACAGCCGCGGCAGGTAGCCCGTCGCGAAGCCGAGGGCGCCGCCCACCACCGCCCCCAGCGCGAAGCCCTGCCCCGCGCGGGCCAGGCTCGCGGCGAGATCACCGGCCAGCACCCCGCTGCGGGCGCTCTCCGCCAGGGCCGCGAGAGTGGCGGCCGGCGACGGCAGCAGCCCGGGGGCGGCAGCGCCCGACCAGGCGAGCAGGGACCAGAGCGCGAGCACGGCGGCGGCCGCGCCCAGGGGCGGGCCGAACCGGCCGAGGGCCCGGCCCGCGGGGGAGGGGGTGGGGTGCACGGGAGCACTCCTCATCTCGTGGAATCTCGTCGAGCTGCGTCAGCCGGCCGGACCAGCGCCGGCCTGCCCTTCATAAGTGAGGTCAATAATTGACGATGCTTATGAACGGGGTGTTGCGGCAGTACGAAAGCTCCCGGCCCCACCCGGCCCCCCGGAGCCGATGGGGTACGTTCACCAGCGTGTCCCGACCCGAACCCACGCCCGAAGCCATCGAGGTCGGCCGCGCGATCCGCGGCTGCCGCACGGCACGCCGGGTCTCCATGGCCGCACTGGCCGCCCGCTCGGGCCTCTCACAGCCCTTCCTCAGCCAGCTCGAACGCGGACTGGCCACGCCCAGCCTCAGCTCGATCTACCGGATCGCCGAGGCCCTCGACGTGGCCCCCGGCACCTTCCTGCGCCCGCCCGTCCGGACCGGCGTGGTCAGCCACGAGAGCGATCCGCAGGTGATCCGCGTCAGCGAGGCCGCCGGACAGGTGGCCCACGTCCTCATCCCCGGCGGGCGCAGCGCCCTGATGGAGGCGTACGAGCACCACTTCGAGCCGGGCCAGGGCGAGCGCGGCTGGTTCGAACACCCCGGGGAAGACTTCCTCTACGTGCTGGAGGGGGAGATCGTCCTCGAAGTACGGGGCGAGGAACCCCTGTTGCTGAAGGCAGGCCAGAGCGCCCACCACCGGGGCGACCTGCCGCACCGCTGCGTCCTGGCCGACGGGGGCGGCGCGGCCCGTACCCTGCTCGTCATCGCGAACCCGTAAGACGGCAGGACCCCTTCGCCGAAGCGGCGCCGGTCAGGCCCGCTGCGACGAAGGGGCCCGGTCGGGCGCGGCGTAGCAGCGCACGGCACGGCCGCTCCGGCCGGTTCACCGGGTGGCCGTCGCCGTGGTGGACCTCGGCGCGTGCGCGCACGCACGCGCCGAGGCCGGCCGGTTCCCGTCGCCGGATGTCCATCCGGTCATACGACCACGGCGGCGGGCGGGTCAGGAAAGACGGGTGACCCTGGCCCCGAACGAGGGCTCGGCCAGGTCCGAACCCACCGCGACGGGCACGCTCTTCGCGCCGTCCCCCTCGCCCACGGTCAGCACCCCGACCTCGGTCCCCGCCTTGGCCTCGTGCGGCACCGGCTTGGCACCCGCGCCGAGGGAGACCCGCAGCCGCTGGCCCGGAACCCCGACCACCGCGAGGTCCCGCACCGCGACCAGCGGGGTCGAGCCGCCGAGCCCGTCGGACACGTGGCCCACCAGCTGCCCCTTGCGGACGACGGTGACCTGCCCGAGGGCCGTGCGGACCGCCTCGATGACCTTGCGGCTGTTCTCCTTCACCAGGTTCAGGCTGTTGGCGGCGAAGGGATCCGGGCCGTCCACGTGCTGGTCCATCATCGTGCCGAGGATCATCGAGGTCTGGCCGCCGACGGTCTTGTACGCGGCCCACATCAGGGTGCCGCCGGCGGGTGTGCTCGACCCGGTCTTGATCCCCCTGACGCTCAGCCCGGGGGCCAGGAGCAGGCTGCCGTTGTTGTTGATGAGCGGCTGGGGCAGCCCCTCGACGGGCGCGCTCGGCATCGCCACGACCGTGCGGAAGGCCTCGTCCTTCATCACGGCCTCGGCCAGCTTCAGCTGGTCGGCGGCGGTGCTGACCGTGCCCGAGTCCAGGCCGCTGGGGTCCGTGTACGTGGTGTCCTTCATGCCGAGTTCCTTCGCCGCGGCGTTCATCTTCGCGATGAAGGCGGCCTCGTCGCCGCCGGTGTCCCAACGGGCCAGGAGCCGGGCGATGTTGTTGGCGGACGGGATCATCAGCATCTTGAGCATGTCCAGCTGGCTGAACTTCTGCCCGGCGGTGAGCCCCACGATCCGCGACTCGTTCTCGGAGTTCCCCTCGGCCACCGCCTTGGCGTCGACCTCGATCCTCGGACCCTGGTCGTTCCTGGGCAGCGGATGACCCTTGAGGATCACGTACGCCGTCATCACCTTGGCCACGCTGGCGGTCGGCATCGGCTTCTGCTCGCCGAACGTGCCGACGTCGCCGGAGCCGGCGACGCGTACGGCCGCCTGCCCCTCGGCGGGCCAGGGCACGGTGGTCGAGCCGTCGAGGGTGTACGAGGCCTGCGCGCCGACGAGCTGCGGGGCGGGCAGCGGACGCAGCATCTGCGCACCGGCGACGGCGGCGCCGAGCAGCAGCACGATCGGAGTCCATACCTTGACGCGGCGCGTGAGGGTGCGGCGGGTGGTCTCCGGCGGGGGAGCGGTGTTCGTCAGCTCGGCCAGCAGCTCCAGCGGCGGCAGCGGGGCCTCGCGGGTGGGCTCCACGACGGCCGGCGCCGGGCGCTGCGCGGGCCGTCCGGGCGCGGGCGGGGGAGCGGGCACGGCCTTCGGGACGGCTTCGGGCTCGGCTTGGGGCCTGGCTTGGGGCCCGGCCTTGGGCGCGGCGGCGTCGAGGTCCTTGAGCGCGACGAACTCACTGGTCCGCTCGGGGTCGTGCGGTTGCGCTGCCGCGTCCTCGCGTGCCGCGGGGGACCCGCCGGGGCGCGCGGCGCCGGAGGCCACGCCCTGCCCGGTCTCGCCCTCGGACGGGGCCCCGGCCGCAGCCGCCTTCCCCGCCGGCGTGGACGTGCCGGCCCGCGGGCGCGGGTCCCGGCTCCCCTCGTCCCCGGGCTTCGCCCACGAGGGGCGCGGACGGTCCTCCCCGGCCCGTTCCGGGGCGTCGTCCCCCGGCCCGTCCGAACCTTCCCGCGCCCCTGCGGCGGCGTCGCCGGAGCGGGCCCCGGCCGTCGCCGGAGCCTCCCGCACGGTGGAGTCCTGCTCCCCGGACGCGCCGCCCCGGGCCGCTCCCGCGCCCGGCTCCGGTTCCGGGCCGGTCTTCCGGCCCGGGCGGAGGCCGGGCTCCGCTCCGGCGTCCTCCGGTTCGCGCCCGCCCCGGGTGCCGGCTTCCACGTCCTCGGCCGACCCGCGGGGGGACTGCCGGCCGGCGGGGGTGCCGTCCCCGGACCCGGTGCCGGTGTCCGTCCCCGCGGGCGCGCCACGGGTGCCCGCGCCGGCCGCACGCCGGTCCCCGGGGGCGTCGTCCGACGCCGCGTCGGCGCCGCTCTTCCCGCCCCCGTCCGGGGCGCGGACGGGTTCCCGCCCGGCTCCGGCCGCCGCCTCGGCCTGCGCCTCCGCCTCGGCCTGCGCCGCCGCCGACGCGCGTCCGGTACGGTCACCGCCGGCGGCCTCCCGCCCGGCGGGGGAGGTGCCCTCCGCCCCGGCGGTCCCGCTCGCCGTACGGGGGCGCGTGTCACCTTCCCGCCGGGCGGGAGCGCCGGACTCGGAGCTCCGGTCGGCCTCGGTGGTCTCCCGCTCGGTGGTCTCCCGCTCGGCGGGAGCGTCGCTCCCGGCCCCGGCGTCAGCGCCCTTCCCCGAGCCCCCGGCCGGGACCTCCCGCTCGGCCGGGCCGTCGGCCTCCGGCTCGGGGCCGGCCGCCCCGGCGGCGGGTTCCCGCCGGGCGGGGGTCTCGTCCTCCGCGCCCGCGCCGGCACCACCCGCCGCGCGCCCGGCCGGGGTTCCGCTCGCGGCCCGGGGGCCGGCGGGGGCCTCCTGCCCGACGCGGCCGCCGGACTCCGGTTCCGGTTCGGGGCCGGTCACTTCGCGCCCGGCCGGGCCACCAGCGGGGGTGTCGGTTCCCGGCTCCGTTCCGGTGTCCTCCGGTCCGAGCCCGGCGCCTGCACCGGCATCGGGATCCGACTCGGGGTCAGAGCCGCCCGATCCCCGCCCGGCCAGGGAACCGCCCGCCACCGCTTCCGCCTTCATCCACGCCCCACCTTGCTGTCCACACCCGGCTCCCGCCGGTTCTCGCCGTCACGTCGGCACGGCCGTCACGGGCCCGCCGATCACCTAGATGGCCGGCCCGGCCTCCGCGTTCCCGCCCCGGCTGGCTGTGACGGTTCGGTCATACTCCGCCGGTTTGACGAGCCCTCACCAAGTCTGCACTATTCCACTAACGTGTTAGTGGAATGAGGTGGAGGGATGGAGTTCCGAGTGGACCGGCGCAGCGGCGTCGCCACGTATCTCCAGCTCGTCACGCAGGTCAAACAGGCCCTGCGGCTGGGCGTGCTGGAGCCGGGCGACCGGCTGCCGACGGCCCGTGAGGTGGTGGCGGCCACCGCCATCAACCCGAACACCGTCCTCAAGGCGTACCGGGAGCTCGAACGCGAAGGGCTCGTCGAACCCCGCCCCGGCGCGGGCACGTTCGTCCGCCGCTCCCTCTCGCACCCCGGCGCGGCCGCCGATTCGCCGCTGCGCCTGGCCCTGGCCGACTGGATGGCCCGGGCCCGCGAGGCGGGACTGGACCGCGAGGACATCACGGCGCTCATCGCGGCGGCCGTGGACGAAAGCTTCAACCCCTCCGGGCCCGGGCGGCCCGGACAGTCGAGAGAGGAGACGGCGTGAGCGATCCGACCCACGCGCCGGCACTACGGGCCACAGGGCTCGGACGGGACTTCGACGGCCGGCGGGCCCTGCACGCGTGCGACGTCGAACTGCCCGCGGGACGCGTCACGGCCCTCGTCGGCCCCAACGGCGCCGGCAAGAGCACCCTGCTCCAGCTCGCGGCCGGCCTGCTGCGCCCGACCAGCGGGGAGATACGCGTCTTCGGTGAGGCCCCCGGCAGCCCCGGGGCACGCCGGCGCACCGCATTCCTCGCCCAGGAGAAGCCCCTGCACGTCGGCTTCAGCGTCGCCGACACCCTCCGCCTGGGCCGCGAACTCAACCGCGGCCACTGGGACCAGGGCGCCGCCGAGCGGCTGCTCACCGGCTCCGGCATCCGCCGCGACGCCCGGATCGGAACGCTGTCGGGCGGCAACCGGACCCGGGTCGCACTGGCCCTCGTCCTCGGCAAGCGCGCCGACCTGCTGCTCCTGGACGAGCCGCTGGCCGACCTCGATCCGGTCGCCCGGCACGACGTCATGGCCCTGCTCATGACCGAGGCGGCCGAGCACGGCACCGGCATCGTGATGTCCTCGCACGTCCTGGCCGAACTGGAGGACGTCTGCGACCACGTGGTGCTCCTGCGGGACGGGGCCGCCCGGCTCTGCGGCGACGTCCAGGAACTCTGCGAGGCGCACACCTGGATCACCGGCCGCGCCGACCCGCTGGAGGACGACGGACTCCCGCGCTCCCTCGACCGCGCCACCGTCGTCCACTCCGCCGTCGGCGGCCGCCAGGTCACCGCGCTCGTGCGGACACCGGCCGGCGACCCGCCGTATCCGGACGGCGCGGCGGACGGCCGCTGGATCACCGAAAGCCCTACCCTGGAGACCCTGCTGCTCGCCCACCTGCGCGCCCCCCGTCCCGCCGCCGAGAAAGAGGCCGCCGCATGAAGGGCGTCCTGTGGCTGGCCTGGCGCCAGCAGCGACTGATGATCCTCTCCGCGCTCGCCCTGCTGGCGGTCTGCGCCGCGTGCGTGTCCTACTGGCGCTCGGAGATGGCGGAGCTGATCGACGCCACCGGCTGGGTGCCCTGTCCGGGCTGGAACGGCGGCTGCGAGAGCTACACCACCTTTCAGGTCATGGAATGGAACTCCACCGGCATCCGCGCGCTCGGCACCCTCGGCCTCGCGGTACCGGCCCTGATCGGCGTGTTCTGGGGCGCCCCGCTCATCGGCCGGGAGCTGGAGACGGGCACGTTCAAACTGGCCCTCACCCAAGGGGTGGGACCGCGCCGCTGGTTCGCGGCCCGGTTCGGCCTCGCGGCGCTCGCCGCCGTGCTCGTCGCCGTCGTCATCGGCGGGCTCGTCGCCTGGTGGTGGCTGCCCATCGCCAACACCCTCGACGGGCCCTACTGGCACGACGCCCCCGTCTACAACGCCACCGGCCCCGCCCCCGTGGCCTGTGCCCTGTTCGGGCTCGCGGCCGGCACCCTCGCGGGGCTGCTGGTGCGCAGGGTGCTGCCCGCGATGGGCGTCGCCTTCGCGGCGATCGGCGCCGCGATGCTGCTGGTGACGTACTTCCGCACCTCCTGGATCGCCCCCGAGACGCGGATCACCCCGGGCGACACCCCGAAGCGGCTCGTCGGAAGTGCCTGGTCCACCGGGCAGTTCGGCTACATCACGCCCGACGGCCGGGAGTACTCGATCGAGAAGTTCTGCCAGACCTCCGGCGACGAGATGCGGGCGTGCATGGCCGAACACGGTTTCACCGGCCGCTACCACAAGGTCTACCCCAGCGGCGAGTTCTGGACCTTCCAGTGGATCGACACCGCCCTCTACCTCGGTACCGCTGCCGTGCTCGTGGCCCTGACCCTCGCCGTCCTGCGCCGCCGCACGGCCTGACCGCCGGCCGCCGCATCCTCCGTACGTCCTCAAGTCCTCAAGTCCTCAAGTCCGCACGTCCGCACGTCCGCACCTCAGGGATCCCTCATGGCGACCAAGAAGAACCTCACCGCCGACCGCGCCGGCCTCGGCCACAAGGTCCGCTACGCGCTGGGCAACCCGACGCGCATCGCGCCCTACGTACGCAGGGCCGCGCGCGACCGGTGGCTGCGCCTCAAGCACCCCGACCACGTGGGCTACTACCGCGCCATCATGGCCTCCGACACCGGCCGCAACCCGGAGGCCGCCGTCGGCAGCCAGACCCACGAACGCTGGCTGGCCCTCGGCAAGATGCAGTTCGACTACCTCATGCGACACGGCCTCACCCCGGGCCACCGCATGCTCGACATCGGCTGCGGCAACCTGCGCGCGGGGTGGCGCTTCATCGAGCACCTGGAGAAGGGCCACTACTACGGCATCGACATCTCGCCCGACATCCTCATCGAGGCCAAGCGGACGCTGGCCGGCCGGGGACTCCAGGCCAAGCTCCCGTACCTGACCATCACCCAGGACCTGACCCTGGACTTCCTGCCCGACCGCCACTTCGACGTGGTCCACGCGCACAGCGTGTTCTCCCACTCGCCGATCGGGATCATCGACGAGTGCCTCGCGCACGTGGAGCGGGTCCTCGCGCCCGGCGGCTGGTTCGACTTCACCTTCGACCGCACCGAGGGTGCCGAGCACCAGGTCCTGCGCGAGGACTTCTACTACCGGACCCAGACCCTCGTCGACCTCGCCGCCAGGCACGGGCTGAAGGCCCGGTTCATGGAGGACTGGGAGGAACTCGGCCACGGCCAGTCGAAGATCCGCGTCACCGCCGCCTGACGGCGCCCGGCCCGGGCGGGAGGCTTCCGCGAAGGCCTCCCGCCCGGGCTGCTTCATGCTCAAATCTGCTTGCTACCGGACTACTTCGAGCAGGTTCCTTCAAATGGGCCGCCCGGGTCCGCTATCTTGCCCGGTGCATGCCAAGGCGGTGTGTCCGCGATCCGGACCGCACGAGGAGCTGCCCGATGAGTCCGACGAGACTGTCCCTGAGGCGCGACCGGCACGACCCCCCACCCCGGCACCATCTCCGCGGCCGTCCCGGCGGCCACCGCACCCGCCTCGCGGCCCTGCTCGCCGCCGCGCTCGCGGCGGCCGGCCTCGCCGCGGCCGGCCCGGCCACCGCCCGTGCCGCGGCCGCCGCCCCCGCCGCCCCCAACGCCACGGCGGGCAACGCCACCGGCCTGGTGCAGTCGGGGGCCACCTTCACCGTGAGCACCTCCAGCGGGGCCAAGGCCCGCGTGGTCGTCGCCCGCGCCGACGTCTTCCGGCTCTGGCTCTCCCCCGACGGGGCCTTCACCAACGACCCGGCCGGCTCCGACCTCGCCCCCACCACCGACTTCGGCCCCGTCGCCGCGAACTGGACCGACGCCGGCACCCACTTCCGGATCACCACGGGCGCCCTCTCCATCCGCGTCCACAAGACGCCCCTGCGGTTCTCCGTCTACCGGGCCGACGACTCCACCCCCGTCTGGCAGGAGACCCAGCCCACCAGCTGGGGCGGCGGCAAGACCACCCAGTACCTGGCGCGCGGCGAGGACGAGCAGTTCTACGGGACCGGCCTGCGCCTCGGCGAATGGGCGCTGCGCGGCAAGACGGTGCCGGTGGCCGTCGACAACAAGTGGCGCGAGAACGACAACGCCAGCCCGGCCCCCTTCTACATGTCCACCAACCGCTACGGCGTCATGCGCAACACCTGGGCCCCGGGCTCGTACGCCTTCGACGCGCCCACCGCCCTCACCCACGACGAGACCCGCTTCGACGCCTGGTACTTCACCGGCGATTCCCTCAAATCCGTCCTCGACGCCTACACCGACGTCAGCGGCAAACCGTTCATGGCCCCGATGTGGGGCTTCGAACTCGGCAACGCCGACTGCTTCAACGCCTCCAACCCCGACTACCAGGGCGACCACGCCCGCCCGCGCCACCAGACCACCCCCGACGTCGTGGGCTACGCCGCCGACGCCCGCGCCGCCGACATGCCCTCGGGCTGGTTCCTGCCCAACGACGGCTACGGCTGCGGCTACACCGCACCCCTGAAGTCCACCGTCGACGCCCTGAAGGCCAAGGGCTTCCAGACCGGCCTGTGGACCTCCACCGGTCTCGGCTCCATCGCCGAAGAGGTGGGCACCGCGGGCAGCCGCGGCGTCAAGACCGACGTGGCCTGGATCGGCAGCGGCTACAAGTACGCCTTCCAGGGCGTCCAGCAGGCCGTCGACGGCATCGAGAAGAACTCCGACGCCCGCCGCTTCGTGTGGACCGTCGACGGCTGGGCCGGCACCCAGCGCAACGCCGTCGTCTGGACCGGCGACACCCACGGCACCTGGGACGACATGCGCTGGCACGTCCCCGCCATCGCCGGAGCCGGCCTGTCCGGCCTCAACTACGCCGCCGGCGACGTCGACGGCATCTTCGGCGGCAGCCCCAAGACGTACGTCCGCGACCTCCAGTGGAAGGCCTTCACCCCGGCGTTCATGACGATGTCCGGCTGGGGCGCCGTCAACCCGTCCGCCGGCTACCAGGACAAGCAGCCCTGGCGCTTCGCCGAGCCCTACCTCTCCGTCAACCGCAAGTACCTCCAGCTCAAGATGCGGCTGATGCCCTACCTGTACACGATGAGCCGCACCGCCCACGAGAGCGGCGTCCCCAGCACCCGCGCGATGGTCCTGGAGTACCCCGACGACCCGGTGGCCCGCGGCAACCTCACCAGCGGCCAGTTCATGGCCGGCGACTCCTTCCTCGTCGCGCCGGTCGTCTCCGACACCTCCGTCCGCGACGGCATCTACCTGCCCGCCGGGACCTGGACGGACTACTGGACCGGCAGGACGTACGCCGGCCCGGGCTGGCTCAACGGCTACCGGGCGCCCCTCGACACCCTGCCGCTCTTCGTCAAGGGCGGGGCGATCGTGCCGATGTGGCCGCAGATGAACCACTCCGGAGAGAAGCCCGTCGACACCCTCACCTACGACATCCACCCGCGCGGGACCTCCTCCTTCAGCCTGTACGAGGACGACGGCCGCACCCGCGCCCACCAGAGCGGCGCCTTCGCCCGCCAGCGCGTGGACGTCAGCGCCCCGGCGGCCGGCTCCGGCACGGTCACCGTCTCCGTCGGCGCCCCCACCGGCGGCTACGCCGGACAGCGGGCCTCGCGCGGCTACGAACTGACCCTCCACGTGGCCTCCGCCCCCACCGCCCTCACGGCGGACGGCGCTCCGCTGCCCCGCCACGCCGACAAGGCCGCCTACGACGCGGCCGCCACCGGATGGTTCTTCGACCCGGCCGACCGGGCGGGCGTCCTGTGGGTCAAGACCGGTACGAAGACGGGCGCGTTCACCGTCACCGCCGCCGGCACCTCCGTCCCGGCGGCCGAGCCGGTCCCGGTCACCTCGTCCCCCATCTCCCAGGCGGCCTGGACCCTGGTCTCCGCCGACAGCCAGGAGACCGCGGCCGAGAACGGGGCCGCCGTCAACGCCTTCGACGGCGACCCCGCCACCATGTGGCACACCGCCTGGTCCTCCGGCAAGCCCGCGGCCCTCCCGCACGAGATCCGCATCGACCTCGGCGCCCGCTACGCCGTCGACGGCCTGGGCCACCTGCCGCGCCAGGACGGCGGGGTCAACGGCCGGATCGGCGGCTACGAGGTCTACGTGTCCGACACCACCACCGACTGGGGCACCCCGGCCGCCACCGGCACCTTCGCCGACACCCCGGCGGCCACATCCGTCACCCTCGCCCCCAGGACCGGCCGCTACCTGAGGCTGCGGGCCCTGACCGAGGCCGGCGGCCGCGGCCCCTGGACCAGCGCCGCCGAACTCACCCTCACCGGCCGCCCGGCACCGCTCCCCGCCGACGCCACCCTCGTCAACGCGGCCTCCGCGCGCTGCCTGGACCTCCCGCACAGCGCCACCGCCCCCGGCACCGCACCCACCCTCTACTCCTGCCACGGCGGCCCCAACCAGCGCTGGACCCTCCAGGGCGACGGCCGCCTCACCGGCCTGAACGGGGTCTGCCTCGACGCGGCCGACCCCGCCAGGGTCACCGTCCAGGCCTGCGCCGCCGGACCCGGCCAGAGCTGGCAGCCCGGCCCGGACGGCAGCCTGCGCAGCTCCGGCCAGTGCCTGACCCCGGCCGCCAACGGCACCGCCAACGGCACCGGCCTCACCCGGGCCGCCTGCACCGGCGCCGCCGCCCAGCGCTGGACGTTCACCCCCTGACCGGACCGGGTCCGGCCCGGCTCCCCACGCCGGACCGGACCCGCCCAACACCCCCTAACCGGCGCCCGCCGCTTCCGGTGCCCGCCCGGGCAGCAGCCGGGCCGCGGCCAGACCCAGGGCGGCCAGCGCCGCCAGGGCCGCCAGCGGGCCGCCCGCCGCCCCGGCGCCCGCCGCACCGCCCCCGGCGCCCGCCGCGACCGCGATGCCCAGGCTCGGGCCCACGTTCATCGCCGTCTGCTTGAGCCCGCCCACCACCCCCGCGTAGCCGGGAGGCGCTTCGCCCACCACGGTCCCGGTGGCGGTGACCATCACCGCAGCGAACCCGGCCCCCAGCACCCCGAAGGCCACCCCGCCGCCCGCCTCCAGCCCCGCGATGCCCAGCACCACCAGCGCCGTCCCCGCGAGCCCCGTCCGCCGGGCCCCGTGGCGGCGCAGCGAGGCCTGCGCCACGGGCGCCCCGGCCACCATCAGCGCGGTCAGCGGCAGCACCCGCAGCCCGGTGGCGAGCGGGCTGAGCCCCCGTACGTCCTGGAACAGGAACGTGGCCGTGAACAGCGCCCCGAACATCCCGGCCGACACCGCCAGCAGCAGCGCCACCGCCGCCGCCACCGGCCGCGACCGGGCCACCGGGGCGGGCACCAGCGGCAGCGCCCCGCGCCGCTCACCCCGTACGAACAGCGCCCCGAGCCCGGCGGCCGCCCCGGCCCCGAGGAGCACCGGCGCGCCCGTCCACCCGTGCTCCGGCACGCCGGCCAGCGCGTACACGGCCGCGGCCAGCGCGCCGGCCAGCAGCACCGGACCGGCCGTACCCAGCCGGCCGGGCTCCCGCTCCCGCGGCGCGGGCACCCGTACCGCCAGGGCCAGGGCGGCGATCAGCAGCGCGGCCGGCACGTTGAGCACGAACACCGCCCGCCAGCCCAGCAGCGCGACCAGCGCCCCGCCGAGCAGCGGGCCCGCCGCCGCGGCCGCCCCGATCGCGCCGGTGCGCACCGCCACCGCCCGCCCGAGCCGCTCGGGCGGGTAAGCCAGCCGCAGCAGGGCCAGGGTGGCGGGCTGCAGCAGCGCCCCGAACAGCCCCTGTACGGCGCGCAGCGCGATCACCCAGCCGACTCCGGGAGCCAGCGCGATCCCCGCCGAGGCGGCGGCGAAGCCGAGTACGCCCGTGAGCAGCAGCCGGGTGTGCCCGTACCGGTCCCCGAGCCGTCCGGCGACGACGAGGAAGGCGGCGACGGCGAGCAGGTACGCGGTGCTCGTCCACTGCACCTGTGCGACCCCGGCCCCCAGTTCGCGGCGCAGGGCGGGCTGCACCACGACGAGCACGGTGCCGTCGAGGGCGACGAGCATCGCCCCGGCCGCGCTGACGGCCAGCGCGAGCCGCTGCCTCACGCCGGCTCCGGCCCCAGGTGGGCGTCGACCACGGCGTCGACCAGTGCGTCCAGGACCCGGCCGCCCGCCTCGCCGGTCCCGGTCCCGGTGGTGTTCCCGTTCCCGTTCCCGAGGACCAGCGGCAGGCTGCCGTATCCCCACAGCTGCGCCGTTCCGTGCAGCCCCGCCCAGAGCGCGGCCGCCGTCACCTCGGGCTCCGCCGCCCCGCACGCGGCGACGAGCCCGGTCAGCAGCCCGAACAGCGGCAGGGTCTGCTCCCGCAGCCGGGGCGCGTCCGAGGGCTCCTGGCCGGTGCTGTCCAGCAGGTCGTGCCGGAACATCAGCTCGAACATGCCGGGCTGCTCCAGCGCGTAGCCCACGTACGCCCGTCCGAGCCCGCGGACGTGCTCCCGGGGCGCGGGCCGCGCGGCGCCGACGGCGAGGAAGCGGGTGCCGAGGTCGCCGAAGCCGCGCCAGGCGATGGCCGACAGCAGCGACTGGTGGGTGGGGAAGTAGCGCCGCGGCGCGCCGTGGGAGACGCCGGCGCGGCGGGCGATCTCGCGCAGGCCGAGGGAGCCCGTCCCCTCGGTGGTGACCAGCTCCACGCCGACGTCGATCAGCCGCTCGCGGAGCGGCGCATCCGTTTCCTTGTTCATAGACACTGTCTACCACGGTGCGTGGACAGTGTCTGCGCCGGGTCGCCGGTTCCCGCCCCCGACGGCGGGTAGACGCGGGACAAGCGTCAGGGCAGGAGCGGCAGGAGGAGGTCGTCATGGGAGCCGACATCTGGGGGTTCAAGCACCGGGCGGGCTACGACCCCGGCACCGACCTCGTCGGGTACAAGGTCGAGGCCGCCGACGGGTCGATCGGCAAGGTGGACCGGCACACCGAAGACGTGGGCCGCTCCTACCTGGTCGTCGACACCGGCCCCTGGATCTTCGGCCGCAAGGTCGTCATCCCGGCCGGTGTCGTCTCCCTCGTCGACATCCAGGAGGAGACCGTGCACCTCGGCTGCACCCGCGAGCAGGTCAAGGACTCGCCCGACTACGAGCAGGGCGGACGGCACGAGGACGAGCAGGGCGGACGCCACGAGGACGAGCCCGCCTTCGTCCGGCTGATCGAGACCCACTACTCCAACCCGCACATGTGAGGCGGCGCCGCGCGGGCGGACGGGAAGCCGGTGGCGGCCGGCCCGCCCCATGGGTGATCATCTCCGGATGATCACGGAGACGACGACAGAAACCATCAACGCATCCGCGTCGGGTACCTGGACCCTCGGCGACCTCAAGGTCAACCGCATAGGGTTCGGCGCCATGCGCCTGCCGCAGAACGGCGCCGCCCTCCGGGCGGACGCCGCCTCCGGCGACCGGGCCCGGGCCATCGCAGTCCTGCGCCGCGCCGTGGAACTCGGCGTCAACCACATCGACACCGCCGCCTTCTACTTCTCCCCGCTCCGCTCCGCCAACGAGCTCATCAACAGCGCCCTCGGCGGCCCCTACCCCGACGACCTCGTCATCGCCACCAAGGTCGGCCCCGCCCGGGACGCGTCGGGGGAGTGGGCCGACCACGCCGGCCCCGGCGAACTGCGCGGCCAGGTCGAGGAGAACCTGCGCCAGCTCGGCCGCGACCACCTCGACGTCGTCAACCTGCGGGTCCTCGGCACCGCCTCCGTGGCCGAGCGCTTCGGCGTCCTCGCCGAGCTCCGCGAGGCCGGACTCATCCGCCACCTCGGCCTCTCCAACGTCACCCCCGAACAGCTCGCGGAGGCCCGGGCCATCGCCCCCGTCGTCTGCGTGCAGAACATGTACGGCATCGGAGTGCGCCCCGAGTACGACGCCTTCGTACGCTCCTGCGGGGAGCAGGGCATCGCCTTCGTGCCGTTCTACTCGATCGCCGCCGCCGGCCGCGAGACCGGCGCCCCGGCCGCCGAGAGCGAGGAGCTGCTGACCGTGGCCCGCGCCCACGGAGCCTCCCCCGCCCAGGTGCGCCTCGCCTGGACCCTGCGGCGCGGCCCCCACGTCCTGGCCATCCCCGGTACCGGCAACCCGGACCACCTCGCCGACAACATCGCCGCCGGCGCCCTGCGCCTCACCGAGGAGGACCTGGCCCTCCTGGAACGCGTCCACCACACGCCCACGCCCGAGGGGTAGCGGGCCCGGCGGAGCCGGCGGGCCCGCCGCCGGCGCCCGCCGGCCCGGCCGCGTCCGGCACAATCGGCGGATGAGCGAAGAGACCCCCGCCGGCTCCGGCAGCCCGTACGACCACGACCCCTACCTCTGGCTGGAGGACGTGGAAGGCGAAGCCGCGCTCTCCTGGGTCCGGGAGCGCAACGCCGAAACCGTCGCCGCGCTGACCACCGACCCCGGCTTCAAGGTGCTGGAGCGCGAGGCGCGCGAGGTCCTCGACGACGACGGGCGCATCCCCTACGTCACCCGGCGCGGCCGCCACCTCTACAACTTCTGGCAGGACGCCGGCCGGCTGCGCGGCGTCTGGCGGCGCACCACCCTGGAGGAGTACCGCACCGAACGGCCGGCCTGGGAGACCCTCCTCGACCTCGACGCGCTCGCCGAAGCAGAGGGCGAGAAGTGGGCCTGGGCCGGTGCCACCGTCCTCGGCCCCGAGTACCGCCACGCCCTGGTCATGCTCTCCCGCGACGGCGCCGACGCCTGCGTGGTGCGCGAGTTCGACCTCGGCACGCTGGAGTTCACCGCGGACGGCTTCACCGTCGAGGAGGCCAAGACCCGGATCGACTGGATCGACGCCGACCACGTCTGGATCGGCACCGACTTCGGCCCCGGCTCCATGTCCCCCTCCGGCTACCCCCTCCAGGTCCGCCGCTGGCGCCGGGGCACCCCCCTCGCCGAAGCCGAACGCGTCTACGAAGCCGGACCGCGGGACCTGTCCGCCACCGGCTGGCACGACGACACTCCGGGCTTCGAACGGGACTTCGTGTCCCGGCAGATCGACTTCTGGAACGGGGAGCTGTTCCTGCTCCCCGAGGACCCCGCCGCCGCCCCCGAGAAGATCGACGTACCGGACGACGCCGATGCCGGAATCCACCGCCAGTGGCTGACCGTCCAGCCCCGCACCCCCTGGCTGGGCCACCCCGCCGGCAGCCTGCTCGTCTTCGACCTCGACGACTTCCGGGCGGGCGGGCGCGAGGCCGAGGTGCTGTTCACCCCCGACGAGCGCACCGCCCTCGCCGGCTACAGCTGGACCCGCAACCACCTGCTGCTGAGCACCCGCGCCGACGTCTCCTCCCGCCTGGAACTCCTCACCCCGGGCCACGGCGGCTGGACCCGCGCACCGCTGGAGGGCGTGCCCCCGCTGTCGACCGCCTCGGCGGGCGGCACCGACCCCGACGAGAGCGACGAGTACTTCCTCAGCGTCACCGGCTTCCTCCAGCCCTCCACCCTCTCCCGGGGCGAGGCCGGGACCGCCGGCACCGAGGTGCTCAAGCAGGCACCCGCCCTCTTCGACACCGCCGGGCTCCGCGTCAGCCAGTACTTCGCCACCTCCCCGGACGGCACCCGGGTCCCCTACTTCGTGATCGGCCCCGAGGACCGGCCCGGCCCCGGCCCCACCCTGCTCTACGGCTACGGCGGCTTCGAGATCTCCATGGTGCCGTCCTACAGCGCGGTCAACGGCCGGACCTGGCTCGCGCGCGGGGGCACGTACGTGCTCGCCGGCATCCGGGGCGGCCACGAGTACGGGCCCGCCTGGCACCAGGCCGCACTCGGCGCCAACCGCGTCCGCGCCTTCGAGGACTTCGCCGCCGTCGCCCGCGACCTCACCGCCCGCGGCATCACCACCCCCGCCCAGCTCGGCATCGAGGGCGGCAGCAACGGCGGCCTCCTCATGGGCGCCGTGCTCACCCGCTACCCCGAGCTGTTCGGCGCCGTCGTCTCGCACGTACCGCTGCTGGACATGCTCCGCTTCCACAAGCTCCTCGCCGGGGCCAGCTGGACCGCCGAGTACGGCAACCCCGACGACCCCGCCGACCGGCCCCACCTGGAGGACATCTCCCCGTACCACCGGATGAGCGCCGACGGCCCCGCCTACCCGCCCCTGCTGCTGCTCACGTCCACCCGCGACGACCGCGTCCACCCCGGCCACGCCCGCAAGGCCGCCGCCCGGCTGCGCGAACTGGGCCACCCCGTCCTCTTCCACGAGCACATCGGCGGCGGCCACTCCGGCGCCACGGACCACCAGCAGACGGCCTTCAACGAGGCCCTCGTGGCCACCTTCCTCTGGGAGCGGCTCACCCCGGCGAGGTGACCGTCCGGCGCGCTCCACCGGCCCCGCCGCTCCGGGGCTGGTGGAATGGACCGACCGGCGGCCCACAGGGGGCCGCCCGCCGGCCGGAGGAGACGTGTCGGACCGCCACGGCCACGTACCGGACCCCGACGGGGCGCTGGAGGCCATCGGCACGACCGACGACGAGCGCGCCACCTGCCGCGAGCTGGCCGCCTTCGTCTTCCGAACCCTGTGCGACGCGGCGGCCGTCGACCTGACCGCCGAGGGCCGCACCGAACGCGTCGCCGTCGCCGGAGCCGCCGCGCTGCTGCGCGCCCCCGGGCCGCCCGTACGGCCCGCCGTCCGGGCGGTCGACGGCGGCCATCCGCTGCGCAGCTGGACCCTGCGCCCCGGCGGCCCCCCGGTGCACGGCCTGTTCGTCGCGCTGACCCGGCACGGGACCTCGTTCGGAACCCTCCTCGCCGTCCGCACCGGCGCCGCCTTCGACGACCGCGAGGCCGCCGCCCTGCACTTCGCGGCGCGCGTCGCGGCCCTGCACATCCGGCACGCCCGCCGGCTCGCCGCGACCGAGTCCGTCGCGCTCGACCTCCAGCGGGCCCTCGTCTCCGACCCCGGCCGGCCCCACCCGAACCTGCTGGTCGCGGGCCGCTACCTGCCGGTCGGGCCGAGCGCGCTGGTCGGCGGCGACTGGTTCGAGACGGTCCGGCTGCACTTCGGGCGGACCCTGCTGGTGGTGGGCGACGTCATGGGGCACGGCCTGCACGCCGCCGTGGACATGAACGCCTACCGCTCCACCCTGCGCGAGGTCGCCTCCACCGAACTCGCCCCGCACCGGGTGCTGCGCCAGCTCGACGCCCTCGTCGCCGAGGACGCCGCCCGCCGCGCCGCCACCTGCCTGCTCGTACGCGTCGACCCCGCGCGCGGCACCGCCCTGTACGCCAGCGCCGGGCACCTGCCGCCGGCCGTGTTCGCGGCGGACGGCACCGGCCGGCTGCTCGACGTACCGGTGGGGCCGCCGCTGGGCACCGGCCTGGGCGGCTACGAGTCGGCCGCGCACCCCTTCCACCCCGGGGAGACCCTGGTCCTGTATACCGACGGGCTGGTCGAGCGGCGGGGTGAGGACATCGACCGCTCGCTGGCCCGGCTCACCGCCCTGCGCCTGCCCGCCTGCGCGACGGCCGAGGAGGCCGTGGACGCCGTCGTCGCCGGGCTCGACGCCCGTCACGCGGAGGACGACGTCGCCGTGCTCGCGGCCAGGATCCGGCCGCGGAGCGCGCCGGCGTGAGGGCTCAGGCGAGGGCGCGGGCGATGAGGAGGGCGACGTCGTCGTGCGTGTCGGGGCGGCGCAGGGCCGACAGCAGCAGGTCGCAGGTCTCCTCGATGGGGCGGTGCGGGCCGGCCAGCAGGTCGGTCAGGGTCAGCAGCCGGGTGTCGATGTCCTGGTCCCGGGTCTCGACCAGCCCGTCGGTGTAGAGCACCAGTTCGTCGCCCTCGCCGAGGGTCACGGCGGTGGTGCTGAACGGTACGCCGCCGACCCCCAGCGGCACCGCCGTCGGCAGCCGCAGCAGCCGGGGAGGGCGGCCGGCGCGCAGGTGTACGGGCGGCAGGTGGCCCGCGGTGGAGATGTGGCAGAGCCGGCTGTGCGGGTCGTAGACGGCGTAGACGCAGGTGGCCATGGCCTCGCCGAGGTCGCCGGTCGCGGCGTCGAGGTGGGTCAGGACCGTGGCGGGGTCGAGTCCGAGACGGCCCAGCGCGCGGGCGGTGGCGCGCAGCTGGCCCATGGTCGCCGCCGCGTTGATGCCGCTGCCCATGACGTCGCCGACGACCAGCGCGGTCCGGTCGCCCGTGATCGGGATGACGTCGAACCAGTCGCCGCCGGTCTCGTCGGCGGCTCCCGCCGGCTGGTACCGGTAGGCGATGTCCAGCCCGGGGGCCGCCGGGGGGTGCTGGGGCAGCAGGTGGCGCTGGAGGGCGAGGGCGGCGTGCCGCTGGCGCTGGTACCAGCGGGCGTTGTCGATGGACACGGCGGCGTGGGCGGCGAGTTCGGAGGCCAGGAGCACGTCGTCGGGGCCGAAGGGCACGGGGTTGCGGGCCCGTTTCAGGTCGAGGGTGCCCAGCACCTGGCCGCGGGCGATCAGCGGCACCGCGAGGTACGAGTGCACTCCCGCCTCGCCGAGCAGCCGGGCGGCGTCCTCGTCGCGGGCGATGCGCGGCAGGTCCTCCGGCCGCACGTGCGGGACGAGTTCGGGCCGCGCGGTGCGGGCGCAGCGGGCCACCAGCCGTTCGGGGCGGTAGGACGCCACGTCGCCGACGGGGTCGGCCGCCGCCTCGGCGGGGGAGCGGTAGGCCGCCTTCACCGCCAGCGCGCGGAACCGTACGGCCCGTTCGTCGTCGGTCCCGCCCGGCCGGGGGCCCGTCAGCATGGTGTCGAGGACGTCCACGGCGGCGATGTCGGCGATCTCCGGGACGGCGACGTCGGCCAGCTCCCGGGCGGTGATGTCCAGGTCGAGGGTGGTGCCGATGCGCACGGAGGCGTCGGCGATCAGGGCCAGGCGCCGGCGGGCGTGGGCGGCCGAGACGGCCGCCCGGTGCTGTTCGGTCACGTCCACCACCGAGACCGCGACGCCGATCACCCGCTCGGCCTGGTCCTCCAGCCGGTAGATCGACACCAGCCAGGCCCGCTCGCCGGAGTCCTCGGAGATCTGGCCCGTGGTGAAGTGGTCCAGCAGGGGCACGCCGGTCGCCATGACCTCCCGCATGCCGGCCTCGATCGCGGAGGCGTCCAGGAAGGGCAGGATGTCGGCGATCCGCTGCCCCAGGTGGCGCTCGGACGGCACCCCGTTGATCCGTTCCAGGGCCGGGTTGACCAGGACGTACCGCAGGTCGGTGTCGAGGACGGCCAGTCCGATGGGGGACTGGTCGACCATGCGCAGCGACAGGGCCAGGTCCCGTTCGACGCGGCGCAGGGTGGCCTGCTCGGAGGCCAGGCCCAGGGCGTACATCCGGCCGTTGGCGGCCTGGAGGCGCATGTTGCGGAACTCGACGAGCACCGTGTGGCCGTCCCGGTGGCGCACGGGGAACGACCCCGCCCACGCCCCCTGGCCCCACATCACCCGGGCGAACAGCTCCAGGACCTCCTCGCGGTCCTGCTCCTCCACCAGCAGGGCCGCCGCGTACTGCCCGAGCGCCTCCTCGGCCGGGTACCCGAAGAGGGTCTCGGCCTGCGGGCTCCAGAGGCTGATCCGCCCGTCGGCGTCCAGGACCACGGCGGCCACCCCGAGCACGTCGAGCAGGCCGCCCGCCGTCGGGGTTCCCGCTCCGGGGCCGCCGGAAGGCGGTCCGGGCTGCGCATCGGCCATCACCGGCGCCTCCTCACCCGGGCGGACTCCCCACCATGCTGATGCCCCGTTCCGGCCGCGGCGACCCGGTCGGGGCCATCGGGTGGGGTGTCACCGCCGTCCGGGGGAGGGCGGTGACACCGGGCGCGCCCGGGGTGCCTGGTGCGGGCCGGTCAGTGGAAGAGCATGGACGCGCCGCCCGCCGCCGTGGTCACGGATCCCGGGCACAGGAAGCTGCCCGAGCTCTTGGTGGCGGTGAAGGCCCGGTTGACGTACTTCCCGGTGGCGGCGTCGCGGTCCCACTGGATGCCGGTGGCCTTGTAGCGGCAGGAGATGAAGCTCTGCTGCCCGGTGATGTCGATCAGGTCGGTGCGGGCGGTGGCGCCGGCCGCGTCGAAGGTGAAGGCCGGGTTGTTGTTGAGGGTGGCGGTGATGCCGCCGTCGCAGGCGAGGTTTCCGCCGGGCTTGTTGATGCTGGTCCGGTCGACGGTGAGGGCGCTGGGGGGATTGGCGCTGGTGCGGGCGTTGGTCCAGGTGCAGGTGTTGCCCGCGACGACGATGACGCCGTCGACCTTCTGGTCGGCGGCGGGGGCGGAGGCGGCGGCGCTCGTGACACTGCCGGCCGTGGCCGCGAGGGCCAGCGCCGCGACGGCGAGTTTCGCACGGTGCATCATGTCGCTCCTCTGTGACACGTCCTTGTGGGGGTGTGGTGCGAGGGCGGTGCGGAGTGCGCCACGGAATGTGTCACAGCCGTCTTGAAATGTCATGCACGTGTCATACATTGGCCGGAATGGGGCCCTGGACGGGGGAGGGCGGTGGCGTCAGGGGACGTCGCCGTCCGCCGGCTCGGCCTCGTAGACGTGCGGGGCGTCCCCCTGCCACTCGATGAGCGCGGGCGCGCCCCCGAGGACCACCTCGTCGGGGTCCGGGACCTCCGCGCGGCGCAGGAACTCGATCACGTCCGCGTCGGTGTGCGCGGTGCCGAGGGCCGCGTCGCGGTCCCGGACGCGCAGGGTGACCCGGCGGCCGCCCGAGGGGGAGATGCGGTGGACGACGATCGGCGCGTGCTCCATGCCTCCACCCTGGAGCCGCTCCGGGGTCCGCGCATCCGGGCGGGGCGCGGACGCCGGGCGCGTCCCCGCCTCGCGGGCTCCGGAAATGTAATGCCTCAACTGGCTGAGTGATCCTATACTCGCCCCATGCAGCCAGTGATCATCAGACGCGCCGCCGAGCAGGACGCGGAACAGCTCACCGCCCTGGTCCGGTCGTCGGGCGCCTACCGGGGGGAGTACGCGTCGATCGTCTCCGGCCACCGGGTCACCGCCGGATACCTCGCCCGCCACGAGGTGTTCACGGCGGCCGGCCCGGACGGCCGGCTGCTCGGCTTCTACGCCCTCGTCCTCGAACCGGCCGAACTGGACCTGGCCTTCGTCGCGGACGAGGCCCAGGGGACCGGCCTCGGCCGCCGGCTGGTGGAGCACATGCTCGGCCGGGCGCGCGAGGCGGGCCTGGACGCGGTGCGCGTGGTCTCCCACCCGCCGGCCGAGGCCTTCTACCGCCGCATGGGCGCGGAGCGCGTCGGGACCCTGCCCCCCGCTCCGCCGAAGGTCACCTGGGAACGCCCCGAGCTGCTCTTCCGCACGGCCTGACGGCGCGGCGAACCGGCGCGTGGCAGGCTGGAGGACATGTGCGGCCGATACGTTTCCACCCGCGGCCCCGAGGACCTGTCGGGCCTCTTCGGCGTCACCGCACCCGAGCCCGGTCCGGTGCTGCCGCCCAGCTGGAACGTCGCCCCGACGGACCCGGTGTGGGCGGTGCTGGAGCGCGCCGACCGGGAGACCGGCGAGCTGCGACGGCAGCTGAGGGCCCTGCGCTGGGGGCTGGTGCCGTCCTGGTCGAAGGGGCCGGGCGGCGCGGCGAAGATGATCAACGCCCGGGTCGAGACGGTGGGGGAGAAGCCCGCCTACCGCCGGGCCTTCGCCAAGCGGCGCTGCCTGCTGCCCGCCGACGGCTTCTACGAGTGGGAGTCCGTACCGGCCTCCGGACGCGTGAAGGCGTACAAGCAGCCGTACTTCATCAGCCCGCAGGACGGCTCGGTGATGGCGATGGCAGGCCTGTACGAGTTCTGGCGCGACCCCGCCGTCGCCGACGCGGACGACCCGGCCGCCTGGTGGGCCACCTGCACGGTCATCACCACCGAGGCCACCGATGCCGCGGGCCGCGTCCACCCCCGGATGCCGCTGGCCCTCGCCCCCGCCGACTACGACGCCTGGCTCGACCCCGCGCACGAGGACACCGGCACCCTGCGCGCCCTCCTCGCCACCCCTGCCGGGGGCCGCCTGGAGGTCCGCGCGGTGGACACGGCCGTCAACAACGTGCGCAACAACGGCCCCGAGCTGCTCGAAAACGCCCCGGCGCGCTGAACCACCACACACCACACCCACCCCTTCCCGCTCCGGCAGACAGGACACACATGAGCACCGGCACAGAGACCGGCACGGAGAACGCCGCCTACGAGATCGGCCCCGGCGTCCCCGACGTGGCCACCTACCTCCGGCTGCGCGGCGCGACCGGCCTCGGCGCCAAGAGCCCCGAGGGCGCGGCGACCGGACTGCCGAACTCCTGGCACTGCGTCACCGTCCGGCACGCCGGCGAGACCGTCGGCATGGGCCGGATCGTCGGCGACGGCGGCTGCTTCCTCCAGATAGTCGACATCTGCGTGCTCCCCGAGCACCAGGGCCAGGGCCTCGGCAAGCTGATCATGACGGAGCTCACCGCCGAGCTGGAACGGCGCGCGCCCCGGGGTACGTACGTCTCCCTGATCGCCGACGGCGACGCCCGGCACCTCTACGCGAAGTTCGGCTTCGCCGAGACCGCGCCCGCCTCGGTCGGCATGGCCCGTCTGTTCTAGTGCTGTGACCGGAAAGGCTCACCGGGTCTCGCCCGACCCGCGAGGCCCGGCGGCTACGCGCCGGGCGGCAGCACCACCACCGGCACCCGCTGGACCAGGTTGTTGCCGAAGCCCCCGCGGTTCCAGGGCTGTTCGAGGGGCTGGGTGCGTCCCGTCGCGTCCGTGGCCCGGACCGTGAGGACGTGGCGGCCCGGCACGGCCGTCCACGGCCCGTGCCAGGCCTGCCAGGCCCAGCCGCCCGGCTCCCGCCCGGCCACCTCGGCGTCCGCCCAGGTGCGGCCCCCGTCGGCGCTCACCTCGACCCGGGTCACCGGACCGTGCCCCGACCAGGCCCGCCCCTCCAGGCGCACCGGCCCCGGCCGCACCACCCGCACCCGGGACATGAAGTCGGGGAAGCCGGGCGGGACCATCAGCGCCCTCGGCTCGATCCGGGTCACCGGCTCGCCGGGCTCCTCGGCGGTGCGCCGGTACCGGTAGGCCACCGCCTGCTGGAACCCGGCGAAGGGCCCCTCGGTCAGGGTGATGTCCCGCAGCCATTTCACGTGCGCCATCCCGTACCAGCCCGGCACCACCAGCCGCAGCGGGAACCCGTGCTGCGGCGGCAGGGGAGCGCCGTTCATCGCGTAGGCGAGCAGCACCCCGGGATCGGCGCCGGCGGCCACCCCCAGGGGCAGGCTGCGCCGGTAGTCCTGTTCGACGCCGCGCTCCACCCCGTGGTCGGCGCCGGTGAACACCGCCTCCACGGCGTCGGGCGGCACCCCGGCCGCGGCGAGCACCGTGCGCAGCGGCACCCCGGTCCAGTCGGCGGTGCCCACCGCCTCGACCAGCCACGGCTGGCTCACGGGCCGGGGCGTCAGCCGCGCCCGCCCGTTGCCCGCGCACTCCATCGTGACCCGGTGCGTGACGGCGGGCAGCGCCCGCAGGGCGGCCAGGTCCAGCGACAGCGGCGTCCGCACCCGGCCCCCGACCTCCAGGCGCCAGCCGTCGGCGTCGGCGGCGGGGATGTCGTAGTGGACCAGGACGTAGTGCAGCCCGGCGGGGGTGACCTCGTACCGGAGCGCCTCCAGGGGCAGCCCGTGGTTGCGCGCGGCGAGGGCCAGCTCCTCGGGGCTGATCCCCTCGCCCTCGGCCGCCACCCGGCCGGGAGCGCTGACACCGCTCAGGGGCGCCTCGTCCATCCCCCCATCGTCGCGCGCCCGCGCCGGTCCCGCCCGGCGCGGGTCCGGCCCCCGGCCCCAGCCCCCGGTCCCGGCCCCGGGCTCAGCCGATGGTGTCCGCCAGGTAGCCGTGCAGCGCGCGCTTGAGCTCGCGGACCAGGGCCGCCCGCTCCCCGCCCTCGGCGGCGACCACCAGCGGCACCATGGCCTGGAAGATCTGGATCCCCACGAGCGCCGTCCGCGAGCGCTCCGCGGCGGGCAGCTCCGGCGCGCGGGCGGTGATCATCGCCTCGACCCGGGCCAGCAGTGCCGCCTGGACGGGCCGTGCCGCGTCGGTGAGGCCCGCGGGCATGTCCGTGCGGGCGAAGAGGGCCTTGAAGCCCGGATGGGCGACGTTGAAGGCGACGATCGGGTCCACCATCCGGTCCAGCAGCGCCTCCAGGGACAGCGACGTGAAGCGGGCCTCGTCGAAGGCCTCCTGGTGGGCGGCGCGCAGCTGTCCGACGAAGCGGTCCGCGAGTGCCTGGGCGATGGCCTCCTTGTTCGAGAAGAACTGGTAGAGCGAGCCGGGGGAGATGCCCGCCTCGGCCGCGATGGCGATGGTGGTCGCCTTCTCGTAGCCCGCGCGGGCGAACACCACCGCCGAGGCGTCCAGGATCTGCGCCATCCGCTGCTCCCCGCGGGCCTGCCGCCGCCGGGGGGCCGGCCGGGCGTCCCCGCCGTCCGCCCCCGTCCCCGCCCCCGACGCCCCCGCCGCTCCGGCCGCGCGCGCCCTGCCGGTCTTCTCCGCCACCTGGTCCTCCGTCAGATCTCAGCCCGTGGGCACCGGTTGAAAATACGAATGATCATTCGTAATCTCGCCGCCATCACGGAAGAACGCGAATCATCATTCGTAAAATCCTACGGCAGGGGGAATCGTGCTCGGAAGGTTCATCGCGGAGCGGGCGAGGTGGATCGTCGCGGCGGGCATCGCGGTGGCGCTCCTCGCGGGCGCCATCGGCGCCGGAACGCTCAACGCACTCTCGCTCAACCGCTTCGAGGCCCCCGGTTCCGAGTCCATGCGGGTACGGGACGTCCTCGCCAGGGACCACCACACCGGCAGCCCCAACCTGGCCCTGCTGGTGACGGCACGCCAGGGAGCCGTCGACGACGACCCCGTCGCCCGTGCCGGTCGCGAACTCACCCGGGAACTCGCCGCCCGCCCCGGCGTCGGCCGGGCCTGGTCCTACTGGACCGGGGGCAGCCCCGACACCCTCCGCAGCCGCGACGGCCGCCAGGCGCTCGTCCTCGCCTGGATACCCGGCGACGCCGACCGCGTACGCCGCGAGATCCTCCCCGCCCTGGCGCCGGAGTTCACCCGCACCACCGACACCGTCCGGGTCGAGGTCGGAGGCGGCGACGAGGTCTTCCGGCAGACCATGCAGCAGGCCCGCCAGGACTTCCTGCGCGCCGAACTCGTCATCCTCCCCGTGGTGCTGCTCCTGCTCTGGCGGGTCTACCGGCGCGTCTCGGCCGCCGCACTGCTCACCGTGGGCATCGGACTCTTCGCGGTCCTGGGCTCGCTCGCCCTGCTGCGCGCCGTCGTCGCCTTCACCGACGTCTCCACCTTCGCGTCCAACATCGCCCTGGTGATGGGCATCGGACTCGGCGTCGACTACGGCCTGTTCGTCGTCTTCCGCTACCGCGAGGAGCTGCGCGCCGGGGCCTCCGTGGCCGATGCCGTCGCCCGGACGGTGCGCCGCGCCGGCCGGACCGTCCTGTTCAGCGGAGTGACGGTGGCCTCCTCCCTGTCGGTGCTCCTCGCCTTCCCCTTCCCCTTCCTGAGCTCCTTCGCCTACGCGGGGGTCGCGGTGGTACTGGCCGCCGTCGCCGGCGCGACGGTCCTGCTGCCCGCCGCCCTGGCGCTGCTGGGACGCAGGGTGGAGCGGCGCGGCCCCGTCCCCGCCGAGACCGGGGGCTTCTGGTTCCGGACGGCGAACCGCGTGATGCGCCGCCCGCTGGCCTTCGGCGGCGCCGCACTCGCCGTCCTGGTGCTGCTCGGCGCGCCCTTCCTCGGGGTGCGGTTCGGGCTGCCCGACGACCGGGTGCTGCCCGCCTCCGCGCCCGCCCGGCAGATGCACGACCAGGTCAGGGCCGGATTCACCGCCGAGGAATCGGACGCCGTGCAGCTGGTCACCGCCCGGGGAGCCGACCCCGCGGCGGTCGCCGGATACGCCGCCGGACTCTCCCGGATCGAAGGGGTCGCCCGCGTCGACTCGGCCGCCGGATCCTTCCGCGCGGGCGGGCCGGCCGGACCGGTGGCCGCGCCCGCGGAGTTCACCGGCACCGGCGGCGGCGGGCGGATCAGCGTCGTGCCCACCTCCGCCCGGCTGGAATCCGACCCCACCGGCCTGGTGCGCGAGATCCGGGCCCTGCCCGCGCCGTTCCCCGTCGAGGCCGGCGGCTACCCGGCCGAGCTCGCCGACTACCGGGACGGGGTGACGGACCGGCTGCCGCTGGTCGCGGCCCTGATCGTGGCGGTGACCTTCGCCGTGCTCTTCCTGATGACGGGCAGCGTGGTCGCCCCGCTCAAGGCCACCGTCCTCAACCTCCTGAGCCTGTCCGTCATGTTCGGCGTCCTCGTCGTGGTCTTCCAGGAGGGCTTCCTCGCCGGTCCGCTCGGCTTCACGCCCACCGGCGTGATCGAACCCGGTATCCCCATCCTGATGTTCTGCATCGCGTACGGGCTCTCCATGGACTACGAGGTCTTCCTGCTGTCCCGCATCAAGGAGGAGTACGACCGCACCGGCGACGCCCGCGCCTCCGTGTCCCTCGGGATCGCCCGCAGCGCGCCCCTGGTCACCGCGGCGGCCCTCGTCCTCGCGGTCTCCTTCGCCGCCTACGCGAGCGGTCAGGTGGTCTTCCTCAAGCAGCTCGGCGTGGGCATGGCCCTCGCGGTGGCCGTGGACGCGACGCTGATCAGGGGCGTGCTCCTGCCGGCCCTGATGCGGCTCGCCGGCCCGGCCAACTGGTGGGCCCCGGCCCCGCTCCGCCGGCTCCACGCCCGGATCGGCCTCTCCGAGCACGGCTGAGGGCCGTGTCGTGCCGCCGCCCCGGCCCCGGCTGGGGCCGATAGTGGAGCCGTGAGCGAAGCGGCGCGGGAATCCGGGGACGACGCGGGCGGTGCCGGGGCGGCCGCCTGGTCCGGGAGTGAGGGAGCGCGGGCCTTCGCCGCGCTCGAAGCGGCCACGGACTGGCTGCTCGGCTATCCGTTCGTCTTCCGGGCCCTGTCCCGGCGGGAGATCGGCGCCGGGTCGGTCCTCGTGGACTACGGATGCGGACCGGGCAGGGTGGCCGGCCACGCCGCCCGCCTGCTCGGCGCCCGCGTGGTCGGGGTGGACACCTCGCCCGAGATGCTCGCCCTCGCCCGCGCCTCGGACACCGGGGTGGCGGAGTACCACCAGGTCCGCGACGGCCGGGTCGCCGGCCTGCCGGACGGGAGCGCCGACGCGGTCATGTGCAGCCATGTGCTCGCCTCGCTGCCGGACGAGGACGCGGTGCTGGCGGTGTTCCGGGAGGTCCGCCGGCTGCTGCGCCCCGGCGGCCCGTTCGTGCTGCTGGCCACCGACCCCGCCTGCACCGGCGCGGAGTACGCCTCCCTGCGGATCGGGGAGCCCGGCGCGGTGTACGCGCCGGGCCGGGAGCTGACCGTACGGCTGCGGCGCACGGACGGCTCCTGGCAGGAGGTCCGCAACCGCGCGTGGCCCGTCGGCCTGCTGCCGGGCCTCCTGGAGCGGGCCGGCTTCCGGGACGTCGTCCAGCACCGGCCGACGGTGGAGGAGGCGGTGGACGTGGCCGATGCCGGGCTGGTGGGCAGCCGCCCGTGGACCGCCGAACGGGAGGCGCCGCCGCTGGTGGTGACCACGGCGGTGGCGGACTGAACCGGCCGCCCCGCCCCTCAATCGAACAGGCTTATGTCCGCCAATAGTTCGACTTGAGGGGCGTGGCGTGAATCAAGCCAAAAGTCCGACAATCCTGTGACCCGTATGGGAGCCTGCTGCGCACGGCGGTGGCGCGAACGCGCCCGGCCGTGACCGGGGAGGTCACATGCGTGGATCACTGCTGCGTAAAACCCGTGCGGTGCTGACGGGTTCGCTGATGGCGCTCGGCGTCGTCGGCCTCGGCGCGGCTCCGGCCAGTGCCTGGACGGGAGGGAACGTCTGGGTCAACTTCGGCAGCTGGAACTGCCCGGCGGGCGGTTCCGTCGTCGGGGTGTACTGGGGGGTGGACGCCTACTCGAGCGGCCCGGCCGGCGGTGACTGGGGCGACAACGTCATCTACCCGCGCGTCCGGGTCGGATCGGGGGCGTACAACACCCTGAGCTACCAGACGATGTGCAAGAAGTGGGGCTGGTACACGTACCGCGGTGTGGTGAGCCAGCGGACGCTGACCCCGTACAAGTCGGGCCTGAGCTACACCTTCTGAACCCTCCGCATCCCCTGACCGGGCCGGCCGCCGCCCGGCCGCGCGGCGGCGAGCGGCGGTCGGGGGCAGCGGGTCAGCTAGCGCCTGAGGATCCTGCGCGAGACCCGGTCGCCCAGGAACTGGGCCGACTGCACGAGGGCGATCAGGACCAGTACGGTCACCACCATCACGGACGTGTCGAACCGCAGGTACCCGTACGTCATGGCCAGGTTGCCCACCCCGCCGCCGCCGACCGTGCCCGCGACGGCGGAGAAGTCGATCAGCGCGACGAGCATGAAGGTCAGACCGAGGACCAGCGGCCCGAGCGCCTCGGGCACCAGCACGGTGAGCAGGACCCGCAGAGGGCCGGCGCCCATCGAACGGGCCGCCTCCACGACGCCCGGCTCCACGGCCAGCAGGTTGGACTCGACGATCCGGGCGATCCCGAAGGTGGCCACCACCGTCATCGGGAAGATCGCGGCGTCCGTGCCGATCATGGTGCCCACCACCGCCCGGGTGACCGGCGCGAGGGCCACGATCGCGATGATGAACGGGATCGGCCGGATGACGTTGATGAACGTGCCCAGCACGGCGTGCACGACCCGGTTCGGCAGGACGCCGCCCTTGCGCGTGGCGTAGAGGGCGAGCCCGACGGCGAGGCCGAGGACGCTGGAGAGCGCGAGGGTGATCAGCACCATGTAGACGGTCTCGCCGGTCGCGTCGAGGACCTTGGGCCAGAAGGTGCTCCAGTCGGCCTTCACCGTGCCCCCGCCTTCAGCCGGCCGGGCAGGGCGAGTCCTGCCGCGACGGCCTCCACCGCCGCCGGATCGCCCCGCAGTTCCAGGGTCACGCTGCCCAGCGGGCGGCCGCGCACCTCGCCGACACCGCCGTGCACGAAGGCGAAGTCGACGCCGTGCTCCCGCAGCAGCGGCGAGAGGCCGTCCATGACCGGGACCCCGTCGACGACCGGTACCGTCACGAGGCGCCCCGGGTGGCGGGCCCGCAGCCGTTCCAGGAGCGCTCCGTCCGGTTCGCTGTGCAGCGCGGAACGCACGAAGGCGGCGGTGGTGGGGTGGGCCGGGCGCGCGAAGACCTCGTACACCTCGCCGCTCTCCACCACGCGGCCGTCCTCCATGACGGCGACCCGGTCGCACAGGGTGCGGACGACCTCCATCTCGTGGGTGATCAGCACGATGGTGACGCCCAGTTCGCGGTTGACCCGCCGGAGCAGGGCCAGGACCTCCCCGGTGGTCCGTGGGTCGAGGGCGGACGTGGCCTCGTCGCACAGCAGCACCTTGGGGCGGGTGGCGAGGGCGCGGGCGATGCCGACGCGCTGGCGCTGGCCGCCGGAGAGCTGCTCCGGATAGCGCTTGCCGTGGCCGGCGAGTCCGACGAACTCCAGCGTCTCCTCGGCGCGGGCCCGGGCGGCGGCGCGGTCCAGGCCGGCCAGGCGCAGCGGGTAGAGGACGTTGCCGAGGACGGTGCGCGAGCGGAAGAGGTTGAACTGCTGGAAGATCATGCCGATCTCGCGGCGTACGGGCCGCAGCGCGCGCTCGCCGAGCGCGGCCAGGTCCTGGCCGTCCACCAGGACGCTGCCCGAGGTGGGCTCCTCCAGGCCGTTGACGAGGCGCAGCAGCGTGGACTTGCCCGCCCCGCTGTGGCCGACGACCCCGAAGACGGTGCCCGCCTCCACGGTCAGGCTGACGTCGTCCACGGCGACGGCCCCGCCGGGGAACTCCTTGCGCACCGAGCGGAATTCGACGGCGGCCCGGCCGCCCGTCGCGGCGGTCACCGTGCCAGCTGCTTCGTGATGCGGGCCAGCTCGGCCCGGAGTTCGGGGCCGGGCAGGTCGACGTGGTGGGCGGTGCCGTTGCTGGTGCGGCGGACCTCGTCCTGGACGGCCTTGGACGCGTACAGCCTGACGATCTTCGCGTAGTCGGGGTCGTCCTGGTGGTCCGCGCGGGCGGCGATCACGTTGAGGTACGGCACGGCCTGGGGGCCGGCCGGGTCGTCCTTGAACAGGGCGGTCCCGGCGTCGATGCCCGCGAGTTCGGCGACCCCGTCGTTGATGACGGCGGCGTCCGCGTCCTTCAGGGTGCGCGGGGTCTGCTGGGCGTTCACCGGGGTGAGCTTGATGTGCTTGGGGTTGGCGGTGATGTCGTCGGGGGTGGCGAAGAGCCCGGCGTCCTTCTTCAGCTCGATGACCTTGGCCTGTTCCAGGACGCGCAGTCCGCGGCCCTGGTTGGCGGGGTCGTTGGGCAGGGTGACGGTGGCTCCGTCGGGGAGGTCGGCGAGCTGCTTGTGCTTGCCGGAGTACAGGCCGAGCGGCACCACGGTGGTCGCGGCGATGGGGGCGATGTCGGTCTTGTTCTCGGTGTTGGACTGGG
Source organism: Streptomyces sp. NPDC043896 (assembly GCF_056435605.1). Classification (NCBI taxonomy): domain Bacteria; kingdom Bacillati; phylum Actinomycetota; class Actinomycetes; order Kitasatosporales; family Streptomycetaceae; genus Streptomyces; species Streptomyces sp. NPDC043896. The sequence goes on from NZ_JBWKEE010000002.1 coordinate 324,512, forward strand.
CGAGGAAGACCAGGTGCTGGAAGGCGTTGAGCTCGATGTCACCGGCGCCGAGGGCCTTGTTGGGCAGTGAGTAGTCGTCGAAGACCACGGTCTCGACGGTGAGGCCCTCCTTCTTGGCCTCCTTCGCGAGGACGTCCCACTCGGGGGAGTCGCCCGAGACGCCCACCCGGATGCGCTTGCCCTCCGGGCCCCCGAACGCGCAGCCGGAGACGAGCAGCGCGAGGGCGGTGGCGGTCGTGGTGAGGGCGAGCGCGGTGCGGCGGCGGCGCGATGGTGCAGCAGACATCGTGGGATCCAGAGGTAGAAAGAACGCGTCAAGCGAGGTACCTCTGAACAGTAGGCATGGATCCCGCTTCTATCTTGTTATGAAAGATCGTATTCACGATCCTGCAACGAATGAAAGGTTCAAGGGGTGGGTGGGTAGTGCTCGCCGAGTACCGCACCGAAGAGGGTCGACACGTCGCGGGCGCTCAGCCCCTGCTCGCGCGCCTCGCGCATCCACTCCCCGAGTCCCGTGCGCAGCGGGGACTCGGGCGCCGTCTGCGGAGTGGCCAGCGAACGGGTGATGAAGGTGCCGGAGCCCTGGCGCACCTCGACCAGGCCGGAGCGTTCCAGCTCGCGGTAGGCCTTGAGCGTGGTGTTCGGATTGACCTTCGTGGTCGCGGCGACCTGCGCCGCCGTGGGCAGCTTGTCGCCCTCGGCCAGCGCCCCCATCCGCAGGGCCTGCTCCACCTGCTGCACGATCTGGAGGTAGGTGGGCAGGCCGCTTCGGCGTTCGATGCGAAACACGACCACGGTGCCCGCCTCCTTGCTGCTTCTCGGTCCTTCAGGGTCCCGGGCTTCCGGGCCGGGTGCCGGGCTTCCCGGCTTCCGGCTCCCGGCTTCCGGGTTCCCGGGCCGGGTTTCCCGGGCTTCCGGGGTGACGTTCCAGCCTAGGCCGTCCGCGGGGGTGGTCCGGCTCAGAGCACCGAGTGCCGGGTCCACCGCAGGAAGGCGCCCACCAGGAGCGCGGTCAGCCCCAGGAACATCCCGGCGGCGGTCCACTGCATGCCCGCCATCTGGTCGGGGCCGAAGTACTCCCAGACCGAGTTGACGATGCCGAGCGAGGCCCGGCAGCCCTCCGGCGAGCTGTCGTGCACGCAGGTGCCCCAGCCGTAGAGCTTGCCGGAGGCGGTCCCGATCCACTGGTCCACCTGCACCACGTGGTCGAGCGCGGCCGGCTGGGCGCCGTTCAGCGGATAGGCGAGCGTCCTGGGAGTGGCGAGCCGCTCCCTGAGGAGCCCCGCCGCGAGGAGGACGGCGTACGAGGCGAGGAACGTCGCCACCATGGCCGGCAGCGACCGGCGGGCCAGCGCGCCGATCGTGATGCCGAGCGCGGTGCAGAACAGGGCCGAGGCCACCAGCACCGGGCCCGTGGCCCCGAACACCGGGCCGTTGAGCCAGTCCCGGGGGGCGAGCGAGCCGACGGAGTCCAGCCACCAGGAGTAGAGAAGGCTCAGCACCGCCGTCGGCACCGCCGCCAGTGCCAGGGCGAAGCACAGCTTCCACAGCAGCCAGCGGCCGCGCGGGACGGACTGGGTGGTGATCAGCCGGGCCGTCCCGTGCTCCCGGTCGGCGGAGATCAGCGGGGCGCCGAGCAGGACGCCGAACAGCACGGGGAGGAAGGCGAGCGTGCTGCCGAAGGAGTCCAGGTCGTCGGTGGTCCGGTCGTAGACGGCCCGGTCGATGGTGTGGGGGGAGGTGACCGGCCACCCGGTGGCGTGCAGGGCGTCCAGCATCGCGGCGCGCTGGTACACGATCCAGGCCGCCCCGACGACCGTCAGGGCGGCGCAGGTGATCACCGCGGTGCGGTGCTGGCGCGCCAGGAGCCAGGCGAACCCGCGCAGCCGGCGCGGCCGGTCGGGTGCGGTGCCGGGGCGGGCGGCGTCCGCGGCCGGTGCGCTCATGCCGGGCACTCCTCTCGGTGCAGTGGGGCGGCGGTGGGGGAGAGCAGCGCGGGGGCCCCGGGTGAGCGGAGGTAGCCGAGCAGCACCTCCTCCATGCTCGGCTCCGCCTGCTGCCAGGCCTCGTCCAGCGGGCCCTGGCGCCGCACCAGTGCGGTGAAGTGGCGGCCGGAGGTCCGTACCTCGATGACGGTGTGGTCGTTCAGGGAGGAGGGCAGCTGCCCGGCCTCCGTGCTCACACCGCTGACCAGGGTGTGCATCGGGACCAGCTCGTCGGCCTCGCCGGCCATGCGGACCCGGCCGTCGGCGAGTACGAGTACGTAGTCGCACATCGGCTCGATCTCGCTCAGCAGGTGGGAGGACATCAGGACGGTGGTCCCGTGCTCGGCCGCCTCGGACAGCAGCAGCGCCCCCATCTCGTCCCGGGCCACCGGGTCCAGATCGGCCATCGGCTCGTCGAGCAGCAGCAGGTCGGGGCGCTTGCCGAAGGCCAGCGCGAAGGCCACGCGGGTGCGCTGGCCGCCCGACAGGTCCCCGACGCGGGCGTCCGGCGGGACCATGCCCGCGCGGACGATCCGTTCGGCCACCGCCTGGTCCCAGGCCGGGTTGAGCTCCTGGCCCATCCGCAGGGTCTGCGCCACCGTGAACCGCTTGAACAGCGGCTTGTCCTGCGCGAGATAGGCCCACAGCGGCATGGAGGCGCGGGAGCCCGCGGGGGTGCCGAAGATCCTCAGATCCCCGGCCGAGGGCTGCGCGAGGCCGGCCGCCAGGCTCAGCAGGGTGCTCTTGCCCGCCCCGTTGGGCCCCACCAGGGCGGTGACACGGCCGGCGGGTATCCGGAAGGAGCAGTCCCGCAGCGCCCAGCCCCGCCGGTACTTCTTGCCCAGCCCGCGCGCCTCCAGGGCCCAGCGGCCGTAGGCCGCGCCGGAAGTGGTCGTGCTTCGCACAGCCTCCCCCCTTTCAGTGAATCCACTACATGAGTAACGGAATCATGGGGTGAGGGTACGGCCCTGTCAAACGGCGGCCGCCACGATCAGGAGGAAACCGGGCCGGGAGCCGCGGGCACCGACACCTGGTGCAGGCGCAGGGCGAGCTGGAGCTCCAGACAGCGGTCCGGGGACTGCCAGTCGGGGCCGAGGAGGCGGCCGATGCGGTCCAGGCGCTGCACCACCGTGTTCACGTGGACGTGCAGGGCCTCCTTCGCCCGCGCCTGGCTCATGCCCGTCGCGAAGTAGATCCGCAGCGTCCCCACGAGGTCGCTGCCGCGCCGGGCGTCGTAGTCCAGCACCGGCCCGAGCACGGTCCGTACGAAGCCCGACAGGTCCGCCCGGTCGCCCAGCAGCACCCCGAGGAACCCGAGGTCCGCCAGCGTGCTCCCGTCCCCGACCCGCCCCAGCGCCCGCAGCGTCGACAGACAGCGCAGCGCTTCCGCGTGCGCGGCGTGCAGCCCGCCCGGGCCGTCGCCGGTCCGCGCGGCACCCACCGTGACGGGCGCGCCCACGCTCCGCCCCAGGGCCGCGGCGAGCCGGGCCGCGTCGGTGCCGGCCGCCTCCGACGGGGCCAGCAGCACGGCGTGGTCGTGGTGCACCCCCGCCAGCCCCGCGCGCTCGCGGGCCTGTTGCGCGGCGGCCGTGAGCAGGCGCGTCCGGGGCGCGGCGTCGCTGTGCAGCACGAAGAGGGCGTGCGGGCGCGCCAGGTCCACGCCCAGCCGGCGGGCCCGCCCGGCCAGGCTCCCCGGATCGGCGGACGGGCTCAGCAGGTCCCCGAGCAGCTCCCCGCGGATCCGGTCCTCGGTCTGCGCCACCGAACGGCCGAGGAGCAGCAGCAGCGCCGTGACCGTCGCCGCACGCTCGAACAGCCGCCGCCCCGCCTCGTCCAGGCCCGGGCGGCCGGTCAGCGTGATGCTGCCCAGGAGTTCGGGACCCGCCAGCACGGCGCACACCCAGGTGCCGCCCGCCGCGACCGCCCTGCCGCAGGCCCGGGAGGCGGCCACGGCCCCGGCCGGCGGCGGGCACGGCCCGGCCTGGGCGCGGGCCAGCTCCGCCCCGTCGGCGTCGTGGACCAGGGTCCCGCCCACCAGCAGCGCCCCGATCGCGGCCGCCACCTCGGCGACGTCGCCGCCGCGCAGGACCAGGCCGGTGAGCCGGTCGTGCGCCTCCTCCGCCCGGCGCAGCGCGTCGCTGTTCTCCTGGATGGTCCGGGACGCGGCGCCCAGTTCGGCCAGGGCCCGCCGCGTCTCCTCCAGCAGCCGGGCCCCGTCGATGGCGATCGCGGCGTGGTCGGCGAGCGAGGACAGCAGCGCCACCTCCCGCGGGCTGAACTCACGCGGACTGCGGTCGGCGGCGAAGAGCACCCCGATCACCGCCGGCCCCAGCCGCAGCGGGACGCCCAGGATGGCGTGCAGGTCCTCCTCGCCGACGGCGCTGTCGATCGGGCCGGTGTGCTGGAAGCGCGGGTCGTGCTGGTAGTCGCCCGTGGCGTACGGGCGGGCCGTCTGCGCGACGAGCCCGCCCAGCCCCTCGCCCATGCCCAGGCGCAGTTGCTGGAACGCCGCCGACACCGAGCCGTCCGTCACCCGCATGAAGGTGTCGCCCGCCGCCTCGTCGTTCAGCGACAGGTACGTGACGTCCGTGTGCAGCAGCTGCTTCGCCCGGTGCGTGATCGCGCGCAGCACCGAGTCCAGGTCGCGTAGCGCGGCGAGGTCCCCGGCGGTGTCGAACAGCGCGGTCAGCTCCGCCTCGCGGGTGCGGTGCCGGCCCAGCGTCCGGTGCACCTCCAGCGCCACCGCCGTCGCCTCGTCGAGGGCGGCCAGCTCCGCGGCCGGGGCGCCGGCGGCGCGCGCGGCCGCCGAGGGCCGCGCGAACTCCTCCGCCGGCGCCCCCTGGGCCAGCAGGCCCAGCAGCTCCCGTATGCCTTCCGTCACGGTGGTCACGCCGGTGAGCATACGGGCGCCCGACCCGTCAGCCCTTGACGGGGACGGCCGGTGCCTGCCGGGCGGGTCCGTCGAGGCTGCGGCCGCGCGTCTCGCGGGCGGCGAGCGCGGTCACCGCGGTGATCAGGGCCGCCGCGCACAGGTAGACCGAGACCGGCACGGAGGACCCGTACTCCTTGAGCAGCTCCACGGCGATGACCGGGGCCAGCGCACCGCCGAAGATGGAAGCCACCTGGGACCCCATGGAGGCTCCCGAGTAGCGGACGCGGGTGTCGAACATCTCCGAGATGAAAGCCGCCTGGGGCCCGTACATCGCACCGTGCAGCAGCAGGCCGGCGGTGACCGCGACGGCGATCACCGGGAAGGACCGGGAGTCCAGCAGGGCGAAGAAGACGAACGCCCAGCCCGCCATCCCGACCGCCCCCACCAGGGTCACCGCACGCCGCCCGATCCGGTCCGACAGCGCGCCCCACAGCGGGATCGTCACGAAGTGCACCGCCGAGCCGATCAGCACGGCGTTCAGCGCGTCGCCCTTGGGCAGGTGGAGGTGCACGGTCACGTAGACGAGCAGGAACGCCGTGAGCACGTAGTACGAGACGTTCTCCCCCAGCCGCACCCCGATCGCGGTCAGCACCCCGCGCCGGCCCGAACGCAGCACCTCCACCACCGGCGGCCGCTGCCGGGCCCCCGCCGCCTCCTCGGCCTCGGCCCGGGCCCGCGCCTCCAGGAACGCCGGCGACTCCGACACCGAGACCCGTATCCACAGCCCGACCACCACCAGCACCCCGGACAGCAGGAACGGCACCCGCCAGCCCCAGGCGAGGAACGCCTCGTCGGACTGGACGGCGGCCAGCAGGGCGAGCACCCCGGTGGCGAGCAGGTTCCCGCCGGGCGCACCGGCCTGCGGCCAGGACGCCCAGAACCCCCGGTTCCGGTCGTCCCCGTGCTCGGCGACGAGCAGCACCGCCCCGCCCCACTCACCGCCGAGCGCGAACCCCTGCACCAGCCGCAGCACGGTGAGCAGCACGGGCGCGGCCCCGCCTATGGCGGCGTGCGTCGGCAGCAGCCCGATGGCGAAGGTGGCCCCGCCCATCATCAGCAGGCTCACCACGAGCAGCCGCTTGCGCCCGATCCGGTCCCCGTAGTGCCCGAACACCACCCCGCCGAGCGGCCGGGCGGCGAAGCCGACGGCGTAGGTGAGGAAGGCGAGCAGGGTGCCGACGAGGGGATCGCTGGCGGGGAAGAAGAGCGTGTTGAACACCAGCGCGGCGGCGGAGCCGTAGAGGAAGAAGTCGTACCACTCGATGGTGGTCCCGACGAGACTGGCGGCGACGATCCTGCGTATGCCGGACGGGCTCGTTCTGCTCGCTGCGGGGGAGACCATGTGCACCACTTCCAGGGTGTCTGCGGGGACGTCGGGTGTGGCCACAACGTAGAAGTCCCCAGGTCAGCGGCATATGTGGCAGACCATCACAATCGCAGGCCGACTTGTGTGCCGCACCACCACACGGCCGCCGCCGGCTCACTCCCGCCCCCGGAGGAAGCCCCTCCGCACAGTGTCGGATTTGCCTGCTTCACGGCTGGCACTCCGCACGAAGCCGTCGCGGACTTCCTCATCGCCGTCGAAGCACGCACCGACCCGGCCCTCAACCACGACGGACCCGAGGCTGTCCCCGACGCGCTGACCGCGCTCGGCCGCGCCCGCGACGTGGACCGCCCCGAGACCACCGCGTGGGACCTTGATCGGGGGTTACACCGAACGATCCAAGTTCCACTCAGGACGAAGGCGACCTGGAACGCGCGTGGCCAGTTCTTGCCAGTGAGCAGGAACAGGTCGGTTCCCGGGACTGCGGCGATGCCGTTGAGTTGGCCGGTCCTACGTCGTTCAGACGGAGAGAGCAGTCCAGAGGCGTCGATGTGTGCGGTGACGACGCCAGTGCGTACGTCGATGCGCTTGATCGTGTCCGTCGGGTAGACGGTGGCGTAGAGCGCGCCATCAGGTGTGCATTCCAGTTCGTTGAGCCGTGTCACGGGTCGCCCGTCCTGGCGCACGCTGATGCGGCCCGTCACGTTGAAGGTCTTCGGGTCTCGGAACGTGATCCGGTCTGTGCCGTCGCTCATGACGAGTTGTTCCCGTCCGGCCACGCGTTGGTGACAGAGGCCCCAGCCTTCGCCCTGGTAGGTGACCCGGCGGTGCTCTCTCAGGGTCCGGGGGTCGCGCTCGATGGCAATGCCGTTCCGCCAGGTGAGCTGCCAGAGCTTGCCGCCAGACACCGTGATGCCCTCGCCGAACAGCGGTGCGGACAGTTCGGCGCGGGCCGTGGGAGGCCGGCCGGGTGGCCCCGCGCGCACGGAGGAGCGCCCGACCAGGCCGGTGCTTTCATAGAGGGTGGCCCCGTAGAACTCCAGGCCCTGGGTGGAGGCCTGGGGATCGTGAGCCAGGACGCCTCGCACCTCGATCCGCAGCAGCGGGATCTTGCTTCTGTGCGTGCTGCGCCCCAGCACTCCCGGGGATACGACGTGGAGTGCGGACGTTGGCCCCCGAGTACCGTCACCGCCCGCTGCGAGGGTGCCGAGGCAGAGCGCTCCGGCGAGCAGCGCCGCTACGGCTGGCCCGAGACGCTCGTGCACGGGGCGTTCCCTCCGGGTCGGTCACAGCTCCCTGGGCGCCGTCCGGGGGCGGCGAGTCCCGGGAGGGCGTTTCCTGCAACTGGGCATGATGGCCGGGCCACCACCGGCGTCGGGGTGGGGCCCGGATCGGCGTGCGGGGGTCAGCCGGCGGTGTTGGCGAAGGACTGGGCGGTGGTGTTGCCGGCACCGGGGCTGTTGATGTTGTTGCTGGTGCTGATGTTGTTGAACATCGTGAAGGTGCCGTTCAGGTCGATCGGCAGGAGCGAACCTCCGCCGTTCCCACCGTTGCAGGTACCGCCGGTGACGGTGGTCGGGTCGTCGTCCGAGGCTGTGGCGCTGCCGCCGCCGGAGACGCTCGCCGTGTTGGTGAACGTGCACGCGGCGCTGGTGGTCACGCTGACGGACACGGTGAGTGCGGGGTAGCTGCCCCCGGCCGCCAGAGCATCGTCGCGCGTACAGGTCACGGTCTGCCCTGCGATGTCACAGGTCCAGCCGGTGCCGGACGCGTTCGTGGGGGTGACGCCGGCCGGCAGGGTGTCGGCCACGGTGACGGTGCCCGTGGTCGGTCCGGCACCGGCGGCGTTCGACACGCGGAGCGTATAGCTGCCGGTCCCGCCCTGGGCGAAATTGCCGGAGTGGGACTTGTCGATGGCCAAGCTCGCGGGGTTCGCCGGGGGGCACGTTCCGCCGGTGACGATGGTGGGGTCGTCGGCCGTGTCCATCACGGATTCGAAGCTGCCGACAGTGGCCGTGTTGGTGAGGGAGCAGGGTGCGTCTTCGTTGACGGTGACGTTGAGGATGAAGGTGTGAGTCGACTCGGCAAGCAGAGGACCATTGGTGTCGCACCGGAATCCTTCTGGCTCGGGGTCGGGGTTGATGGCGCAGGACCAGCCGGCGGGGGTGAAGACAGCGACTGCGGTGAGCCCGGCCGGCAGGCTGTCGGTCACGAGGACGGGGCCGTTGTAGGCTTCGGTGCCGCTGTTGGTCACGGTGATGGTGTACTGGGCGCCCCCACCCTGGGTGAAGTTTCCTTCGTGGCTCTTGGTGATCTCCAGTACCGGCCCCTGCGCATGCGCGGGGGTCATGCCCATGGCGAACGGCAGCACCGTGCTCAGTCCCAGGACGGTGATGAGGGAGGCCGAAGGCCACTTCAACTTCAACCCTCGAGTACGCACGGTCTTCTCCTGTCTGTGGAAATCCTCCGGGCTGCTCCGGCCAGGAGCGTTGAACCGAACACGGCATGGATCCGGAATGCCCACCGGAGAACGTTGCGCCTCCGGGCTGGATACGCCCTGCACGAATACGTCACCTCATTGCCGCAGCGGAACCACGGCGACGTCACGCTGGGCGCCCCGCGCCCGGTTCGGCACCGAGCGCGGGGGCGGGAGTGCAACCCCGGCGGCTGCGGCGTGGGAACGCATGGTTCCGTCGAAGTCCCGCCTCGGAGACCGGCGTCCCTGCTGAAGCCTGGTGACGAGTGCCTCGCGCGCCATCGTGCCCACGCCGGCGGGGCGCAGGTCCGTGCTCGCCGCAGACCTGATGCCGCTGACTCGGCGATGGACCCCGGAAGGCTTGAGCGGTCTCGACCCATCGCTCTACCAGGACCCCGAGACGGTCGGCCCCCCGATCACCCGGTTCAACCCCCGCCACCTCGGAGCGGTCCGCTCGGGCGCCAAGACCAGGACCACCCGTTTCCGTGACCCGGCCCGGCCCGGCTGGTGTTCGAGAGCGACCCGGGAGTCGTCCTGCCGGCAGACGTGACCGACGTCAGGCACTGCCGGGTCAGCGACCTCACCCACCAGGACGCCCAGGCCGAGGGCTGACGACCCGCGGCCGAACTCCGGGAAGCCCTCAAGGGCATTATCCGGATCTGGCGGGAACCGACGAGGTCGACGTGATCACCTGCCGGATCAACGACGGGACAGGCGCCGGACGATCCTCTGCTCGCGGCGGTCAGCGGGCCGAAGTGATCACGCGTCCCGCGGCGCCGACGGCTCCCCAGGCGCTGCCGAGCATCACGAGCCCTCCGATGACGAACGCCACGTTCGCGCCGGTCGAGTTGCTGGACTTCTGCTCGTCCAGGCTCTTGCTTCCCGTCTCGTGGCCGCCTGAGTAGCTGACGCAGGTGTCGCCCGCCTTCATCGTCTCGCCGCCGCAGTCGGAAGGCGAACTGTGGATCTGGAATCCGACGAAGACGATCGCCGCGCCGATGGCCAGGAAGACGAGACTGGCCAGGAGGTCCTGCGCGGGGGTGTTCTGTCCTCGGCTCATGAATTTTCCTCGATGTCGTCAGGAGCTGGGCCCCGCACCGGCGGAGGGACCGGGGGCCGGTGGGGGGAAGGGGGATCGCTCCGATGCTGGCGCCCCGTACCGCCCGGCCGACAGGCCAACCGACCGGCCATCTGTGACCGGTTTGCGAAACGGCCGGGCGGCGACCGTGTCAGCCCAGGTCAGCCCCCGTCGGGCTCTCCCGGCGGCGGTGTGCCGCCGGGAGGGGGAGCGAACGTGGCCGGTGCGAGGTGCCGGTGCCGGCCCCGGTACGTGTGTGCGAGGTGGTGCTGGAGCCGGACGTGGCGGAACTGGTAGACGGCGCCGGTCTGGCGCAGCACCCCGCGGTAATAGGCGTCGTCCAGGAACGCGCCGGGGTCCCGGGGGAGCCGGCCGGCCATGGGCAGCCAGACCCGTGCCAGGACGATCCATCGGCCCCAGGCCGTGAAGGTGAGCACGTAGGAGGCCGCGCCGCCGAGGCCGCCGACCGCGCCGATGAACAGGCTGTCCTCCAGACCCCAGTGCAGTGGTCCCATCACCGTCCGGAGGAGATCGACGACGAGGTATCCGCCGAAGGCGACGAACAGGGTCAGGGCCGGAGCCAGGATGAGGAACTGACCGCAGGCCGTCGTACGGTTCGCGGACAGCAGGCTGACCGGGGTGGCCGCCGCGGTGACGTCCACGGGGGCTTCGAGCACCGACATGAGCCCGAGAACGACACCGGCGGCCGAGCCGAAGATCAGCCCGAGGACCACCATGTTGATCAAGGTGCCCTGCACCACGTGCGGATCGAAGAGGGGTGTCCCCGAGACCAGCGCGCGTTCGACGGTGAGGCCGTAGGCGCATCCGACGCCCATGACCGTGCCGCCGGTCAGGCCTTGCCCGAACCGGACGGAGAAGGTGCGCAGGGGCCGTCGGCCGAGCCCGTCGCGGGCGGCGCGCAGGGTCAGCCGGACACGGGCGGGTTCCAGGCCGCCGCCGGCTCTGCCCGTCATGGCGTGGATGGCTCCGAACCCGAGGCCGACGGCCGCCCCCATGAGCCCTCCCTGAAGGAGGACCTCCCCGAGGGACAGGGCGGTGAGCAGCAGGCCGAGCAGCCAGTGGGCCAGGGCGATGCTCATGGCGGCGGCTAGGGCGAGGACGGTGGTCCGCTGCCGCCGCGACATCGAATCGCCGAGCTGCCACCAGGCGAGGTCGTGGCGTTCACGGTCGAGACGCACCAGGTGGTGGGCGAGATGGCCGAGCCAGCCTTCTGCCCGGGCCGGATCCGTGTGCGGCGAACCGGCGGCCCGCCGACCCGCTGGGCCCCTCTCCGGGGCGCGGCGTCTGTAGACGGCTGGGACGAACCCGGCCAGCAGGTGCTCCTCCAGGCTCTGCGCCGAGGGGAACCGGTCGGTGTCGAGCAGCTCGGCCGGATCCCGGCCGGGCGTCTCGCTGTAGAGGGTGCGGGCGAGGATGACCATGAGCGGGGTGGTGAGCACCGTGGCGAGGTGTGCGGGCGCCTGGCTCCCGCGCGTACGCAGTCGTGTGAGCACCGCGTCCCAGGAAGTGCGGGCCGGTGCTGTGATGTGGGCATCGCTCCCGTCGGAGGGCAGGGCACGGGTGGTGCGGGGAAGATAGTCGGCGAGATCCTGCGGCGTGAGGTCGGTGAGCTCGATGGCCCCGGCCCACACCAGCGGCGCGTGCGCGGCTCGGACGGCCTCGGCGTACTCCTCGCTCCGGCTGGTGAGGACGAGCGGCAGGGAGGTCGTGTTGAGGGCGTCCAAGGCGTCCCGCCGCAGGCCTTCGGCGATCTCGTCGAACCCGTCCAGGACCGGCAGGATCAGGTCGTTGTCGACCAGCGCGGCTGCCAGGCACGCCCCGCCGGCGGTGCGGCGGGCCAGATGCGGGTGGTCGCGCAGCAGCCGCGCGATCAGCCAGTCCCGCAGGGCGGTGGTGGAGGGGTCCCACGAGCCGACGCTGAAGATGACCGGAACACGGCCGTGAGGGGCCTGGGCGTTCAGGAGGTCGAGCGCGAGCCTGATCGTGAGGACGGATTTCCCCGAGCCGGCCCGGCCCAGGATCACCAGCCGTCCTGAGGGGATCCTGAGATAGACCTCGCCCATGCTTCGCAGGTCGCCCCCGAGATCCAGCGCACGGGCGGTCTCACCCGGTCCGAGGCGCTGGATGTTCTCCGCGCGATCGGTCAGGTCGGCCGGCGCGGGCTGCCACCGCACGGGCAGCGGGAACGGGTCGTGGACGCGGCGTTGGGCCTCCTCATGACGCCAGCGGCGCCGGACCTCCGTCGCCAGCTCCCGCGCCGCTTCGGCGTACGCGTCGGGGACGGGCGGCCGCTCGGCGGTACGTGCCCCCTGGCCGGGGCCGTCGGCACCGGTTTCCGGGAGGGCGGCGCCGGGATCCCGGCCGGGGGTGGGGAAACGTTCCGGTACCGGGTCGGGCCGGCGTTGCCTACCGGTGCCCGCCCGGGCGGAGGGTGAGCGGGGCGAACGGGTGAGGGCGGCCGCGATACGCAGGCGGTGCGCCTCGTCCAGACCGAGCGCGTCCGCGAGCAGATTCACCGTTCCGGTCCGGTGGTTCGGGGAGCTGCCGCTCTCCAGGCGGCGGATGGTGCGCACGCTGACCCCGGAGCGATCGGCCACCTGCTCCTGTGTCAGGTTCGCTCCCTCGCGCAGCTCACGAAGCAAGGTGCCGAGGTCCTCCGCCATCCCGCATCCCCCCTGAGCGACCAGTACGACCGGCCGTCGCAGCCTACCGGTGGCCGCCGGCCACCCATGGCCGGTCAGCCGACCTGTGCCGGCCCCGACCCCGGCCGGAGGCGGCGAGCTGCGGGCGGGCGTCGCCCTGCGCGCAGTGGCTCGGACGGGGCAGGGCCGGCTTTCAGCGGCCCTAGGGGGCGCAGGCACTCCTCCTACGAGGCGTGCTGGGCGCGGTGATGGGGCCGCTGATCCGGTTGAACCGGGCCGCATCCAGACGGGGCTCGGGCTGCTCGCGGCCGGCGGGGCGGCGCAGCCATACCCCGCCGCGGGTGCCGGCCACGATCCAGTCGCGGAGTTGATGCCGGTCTCCAGGTCTGCACGCCCTCGCGGTGGCCGGTCGAGACCTCCTTGACGGCAGCGCCCTGGTGGAAGGCGGCGGTTGTCCCTGCCTGTGTGACGGCGCCCCGGAACCCGAAGAGGCTCGGGGCTTCTACTTCGATCGCCCCGGCGAACCCAGGCGCTACCCATGACCGCCGGGCTGCGCACTGCGCCGTCGGATCTTGGCCGCCGAGTTCGTATCAGTCGACACGCACGGCGCCAAGTGCGGGCACCACTCCTGTGAGTGAGAGAGGCCAGGGTAGAAGTCCCCAGGTCAGCGGCATATGTGGCAGTCCATCACCATCACAGGCCTACTTGTGTGCCGCATCACCACACGACCGCCGCCGGCTCACTCCCGCCCCCGGAGGAAGCCCCTCCGCACAGTGTCGGATTCGGCGTCATGAGGGTGTGGGGAAGCGCAGGCGGGTGGCGGGCGAGGGCGCGGGCAGCCCGACGGGGGTGCCGCCGTCGTGGTCGGACGCGACGTCGGCGAGTGGCCGGGTGCGCTCGGCCGCACGGGACATCCACTGGCCGATTCCGGACAGGGGCTCCGTCGTGGTCGTACCGGAGGGCGCGGCGCTGATCCACGTCGTCAGGGTGAAGCGGTGATCGGCGAACTTTCCGGAAGGGCACACCGACGGCACGACCTCGTGGAAGGCGCTCGCCGGGAAGACGACGAGGGTGTCGTGCTCGGGCTCGATCGTGCGGTAGGACTCGGCCGGCGCCGCCTCGCCGTCGCGCAGCAGCGTGTCGTACAGCCTGAGCTGGCCGCCGTCGAAGCCGCGGGGCTTGCGGTGGAGGTAGTAGACGGCGGAGAGGGCGGTGCTGACGTCCCGGACCCGTGAGGCGTCGGTGTGGATGCCGTAGTGGCTCCCCTCGCCGTGCGCCGTGAGGACCGTCAAGGACTGTGTGAGCGTGGCCCGATGGGCGAGGATCTCCTGGGTGAGCGGCAGGCAGTCGGCGAGGTGTGCGCTGAACACGGAACTGGTCACGGGCAGGACGAGGGATTCGCGGCCTTTGCGGGAGGTCTGTCCCGTGAAGGGGTCCATGACGGTCCCCGCCTTGAAGTCGGCCTCTCGGGATATCGCGTACGCCAGGAGGGCGTCGGCGCGCTCCGTGCCGAGGAAGCTCTCGAAGCGGCAGATCGGTGCGGGTATCACGGGGATCGGCGACCACTGATCGGAGGGAGGCAGGGCCTCGGCGTTGATTTCCGTCGGCGTGTGCGGTTCGGTCGTGTGTCCGCTCATGGCCGGAACCGTACGCGGACTCCCGACTTCACCGAAGGGGCGGTTGAGGGGCGCATGGGGTGCATGTCAGGACGCGTCTCGGCTTCGCCGCCGGCCGGAGCGGGGCGCGGAGTGCGACCGGGCGCTGATGGGGCCCGTCCGGCCCGTGGTTCTCAACTCACGTGCGTACAAGCGGGTTTCCCGCGACGTGGTGCAATCTCGCCCGTCGGTTGGGATGGCCCGGCTCCGATGCGGAGGCGGCCCGCAGCGTCCCTCCCACACACCCGTGGCGGCCACTTGACACTGCCCATGCGCTGGGGCGACGGTTAGGTCTGCCTAACCTCAGCGGGTTGGCGGTGTGTGCGTTCCGTGCCGCGGACAACGGCCTTTGGGCACAACGGAGGGACCAGCATGGCGGGACGCCGAGAGGGCAGCGGCCAGACAGTCCAGGACCTGGTCGGCATAGGCTTCGGCCCGTCCAATCTCGCTCTGGCCATCGCGGTCGCCGACCAGAACCGGCGAGACGGTCAGCGCGCGCTGCGGGCCCGGTTCGTCGAGCAGCAGGAGCGCTTCGGATGGCACCGGGGCATGCTGCTCGAGGGGGCCACGATGCAGGTCTCCTTCCTCAAGGACCTCGTCACCATGCGAGATCCCTCCAGCCGGTTCTCGTTCCTGATGTACCTTCAGGAACGCGCCAGGCTCGCCGACTTCATCAACCAGAAGACGTTCTTCCCCACCCGGCTCGAGTTCCACGACTATTTCGAGTGGTGCGCCGCCGAGTTCACCGACAGCGTCGACTACGGCCACCGCGTCACCCAGGTCCGACCCGTCCGCACCGCCGGCGGGCGTGTCGAAGCCGTGGACGTGCTCTCCGAAGACGTTCTCGGGGGCACGCCGCCAGAGGCCGTGCGTACGCTCAACATCGCGGTGGGCACCGGCCTCACCCCGCGGCTGCCCGATGGCGTGGAAGCCGGAGACCACGTGTGGCACACGCGCGACTTCCTCTTCCGGGCTCCAGGGGTCAAGGACCCGCGGCATCAGCGGTTCGCCGTCGTCGGCGCGGGACAGTCCGCCGCGGAGGTCGTGGACCACCTGCACCGGACCTTCCCCGACGCCGAGGTCAACGCGGTCTTCACTCGGTACGGCTACAGCCCGGCGGACGACAGCCCCTTCGCGAACCGGATCTTCGACCCGTCGGCGGTCGACGACTTCTTCACGGCGCCGGACGAGGTGAAGAAGGACCTCTACTGCTATCACCGCAACACCAACTACTCGGTCGTCGACGGCGACCTCATCGAGCAGCTCTACCGCGCCCACTACCAGGAGCGGGTCGCCGGGCGCGAGCGCCTGCGCATCCTCAACACCACCGAACTCGTCGGTGTCGCCCCCTTGGACGACGGCGTCCGTGTCGTGGTCCGCTCGCTGACGAACGGAGAACAGCAGGTCCTCGACTGCGATGCCGTGGTCATGGCGACCGGCTACCGGCCCGTCGACCCGCGGGGGCTGCTCGGTGAACTCGCCGCCGACTGCCTCACCGACGAGGAAGGCCGGCTCCGGGTCGACCGCGACCACCGGGTGCTCATGGCCGACCACGTCGACGTCGGTGTATACCTCCAGGGTGGCACGGAGCATACGCACGGCATCACCTCATCCCTGCTGTCGACCCTCGCCGTCCGCTCGGGCGAGATCTGCGACTCCCTGCTGCTCCGCCGCACGGCGCAGGCGCTGAGGGCCGATCAGGGGCGTGAGACCGACCCCGTCCGGGGCTGACGAAGGACAGAGGACAGAGGACAGGGGACGGTGGGGTGTGCGACAGCCCCCACCGTCCCCTGGGGTACACGCGATGACGAGCAATCAGGGGAACGCGGTGTCCGAAGCGGAGGAGACCACTGGCGCGGCGGAGGCCGTCGCGTCGGCCGCCCGGGTGGTCGCATGGTTGGGTGCGCGCGAGGAGGTGGAGAGGCGACTGAGCGAGCCGCTGGGTGCCCTCTCCAGCCAGCGCGATGAGACGGTGTCCCGGATGGCGGCCGTGCTGGAGGCCACGACCCGCGGCCTGGGCCCCGAGGCGGCGGCCGTCTGGGCCGGAGTTCCCGTACGGATGCTGCGGAGCTGGGTGGAGAAGGACGCCGCCTTCGCCGCCGCCCTGAACGCGGCGACTGCCCTGGCCCGGGCCCACGGGGCCAAACCGCGGGACCGGATCACACCGGCGATGATCAGGGTCGCGCTCACGGCGATCAGCAGGGGCGACACCTGGCCGGCCGCAGCCGAGCTGGCCGGTATCCCGGTCCGGCGGTTCCGCAGGCTCTGGCAGACGTCGGCGGTCATGGCCGCTCTGGTGCACGCCGCGCAGCAAGCCCGTCCCAGCAGGACCAGACAGTACGCCGTTGCTGCCGCGGTCCGTCGCAGGCGTCCGGGCTCCCGGCCGGCCGCGGTGGAACAACCGAGCTACCGGCTCGTACGGCGAGACGCCCCGATCATCGCGGACCCCTCCCCGGAACCCGGTACGGAGTGACCGGGCGACGGCTTCCGGAACGGCGCTGCCGCCCACACCCCAGGGTGTGGGCGGCAGCGCCCGTTTCCTTGCCGTCTACCCGTCCGCCATCAGGTACGGGCGCAGTACCTGCGAGATCGACCGGACCGCGGCGGTGTCGAGGACCCCGTCATGGTCCCCGGCCACCGTGTGGACCTCCACCTCGCCCTCCGTGTAGGGGGCCCACTCGGCAGCCTCGTACGCGGAGTCCTCGGCACGGAAGTGAAGGAGCGTCCCCCGGTAGCGTCCGGGCTTGGAGCCGGCCAGCAGCCGGACCGCGTCCCGGTGATTGGCCCCCATCGCCGCGATCGTTCGCTCCGGGAGGCCGAGCCCCTGAGCGGCCGAGGCGATCGCTGCCGCTGCGGAGGCGTCCGTCTCCGCTGCCGTGCCTCCGTCGTCGCCGGGATAGGAGTCGAGCAGCGCGAGCAGGGACACCTCCTCACCGCGTTCCTGCAACCGGCAGGCCAGGGCGTGGGCCAGGACGCCGCCCAATGACCAGCCGAGCAGCCGGTAGGGGCCGCTCGGCTGTACTCGGGTCAGCTCGGCCAGGTGCCGGTCGACCAGCCGGCCCAGGCACGCCGGTGCGGGGCCTCCCGCGAGGTTGGGTGCCTGGAGGGCGTGCACCGCGACATCGGCCGGCACGTGGGGGAGGAGGGCCGCGTACCGCCATCCGAGTCCGGTCGCGGGCGCCGGACACCACAGCGGCGCGGGAGCCTCCGCGCCCGCGCCGGGCCCCGGACGGAGGGTGAAGAGCACGTCCAGCTGCCCCGGCACAGCCCCGGCGGTGTCGCGCAGGAGACCGGCGAGCGCCGCCGGTGTGGTGTGCCGGAAGAGGTCGGCCACGGCGACGTGGCGGCCGGTGGCCCGCTGGATCCGGTCGCGCAGCCGCATCAGGAGCATGGAGTGCCCGCCGAGGCCGAAGAAGTCGTCCTCCGGGCCGCATTCCGCGAGGTCGAGGAGCTCGGCGAAGATCTCGCCGACCTGTGCCTCCAGGACGTCGCGCGGTCCGCGCCCGGCTCGTACCCGCGCGGCCGGCGGTGCCGGAAGGGCACGCCGGTCGAGCTTGCCGTGGTCGGTCAGCGGGAGGGCGTCCAGCTCGACGTAGACGGACGGCACCATGTAGTCGGGCAGCATCCGGGTGAGCTGCTTGCGCAGCGCGGCCGGGTCGAAGGGGGAGCCCGCCGCCGGGACCACGTAGCCGACGACGTACTTGCCCCGCACGTCGTCCTCGCGGACGTCCACGGCGGCCTGCAGCACCGACGGGTTCCAGGCCAGGGCCGCCGTGATCTCGCCGAGCTCGATGCGGAACCCGCGGATCTTGACCTGGTCGTCGGTGCGGCCGAGGTAGTCGATCTTCCCGTCCGGCATCCAGCGCACCAGGTCTCCCGTGCGGTACATGCGTGTGCCGGGAGCGCCGAACGGATCGGACACGAACCTCTCTGCCGTGAGCGACGGACGGTCGAGGTAGCCACGGGCCAGGCCCGCCCCTGACAGATACAGCTCACCGATCACTCCGGCCGGCACGGGCTGGAGGCGCCCGTCGAGCACGTACGCCGCCGTGTTCGCCGTCGGCCGGCCCACCAGCGGGCGCTCCCCGTCCGAGACGCGCGCGGCCAGGGCGTCGACGGTGCACTCGGTCGGCCCGTAGAGATTGAACCCGGCGGTGTTCGCCAGGCCGCGCATGTCCTGCCAGAGCGGGGAAGGCACGGCCTCCCCGCCCACACCGAGCGCGAGCAGGGAGCTGCGCCCCTCCCGGATCAGTCCGGCGCCGGCCAACTGCATGGCGTGGGACGGGGTGACCTCGATGAAGTCGATCCTGTGCTCGCCGATGAACCCGACGAGCAGGTCGGGGTCCCGGAGCGTGTTCTCGGTGACGACGTGCAGGGCGTGGCCGTCCAGCATCCACAACTGCGGCTGCCAGGAGGCGTCGAAGGCGAACGACCAGCCGTGGGCCACACGCAGGCTCCGTCCCCCGGCCGCGGCGACCGTCGGACGGTAGAGCAGCTCACGATGGCTGTAGAAGAGGTTCGCGATGCTGCGGTGCTCCACGACGACGCCCTTGGGCAGGCCCGTGGATCCCGAGGTGTAGATGACGTACGCGGGGTGGCCCGCCCGCGGGTGCGGCAGGTTCCCCGGGGCCGGGGTGCCCGCCGCATCGGCAAGGCGGTCCTGGACCTCGGGGGAGTCCAGGACGACGGACTCGACCTCGGCGGCGTCCGGGGCCAGCGCGGCCAGAGAGCCGGTGGTGATCAGCAGGGTGGGCCGGGAGTCGCCGAGAATGTGCGCGATGCGTCCGGACGGGTAGCCGGGGTCGATCGGTACGTAGGCGCCGCCCGCCCGCATCACGGACAGCAGAGCGACCACCGTGTCGGCAGCGCGCGGCAGCAGCAGGGCCACCATCCGCTCCGGTCCGACGCCCTTGGCCCGCAGCAGGCCTGCCAGGCGGGCCGTACGCCGGTCGAGCTCGGCGAACGTGTACGAGACGCTCCCGCACACGAGGGCCGTGGCGTCGGGCGTGGCCCGGACCTGGGCCTCGAAGAGTTCCGGCAGCGTGGACAGCGGGGCGTCCACACGGTCGCCCTTCCAGTCGCCGAACACCTGGTGGCGTTCCTCGGCCGCCAGGAGTTCCAGACAGCTGATGGGCTGCTCCGGGGACTGGGTGACCGCCTCCAGGACCCGCAGGAACCGGGTGGTCATGTTGGCGGCCGTGGCCCGGTCGAAGAGGTCCGTGCTGTACTCCACCCCCAAGGTCATACCGTCCCGGCCGTGTTCCTCGACGACCTCGAAGGCCAGGTCGAACTTGGAGGTCCCCATCTCCACCGGCTCCTGGGCCACGGAGAGCCCGCCGAAGGCCAGGTCCATCGCCGGCCTGGCCTGGTGGCTGAGCATGACCTGGAACAGCGGATGCCGGGCCATGGAACGGGCCGGGTTGAGCAGCTCCACCAACCGCTCGAACGGGACGTCCTGGTGGGCGTAGGCGGCCAGATCGGTCTCGCGGACCCTGGCCACCAGCTCGCGGAAGGTGGGGTCGCCCGACGTGTCGGTACGCAGTACCAGCGTGTTGGCGAAGAACCCGACCACCTCGTCCACGGCGTCGTCCCCCCGTCCGGCGACGGGTGAGCCGACAGGGATGTCGGTGCCGGCACCGAGCCGGGTCAGCAGCACGCCGAGCGCGGCGTGCAGGACCATGAAGACACTGGCATCGCAGCGCCGCGCCAGCGCACGGAGCCTTGAGTGCAGACCGGCGGACACCTCCGCCTCGACCGTGGCACCACGCAGGCTGGGGGAGGCGGGCCGGGGCCGGTCGGTGGGCAGCGGGAGCTCCTCCGGCAGGCCGGCGAGGGCAATCCGCCAGAAGGCGACCTGGGTGCTCAGCAGGCTCTCCGGATCGGACTCCTCGCCCAGCAGCCCGCGCTGCCAGACGGCGTGGTCCGCGTACCCGACGGGGAGCGGCGCGAGTACGGGAAGCTCGTCCCGGGTGCGCGCCAGGTAGGCGTCCGCGAGGTCCTGCAGGAGCGGAAGCGCCGACCAGCCGTCGGCGGCGACGTGGTGCAGCACCAGCAGCAGCACGTGCTGCTCCTGGTCCACGGCGAACAACTCGGCCGTGAAGGGCGGCTCTTCGTCGATGCGGAACGGCCGGGCGGCGGCAGCGGCCAGCAGACCGGACAGCTCCGTCTCCGTGGCGGCGGTGACCGGCATCGCGGGCCGTGCCGACCCGGCCGGCAGGATCACCTGCCGGGGGGTGCCGTTCCGGTCCGTCAGCAGTGTCCGCAGGGTCTCGTGCCGGTCGGTCAGATCGCCGAGGGCCTCCCGCATCGCTGCGGTGTCGAGGTCGCCGGTGAGCCGCGCCGCGAACGCCATGTTGTAGGCGGGGTGCGGACCTTCCAGGCAGTACTGGAACCACATCCGGCTCTGCGCGAACGACAGCGGCAGCGGTTCGGGACGCACCCCCGCACGGAGCGGAGGCCGCACGTCACCACTGGTCAGGCGCTGGGCCAGCGCCGCCACGGTGGGAGCGTCGAAGAGCGTCCGCAGCGCGAGTTCCACCCCGAGGGTGGACCGGACCCTGCCGGCCAGGCGGGTGGCGAGCAGGGAGTGTCCGCCCAGGTCGAAGAAGTTGTCGTCGATACCGGTCTCGGGCACCCCCAGGACCTCCGCGAACAGGTCGCAGAGCATCTCCTCGCCCGGGGTGCGGGGCCGCCTGCCGGTGCCCGCCGCGGCGCCGAGGTCCGGAGCAGGCAGGGACCGCCGGTCGAGCTTGCCGCTGGGCGTCAGCGGCAGGGCGTCCAGCATCACGAACGCGGCCGGCACGTAGTGCCCGGGCAGCGTGGACGCGAGCGCGCGGCGCAGCGACGCCGGATCCGGCATGGTGCCGGCGACGTAGGCGACGAGCACGGGATCACCGCCCGCGCCCAGGCCCCGCCGGGCCACCACCGCGGCCTCCCGGACGCCGGGCTGCGCCGCGAGGGCGGCCTCGATCTCACCGGGTTCGATGCGGAATCCGCGGATCTTTACCTGTTCGTCGGTACGGCCCAGGTATTCGACGGCTCCGTCGCTGCCCAGCCGTGCCAGGTCGCCGGTGCGGTACATGCGGCTGCCGGGCGGGCCGTACGGGTCGGCCGTGAAGCGCTCCGCGGTGAGCGCGGGCCGCCCCAGGTAGCCGTGGGCCAGCTGCGGCCCCGCCAGGTACAGCTCACCGGGGACACCCGGGGGGACCGGGCGCAGGCCCGTGTCCAGTACGTACACCGAGGTGTTCCACACAGGGCGGCCGATGGGCACGGTGTCGCGGTCCGCGTCCCCGGGCGGGCACGCCCGGTACGTGACGTCGACCGCGGCCTCGGTCGGGCCGTACAGGTTGTGCAGCTCCACCTCGCCGGCGTAGAGCTCGTGGAAGGACCCCACCAGGTCGGGGGCGAGGGCCTCGCCGCTGCACAGCACGCGGGTGAGACCGGTGCAGCCGGCCGCCTCGGGCTCGGCGAGGAAGGCGCGCAGCATCGACGGGACGAAGTGGGCCGTCGTGATGCCCCGCTCCCGGATCAGCCGGGCGAGGTACCGCGGGTCGAGGTGCCCCTGCGGACGGGCCACCACCAGGGTGGCCCCCGTGATCAGCGGCCAGAAGAACTCCCACACCGACACGTCGAAGCTGGAAGGGGTCTTCTGCAGCACGCGGTCGGCGGGGGTGAGCCCGTACTCGCCCTGCGTCCACAGGAGGCGGTTGACGATCGCCGAGTGCGGGACCACCACGCCCTTGGGACGGCCGGTCGAGCCGGACGTGTAGATCACGTACGCCGGATCGTCCGGCGCGGCGGACCGGAGCACCGCCCTCGATGCGTCACCGTCGGCGGAAGCCTCGGAAGCCTCGGAAGCATCCACGGCCACCACGGGGACGGACGCGTCCTGCGGCAGGTGCGCGCCGGTCGAGGCGTCGGTCACCAGCGCGACCGGCGCGGCGTCGGCGAGCATGAACGCGAGCCGGTCGGCCGGATAGCCGGGGTCCAGCGGCAGGTACGCGGCACCGGCGCGCAGGACCGCGTTCAGGGCCACGACCAGCTCGGCGGACCGCGGCAGGGCCACCGCCACCACCCGCCCGGGACCGGCACCGAGCCGGGCCAGCCGGGAGGCCAGCTCCCCCGCACGGGCTTCGAGTTCGCCGTAGCTCAGCTCGGCCTCCTCGCACACGACGGCGGATGCCTGCGGCGTACGGGCGCACTGCTCGGTCAGGAGCGCCGTCAGCGTGGTGTCCGGGACCGGGTGCCGGGCGGGGGCCCTGGTGAGTGCGGCTGATTCCCCGGCTCCGAGCAGGTCGAGCCGCCCGAGGGGGAGGTCCGGAGTGGCAGTGAACGCCTCGAATGCCCTGTGCAGCCGGTCCGCGACCTGCCGCACCCGCTCCTCGTCCAGTGCGTCGGGACGGTAGCCGAGGTCCAGGCGCAGCCGCCTGCCGGGCAGTGCGGTCAGGGCGAGGGGGTAGTGCACGCCTTCGTCGCCGCCCGCGTCCGTCATCCGCAGCCCCGGGGCGAGTTCGGCCATGGAGCCGGGGTCGAACGGGTAGTTCTCCACCACGGCGAGCGTGTCGAACAGGTCCCGGCCGCCGGCCGCTCGCTGGATCTCCGCCAGACCCATGTGCTGGTGCGGGACCAGGTCGGACTGCTCGGCCTGCAGCCGCGCCAGCGCGGTCGCGAACGCCTCGGCCGGAGGCAGTACGGCCCGTACGGGCACGGTGTTCACGAACACGCCGATCATCGACTCGACGCCGGGCAGGTCGGCCGGCCGGCCGGACACGATGCCGCCGAAGACGACGTCGGTCCGACCCAGAGTGCGGGCCAGCGCGAGGGCCCAGGCGCCCTGGACGACGGTGCCGAGGGTCAGGCCGCGCGAACGCGCGGTCGCACCCACGGCAGACGTGAGGTCCTCGGAGAGTTCGACGACGACCTTCCGAGGGCGGGCGGCGACCGAGTCGCCGGCGCCCGGAGCCACCAGAGTCGGGCTGTCGATGCCCTCCAGCGAGGCGGTCCACGCGGCGGTTGCGGCCCGCTGGTCCTGGGAGGCCAGCCAGTCGAGGTACACCCTCGGCGGCACCGGAGGCGGCAGTGCCGGACCGCTCGCCGGCGCGTAGAGGGCGAACAACTCCTGGACCAGGAGGGGCTGTGACCAGCCGTCGAGGATCATGTGGTGGTTGGTGACCGCCAGCCGGTGCAGACCGTCGCCGAGCTTCAGCAGCCTGAACCGGATCAGCGGAGGCCGGCCCAGGTCGAACCCCCGCTCCGTGTCGAGGAGGGTCAGCCGCTCGGTCTCCCGCTCGCGGTCAGCCGGGGACAGCCCCGACAGGTCGTCGAAGCTCCAGGGAACGTCCACCCCGGAGGGTATGAGCGCGGCCGCCTTGCCCTGCCGGTTCCGGCGGAATGCGGCGCGCAGCCCCGGCCGCCGGTCCAGCAGGCGCTGCGCCGCCTCCCGCAGGCGCGGGCCGTCCACCGGCCCGCGCAGGTCGAGCCGCAGGTGCCCCGCGTACACGTCGAGTCCGGTGCTGTCGAGCTCCGCCCGGAACAACAGGCCTTCTTGGAGCGGCGTCAACGGGAGGATGTCCTCCAGCTTGGGACGGGACGTCACGAAACCCTCCAGTCGGCCTCGAAGTCGTCGATCTCGTCCTGCGTGAGCGAGATCAGGGAAAGGTCGGAAGGCGTCCAGCCGCCTGCGTCGGCCGCGGTGGTGTGACGTACCAGTGCCCGCAGGTACGCGAGCCACGTGTCCGCGAGACCTTCCACACGGGCCGCGGGCAGGGCGCCCGGCGCGTACGACCACGTGGCCGTCAGCCGGGCGCCGTCGGGACCGGGAGCCACATGGGCGTCGATCTCCAGGGCATGGGCCAGTGGCAGCGCGGGGTCGACACCGTGGAAGAGGGCGTCGTCCCCGGCCACGGGCTGCCACGCTGCCGTCCCCTGGCCGGCGCCGAACCGGCCCAGGTAGTTGAAGGCCACTTCGGGAACGGGCACGGCGGCCAGTGCGCCGGCCGTCTCCGGGTTGAGGTACCGCAGGGCCCCGAACCCGAGCCCACCGTCGGGGGCCGACCGCAGCTGCTCCTTGACGCTCTTCAGCGCCTGTCCCGCGGCAGGCCCGCCGGCCCGGGCCTCGGCCAGGTCGACGGCGCCGGGGTCGATCCGCACGGGATGGACGGAGGTGAACCAGCCCACCGTGCGCGAGAGATCCGTCTCCGCGCCGGGGACGTCCTCGCGCCCGTGGCCTTCGAGCTGGACGCTCAGGGCCCGGTCGCCCGCCGGGGAGCCCGCCGTACCGCGCCGGTGTTCCGCGACCGCCAGCGCCAGGGCCGTCAGGAGCACGTCCTCCGCGTTCGCGTGGAAGGCGGCGGGAACGGTGGTGAGCAGGGCTTCGGTCTCCTGCGCGGCCACGGTCACGGTGTGGCGGGCGACGGAGCCGGCCGTGTCCCGGGCGGGATCCAGGGCGGCCGCGAGGGCCGTCCCCCGGGTGCCGTCCAGCGCCGTACGCCAGTCGTCCAGCTGCGCCACCGTTGACGTGCTCCGTGCGTAGCCGCGCAGCAGCGCGCTCCAGGCGCGCAGCGAGGTGTTCTCGGCATCGGTCTCCGTGCCGCGCCAGGCGGCGTCGAGGTCACCGCACAGGATGCGCCAGGACACTCCGTCGACGACCAGGTGGTGCACCACGAGCACCAGCCGTCCCGGGACCCCGGCCGGGGCCGGCGCCCAGACGGCCTGGAGCATGACCCCGGACGCGGGGCGCAGCCGGTCCCGGGCGGCCGTGGCCTCGTCGCGCAGGCTTCCCTCGGCGATCCGCAGGACGCTCTCGGCCCGTACGGCGCCCGGGGCCGGGGCCTCCAGCTCCCAGCAGCCGTCCTCGGCGGTCACCAGGTGGGCCCGCAACGCGGGATGGGCATCCAGCACGGCCTGCAGGACGGTGGTCAGCGCCTCGCGGGACAGCCCGGGCGGGGTGGCAAGTGTCATGCCCTGGCTGTAGCTGTCGACGGTGACGCGGGAGCCGGCCGATGCCGCGAGCTCGCGGAGCCATGCGGTGATCGGGGTCTCGGCGACCCGGCCCGTGCCGGGGTCCGCCGGCCGGTCCGGTGCGGCATCGAGCGGCTTGGCGACCGCCGCGAGTGCGGCCGCGGTCTGGTACCGGAACACTTCCCGGGGGCCGATCGACCATCCGGCCGCGCGGGCCCGGCTCACCAGCTGGAGGGAGATGACGCTGTCGCCGCCCAGCTCGAAGAAGTTGCTGTCGGCGTCCGTGCCTTCCTGACCCAGCAGGGCGGAGAACAGGTCGCAGAACAGCTGTTCCGCCGCCGTGGCGGGGGCCCGGCCCGCGCCCTGCCCGGGCAGGACGGGAAGCGGCAGCGCGGCCCGGTCCAGCTTGCGGTGGGAGGACTGCGGAAGCCTGTCCATCGCGACCCACGACGCGGGCACCATGTGGTCGGGCAGCAGGGCCGCGGCATGGTCACGCCAGGCGTCCGGGTCGGCCTCGTGGCCGGCTGACGGCACGATGTACGCGACCAGGCGGCGGGAGCCGGGCAGGTCGTCGCGGGCGATCACCGCGACCTCGGCCACGCCCTCGTGGCGGCCGAGTACCGCCTCGATCTCGCCCGGTTCGATGCGGAACCCGCGGATCTTCACCTGGTGGTCGGCCCGGCCCAGGCATTCCAGCTCGCCGTCGCCCGTCCACCGGGCGAGGTCGCCCGTGCGGTACATCCGGGTACCGGCCGCGCCGTAGGGGTCCGCGGTGAACCGTTCGGAGGTGAGGCCCGGCCGGCCCAGGTAGCCGCGGGCCAGCCCGGCGCCGGCGAGGTAGAGCTCGCCCGTCACGCCCGGAGGGACCGGGCGGAGCCGGTCGTCGAGGACGTAGGCCGTCGCGCCGCGGATGGGGCGGCCGATGCGAGGGGAGCCCTCGCCCGTGACGAGGGCGACCACCGAGTCGACGGTGCACTCGGTCGGGCCGTAGAAGTTGTACGCGGTGACCGCCGGATGCGTGCCCAGCTCCCGCCAGAGCGCGTCGGGCATGGCGTCCGCGCCGGGGCCGAGCAGGACCGGCCGGTGGCGGCCCTCGTCGAGCAGGCCGTGCTTGATCAGCTGCTGGAGGTGCGCGGGCGTGAGGTCGAGGTAGTCGATCCGCTCGCGGTCGACGTACGCCGCCACTGCCTCGGCGTCGGGGTAGGTGAGCTCGTCCAGGACGTGCAGCTCGTGGCCGCCGGCCATGAGGACGACCGGGTCCAGCGAGGCGTCGAAGGCGAACGGAGCGATGTGCCCCACCCGCAGTCGCCGGCCTCCGGCCTCGGGGACCTCCGCCGGGAACAGGGTCGAGGTGTGGGCCGCGTACAGGTTGGCCAGGTTGCCGTGCGTGACGCCCACGCCCTTGGGAAGGCCGGTCGAGCCGGACGTGTAGATGACGTACGCCAGGTCGGATGGCCGGGACTGGACCACCGCGGAACCCGTTCCGGGCAGGGGGGCGTCCGAGTCCACGAGCACCACGGGCAGGCCCTGTTCCGAGGGCATCGCCGCAGCGAGGACGCCGGTGGTCAGCAGGCAGACGGGGCGGGCGTCGTCCAGGGTCCGCACCAGCCGCTCGACGGGATGGCCGGGGTCGAGCGGCAGGAAGGCCGCCCCGGAGCGCAGGACACCGAGCAGCGCGGGCACCATCTCGTGCCGCGGCAGGGCGAGGGCCACCAGCCGGTCGGGACCGGCGCCGTGCGCGGCGGCGAGAGCGGCGATCCGGTCGACGCGGGCGTCGAGCTCGGCGTAGGTGAGACGCTCGGGGGCTCCCGAACCGCCGCCGAGCACGAGCGCCACGTCATCCGGCGTCCGCCGGACCCGTGCCGCGAACGCCTCGTGCAGCGGTGGAGCGGCAGGGGAGGGCACCGGCGCGGCGAGCAGCACGTCGCGCTCCGCGTCGGTCAGGACCTCGTGCGCCAAGACCGGGAGCTCCGGGCGGGCCACGGCGGCGGCCAGCAGCCGCAGCAGCCGGCCGACCAGCCGCTCCACCGTGTCCGGGTCGAACAGATCGGCGCTGTACTCGGCGAAGCCGCCGACGCCGCCGGGCTCGGCATCGGGATCGAAACCCTCGATGAAGGTGAGGCTCAGGTCGAAGGTGGAGGTGCCGGCGGAGACGACTTCGGGCCGGGACCGGAGCCCGGGCACCGGCAGCTTCGAGGCGGTACCGGACTGGTGCACCACCATCACCTGGAACAGGGGGTGACGGGCCGTCGAGCGAGGCGGGTTGAGAATCTCCACCAGCCGCTCGAACGGCAGGTCCTGGTGCTCGAACGCGGAGACCGCGGTGTCGCGGACGCGGTGGAGCAAGGTCTCGAACGACGGATCGCCAGAGGTGTCGGTGCGCAGGACCAGCGTGTTGACGAAGAGGCCGACGACCCCGTCCAGTTCCTTCTCGGAACGCCCCGCGACAGGGGTGCCCAGCGGGATGTCCTCGCCCGCCCCGAGGCGGGTCAGCAGGGCGGCGACAGCGGCCTGGTAGACCATGAACGGGGTGATCCCCAGGCCGGCGGCGAGAGTACGGACCTGCTGCGCGAGCTCGGCCCCGACACGGAAGCGGACCATACCCCCACGGTTGGTGGCCTCGGCCGGACGGGGCCGGTCCGTGGGCAGGCGCAGCTCGTCCGGGGCCCCGTCCAGGGCGTCCTTCCAGTACGCAGACTGGAGAGCCGTGAGACTGCCGGGGTCGGAAGCGGCCCCGAGGAGCTCGCGCTGCCAGACGGCGAAGTCGGCGTACCGGACGGGGAGCGGCTCCCACTCCGGGGCCTCACCGCCCAGCCGGGCCCGGTAGGCCGCGGCCAGGTCGCCGACCAGGACCGGGAGGGACTGCCCGTCACCGGCGATGTGGTGGAGCAGCAGGAGCAACACGTGCTCCTCGGGTCCGCAGGCGAACAGGGTGGCCCGGAGCGGAGGCTCCTGGGCCAGGTCGAAGACGTGCGCGGCGGCCTCGGCGAGGGCGTGGTCCACCGTGTCCGGTGCCGAGCGGCGTACCTGAAGGCGCGGTCCCTGCCCGGTTTTCAGCACCAGCTGGTACGGCCTGCCGTCCTCCGCGCGGAAGACGGTGCGCAGGGTCTCGTGCCGCGACGCGACGTCCGCCACGGCGGCGGCGAGCGCGCCGTGGTCCAGCGGGCCGCTGATCCGCAGCGCGGTCGGGATGTTGTAGGCGGGGCCGGGCTCCTCCAACTGGTGCAGGAGCCAGAGGCGCCGCTGCGAGAACGACAGGGGCAGCGGCCCCTCGCCGGCCGCTCCGGGGGTCAGTGCCGGACGTCCGCCCGCCGCCGTGGGCCGGCCCCCGTCGAGCAGCCGGCCGAGTCCTGCGGGCGTCCGGGTGTCGAACAGGGCGCGCAGGGGCGGCCGGATGCCGAACTCCGCCTCGATGCGTGTCATGAGCCGGGCCGCGAGCATGGAGTGCCCGCCCAGCAGGAAGAAGTCGTCGTCGGGCCCGGCGGGGGTCTCCAGCACGTCGGAGAACAGGGCGCACAGGGTGGCCTCGGCGGCGGTGGCCGGCTCGCGGTGCGTGCCGCCGCCGTACACCGGGGCGGGCAGCGCCCGGCGGTCGAGTTTGTTGTTGTCGGTGAGCGGCAGCTTCTCCAGGGGCACGATGGCCGCGGGGACCATGTGCGCGGGCAGCGCTGCGGCGAGCCGTTCGTGCAGGGCCTCCACACTCGGCTCCGGGGCGCTTTCGGCGCCGACCACGTAGGCGACGAGCCGGAGGTCCCCCGGGGTGTCCTCGCG
The DNA here is from genome assembly GCF_056435605.1 of Streptomyces sp. NPDC043896. Classification (NCBI taxonomy): domain Bacteria; kingdom Bacillati; phylum Actinomycetota; class Actinomycetes; order Kitasatosporales; family Streptomycetaceae; genus Streptomyces; species Streptomyces sp. NPDC043896. Next base: position 353,355 of record NZ_JBWKEE010000002.1, read on the forward strand.
GGCGATGACCGCGGCCTGGGCGATGCCGTCGGCACGGAGCAGGAACTGCTCGATCTCGCCGGGTTCGACGCGGAAGCCGCGGATCTTGACCTGGTGGTCGACCCGCCCGAGGTACTCCAGGACGCCTCCTGCGGTCCACCGGGCGAGGTCGCCCGTGCGGTACATGCGAGTGCCGGGTGCACCGAACGGGTCGGCGACGAACCGCTCCGAGGTGAGTCCCGGGCGGCCGAGGTAGCCGCGGGCCAGACCGTCACCGGCGACGTACAGCTCACCCGGCGTGCCCGGGGGCACAGGGTGGAGCCGGTGGTCCAGCAGGCGGACCGCGGTGCTGTGCACGGGGGTGCCGATCGGGACCACGGTTCCTTCGTGGTCCGGGGTGCAGGCCCACAGCGTGGCGTCGACCGTGGTCTCGGTGGGGCCGTAGGAGTTGAACATGCGCGTGGTGGCGGACCAGCGGCGCATCAGATCGGCCGGACAGGCCTCGCCGGCGACCGCCAGCGTGGCCCCGGCAGGGAGCGCGTGCTCGTCGGGGAGAGTCGCCAGGACACCGGGCGGCAGGGTCAGGTGGGTGACGCCGTGCCGCGCGCAGAAGTCGGCGAGCGGGGCCCCCAGGCGCTTGTCGGCGGGCACGATGGCCAGCGTGCCGCCGGTGAGCAGGGCCATCGTCCACTCCCACACCGAGGTGTCGAAGCTGAAGGAGGCGAACTGCAGTACGCAGCTGTCGGGCCCGGCACCGAAGCCCTCGGCCATCGTCGACACGAGACCGGGGATGCCCAGGTGGGTGACGACCACGCCCTTGGGCCGGCCGGTCGAACCCGAGGTGTAGATCAGGTAGGCGGCCTGCGCCGGTGTCGGCGGCCGCAACTCCGCCGTGCGGCCCGGACCGGGCCGGGACGGGTCGTCCACGAGGACCCGGACGGACGGGCCGGAGGGCAGGCGGCCGGAGCCGGCGGTGTCGGTGACCACCAGGGCGGGCCGGGCGTCCCTCAGTATCAGGGCGATCCGGTCCGCCGGGTACTCGGGGTCGACCGGGAGGTAGGCCGCACCTGCCTTCATCACGGCGAGGGCGGCGACGAGGAACTCTCCGGTGCGGGGCAGGGCGACGGCCACGACCCGCTCGGGACCGGCGCCCAGGGCGGCGAGTTCGCGGGCCAGGGCGTCGGACCGCTCGTCCAGCTCGGCGTACGTCAGACGGTGCTCGGTTCCCGCCGCCCCCGCCGTCCCTTCCGCCTCCCAGGTCAGCGCCGTCGCCCCAGGCCTCTTGCGCACCTGCTCGGCGAACAGTCCGGGGATGGTGAGGGAGGGGAGCGGCGGCCGGTTGCCGGCGCCCCAGGTGGTCAACACCCTTTCCAGCTCGTCGCCGTCGAGGAGCTCCAGGTCGCCGATCGGGGTGCCGGGTGCCGTCAGGGCTGCTTCCAGCAGCCGTTCGAAGCGGCCCAGGAACCGTTCGACGGTGGCCTCCGAGTACAGGTCCCGGCGGTAGGTGGTGTCGAGGGTGAGCGTGCCCGCCGCGTCCAGGACGGCGGACACCGCCAGATCGAAGGCGGCGGCGTTGCCCGGCACGGCCCGCTCGGCCAGCCGGATGCCGGGCAGGTCGAACCCTTCCCAGACGTCGCTGCGGAGGGAGAACATCACGTCGAAGAACACGTGGTGGCCGATGGTGCGTTCGGGTCGCAGCTCCTGCACCAGGACGTCGAAGGGCACCGCCTGGTGGGCGTAGGCCCCCAGGCACATGGTGCGAACGGATGCGAGCAAGGCCTTGAACGTGATCCCGGGGCCGGCCGTCGTCCGCAGGACGAGTGTGTTGCCGAAGTTGCCGACGAGGTTCTCGGCCCCGCCCGCGGATCGCAGCACGGCCGGGGAGCCGACGAGGACGTCCGGGGCCCCCGATGTCCGGTGCAGCAGGGTGTTGAAGGCGGCGAGCAGGGCCATGAACGGGCTGACGCCCTCCGCCCGGCACAGCGCGTGCACCTTGTCCCGCAGGGCCGCAGGGAGGGTCCGCACGAGCCGGCCGCCCTCCTGCGCGCGTGCGGCCCTGCGCGGGAAGTCGGTCGGCAGCGGAAGCGGCGCGGGGGTGTCATCGAGGGCCTGGCGCCAGTAGGCCAGGTCGGCCTCGGTCCACGCCGCGTGCAGGTTCTCGGCCAGCGAGAGATCGGCGTACTGGACGGGCGGCTCGGACAGGGTCTCGCCCCTGTAAGAGGCCGCGACATCACGGAGCAGTACCTGCCAGCTGGCGTCGTCCCACGCGATGTGGTGGGCGACCAGGACGAGGACGTGCTCGGCGGCGGCCAGCCGCAGGATCCCGAAGCGGACGGGGGTGTCCTGGGCGAGGTCGAAGGGACGGGCCGCCAACCGCGCGGCGACCGCGTCGACCTCGGCCTCCTGCGCGTCGTGGCCTACGGCGGTCAGGTCGGTGACGGGGACGTCGAGGACGGCATCCGGCAGGACCACCTGCAGGGGGTTCCCGTTCTCGTCGGTACGGTAGACGGTGCGCAGGACGTGATGACGCCGGCTCACGGCCCGCAGCGCCGCGAGGAACCGCGGCACGTCGAGGGAGCCGGACAGACGGACCGCGACGCTGATGTTGTACGAGGTTCCCTGTGGCTCCAGCTGGTGGAGCAGCCACATCCGGCGCTGCGCGGCGGACAGGGGGGTGGGCCCGGTGGCGCGTACGACCGGGGGCGGCTCGGACGGGCCCTGGTCCTTCTGTCGGACGATGCCCCGGGCGGCGAGCCGGCGACGCATCAACTCCCGGCGCCGGTCCATGAATTCGTCGTTCTGGCCGATGATCGCATCCGACACGAAGGTTCACGTCCCCTCATGGCATGGCTGATGGGCCGAACCATAACTTAGGATAGCCTTATCCAGCTATCGTCGGCCCGCTCGCCGGGTGCCACTGGCGGGAGGCAAACCCCAGGTGGAGGCCGGGAGTTGCGAATCAAAGCGCTGGCACTTGATCTCTCTCCGCTCCGGGCCGGCGGTCCTCTGGGGCTTGTCCTGGCGGCCCGCGTCCTCGCCCTGCTGTGCATAGGACTCACCTCCGTGGGTGTGGTGGTCCAGGTCTACGAACGGACCCGTTCCTCGGCGCAGGTGGGCATGGTCAGCCTCGTTCTGGGCTCTGGGCTGCTGCTCGGCTTCCTGGCCGGCGGCGTCCTGGCCGACAGGCGGGACCGCAAGGGGCTGATCCTGATCGGCAGTGCATGGGCGGTGGTCACCTTCGCCGTGCTCGCCGTGAACGCCGCGGCCGAACGGCCGTCGTTGTGGGTGGTCTACGTCACCGGCGCGCTCTTCGGCTTCACCGAAGGGGTCGCGGAGACCGCACTCACGGCTGTGCTCCCCGCTCTCGTCAGCGAGGAACACATCCCGGCGACGGGGGCCCTGGTGACCGTCACCACCACCCTCGGCTCGATCGCCGGCCCCATGCTGGGCGGTGTGCTGATCGCGGGCCCGGGACTCGCCACGACGTTCGCCCTCGCGGCGGCGGGCACGGCGGTCACCACCCTGCTGCTGACGAGGCTGGCCCCCATGCCCCCGAACGGGTCCGGGTCTCCCGGTGACGGCCTGACGCAATCGGAGGAGCGGGCGGGTGCCTCTCCGGCGGATGGCGCCCTCCCCGGTGGCGGCGGCGCCCTGGGGGCCCTGCGCGAAGGCTTCCGGTTCATCGGGGGCCATCGCGTGGTGTCGGCGGTCCTCGTCATCGACCTGTGCGCGGCCGTCTTCGCCACGCCGAACGCGCTGTTCCCCGAGATCGCGGAGCGACGTCTCGGTGGCGGCCCCGAACTGGTGGGCCTGCTCACCACCGCGCCGCTGATCGGCTCGGCGCTGGCTTCCCTGACGTCCGGGTGGACCGGCCGGACGCGCCGCCACTGGCGTGTCCTCTGTGCGGCCGTGGCCGGCTGGGGGCTGGCCTGCCTCGGCTTCGGTCTCAGCCCCTGGCTCGGCCTCGGGTTGGTCTTCCTGGCCCTCGGTGGAATTGCGGACACGGTCTCCGAGATCATGCGCCGGACGCTGCTGATGACCCACACGCCCGACCCGCTCCAGGGGCGGGTCAGCAGCCTGTGGCTGGCCCAGGCCATGACAGCTCCCGCGCTGGGCGGGGTCATCGCCGGCGTGGCCTCCTCGGCGGTGGGGCCTGCTGCGGCAGTCGCGGGCGGCGGAGCGCTGTGCCTGGTGGCCCTCGTCGGCGTTTCTCTGATGTACCGTCAACTCTGGCTGGATAGCGACGAGATGGTCAATTCCGATCGGGGAAACGACGAGCTCGGACACGGCGATAACAGAGGGGCAACAGCATCCGCGTAACGCTTGCTGGCTCATACTTAGGTATGGCTATCCTCTCTGCGTGCTTTCCGATTCTCCCCCTCCGCGCGGTGCGCGTCGGGGGACCACCGGCCTGACCGCGGCGCCTGCACCGTCCAAGGCGGCCGCGCGTCGGACTGCCCCACATCTCGCGGCCGTTCCCCTGTGCCTGTTCGTCCTGGTGCTGCTGTGCGCGGCCTCCCTCGCCCTCGGTACCAAGTCGATCCCGGCCGACCGCCTCCTCGACCTCCTGCTCCATCCGGACGGGAGCGAGGAGTCCGGGATCATCCATCAGATGCGCGTTCCCAGAACCGCGTTCGGGCTCGCCGTCGGCGCCGCCCTCGGCATGTCCGGGGCGCTGATGCAGGGGCTGACCCGTAATCCGCTCGCGGACCCCGGCCTTCTCGGTGTCAGCGCCGGGGCGTCGCTCGGTGTCGTGGTCGGCACGGGTCTCCTCGGTGTCACGGCCGTCTACGGCTACGTGTGGTTCGCGTTCGTCGGCGCGGTCCTCACCATCGCCCTCGTCTACGCCCTCGGCGCGGCGGGCGGGGGCGGTGCCACACCGGCCAAGCTCGCCCTCGCCGGCGCCGCCGTGTCCGCCCTGCTCCTGTCCCTCGTCAACGCCGTGCTCCTGTTCGACGCGGCGGCCCTCGGCGACTTCCGCTTCTGGGCCGTCGGTTCACTGACCGGCCAGCCGGCGGAGGTGCTCGTGGGGGTGCTGCCCTTCATCGGGGCAGGCGCCCTGCTGGCCGCCTTCACCGCGCCCGCGCTGAACAAACTGGCGCTGGGGGACGGACTGGCCACAGCTCTCGGACAGAACGTCGGCATGGTCCGGATCCGAGGCGCGGCCGCCGTCACTCTCCTGGCCGGAGGTGCGGTGGCCCTCTGCGGGCCGATCGCGTTCGTCGGACTGGTCATCCCGCACATCGCCCGCCGCTTCACGGGACCGGACCACCGCTGGATCGTCGCCTACTCGGCCCTGCTCGGACCCTGCCTGCTGCTCGCCGCCGACCTGGTCGGGCGGCTGATCGCCCGCCCTGACGAACTCCACGTCGGCATCGTCGTCACGGCGGTCGGCGCACCGTTCTTCATCCTGTCGGTCCGCCGCCGCCGACTTGCGGAGCTCTGAGAGATGCCCACCACCCTCGCAACCGCACCCGAGCGCGCCGGCCCCCGGTCCGCCGGCGGCGTGGTCCTGCGGGTGCCCCGTACCCGGGCCTCCTGGATCGTCCGCCCGCGCAGCCTCCTGGTCACGCTGGCCCTCGTGGCCGCCGTCGGCCTCGCCTTCGTCGTCGAAGTCGCCTACGGTGAACTGGACTTCCCGCTCGCCGAGGTCGCCGGAGCCCTTCTCGGCGGCGGAGATCCGGCCACCCACATGGTGGTCCACGAGCTGCGCCTGCCGAGGGCCCTCGTAGGGCTGATGTGCGGGGCGGCCTTCGGTGTCGCCGGTGCCGTCTTCCAGACCCTCACCCGCAACCCCCTGGCCAGCCCCGACGTCATCGGCATCTCGGCGGGCGCCGGGACCGCGGCGACGGCGGGCCTGCTGTTCGGCGTCGGCTCCGGAATCGGACTCCAGACGTTCGCCCTGGCCGGAGGGCTGGGTGCCACGGCCGTGATCTACACGCTCGCCTGGAAGGGCGGCACCACCGGGTACCGCATCGTCCTCGTCGGCATCGGCATCGCCGCCCTGTGCACCAGTGCGACGAGTTACCTCCTGCTCAAGGCCGGCGTGTACCAGGCCCAGCAGGCCCTGATGTGGCTCACCGGCAGCCTCAACGCCCGTGACTGGAGCCACGTGGGCCCGCTGGCTGTCTCCCTGGCCGTGCTCCTGCCGGCGGTGGTGCTGGTGGGGCCGTGGCTGAACGGGCTGCAACTCGGGGACGAGACGGCCAAGGTCCTCGGACTGCCGGTCCAGACCGCCCGGATCGTCCTTCTCGTAGTGGGCGCGGCACTCGTGTCCTTCGCGAGCGCCGCGGCCGGCCCGATCGCCTTCGTCGCACTGGTCGCCCCTCAGATCGCGCTGCGGCTGGTCAAGGCACCCGGTCCGGCGCTCGTTCCCTCCGCCCTGGTCGGCTCCCTCGTCGTTCTCACCGGCGACGTGATCGGCCGCCAACTGCTGGACGCCACCGAACTTCCTGTGGGCGTCGTCTGCGGTGTGCTCGGCGCCCCCTGCCTGCTCTGGCTGCTCGGCAGGTCCAACCGCACCGGATCAGGAGGCTGAAGTGGACGAACGACCCCAGGGGCTGGTGGCGGAGGGGCTGACCCTCGCCTACGACGGCCGGCGCGTTGTCGACGGCCTCGACGTGGTCATCCCGGCCGGCAAGGTCACCGCAGTGATCGGGGCCAACGCGTGCGGCAAGTCCACGCTGCTGCGGGGACTCTCCCGCCTGCTCACGCCCGAGCGGGGCTCGGTGTACCTCGACGGTCAGCTCATCCACTCCCTGAGGGGCAAGGAACTGGCGCGTCGGCTGGGCATGCTGCCCCAGTCCCCGGTCGCGCCGGAGGGCATCACCGTCCTCGACCTCGTCAAACGCGGTCGCAGCCCGCACCAGTCCTGGTGGCGGCAGTGGTCGCCCGAGGACGAGCACGCCGTCTACGACGCCCTGGAGGCCACCGGGCTCACGGAGCAGGCGGACCGCAGCGTGGACGAGCTCTCCGGCGGTCAGCGCCAGCGGGCCTGGATCGCCATGGCCCTGGCCCAGGGCACCCCCGTCCTGTTGCTCGACGAGCCCACCAACCACCTCGATCTCGCCCACCAGATCGACATCCTCGACCTCGTCGTCGACCTGAACCGGGACCAGGGCCGCACCGTCGTCCTGGTGCTTCACGACCTCAACCACGCCTGCCGCTACGCCGACCACGTCATCGCCCTGAAGCACGGGGAGATCGTCACACAGGGCGCGCCGGCCGACGTCATAGACGAGGAACTCGTCTTCGAGGTCTTCGGGCTCAGCTGCAAGGTCATCGACGATCCTGCGGGCGGCGGCCCCCACATCATCCCGATCGGCAGGCACCACGCCGTCGCCGTCCGCGAGGCGAAACCGGCGGCCTCGGCCGACTGACCGGCGTTCCACACCCTCCCCGCACGCCACCACCCCGCACGATCCTGTGGCGATCGCCGCGCCTGGAAGGACAACCATGCCCATCTTCGACAACGCCCCGGCCTCCTCGGTGCCGGGCCTCCGCCCCGACCGCCGCCGCTTCCTGGCCCTCGCCGCTGTCGTGGCCGCCGCCCCGCTGCTGGCCGCCTGCGGTGGTTCCGGGAAGCCCGAGGACTCGGACAAGGGTTCTTCGGGCACGTCCGCTCCCAGCGGTCCCTGGAGCTTCACCGATGACCGCGGCAAGAAGATCGAGTTGGCCAAGCGCCCCGCGCGCATCGTCGCCCAGTCCCATCCTGCCGCGGCTCTCTGGGACTTCGGGATCCAGCCCGTCGGCATCTTCGGCCCCCAGAAGACCGGGGACGGCAGGCCCAGCCCGCAGATCGGCAACGTCGACCTCGCGAAGACCACCTCGGTCGGCACCGCGTTCGGCGAGTTCCAGATGGAGAAGCTGATCGCGCTCAAGCCCGAGCTGATCGTCACCATCGCCTACGGCCCGATGGTCTGGTACATCCCCGAAGACGTCATGAAGAAGGTCGAGGCGGTCGCCCCGATCGCAGTCATCCAACTGATGGGCGTAGCGGTCCCGGATGCCGTCAAGCGCTTCGGCGAGCTGGCCGCGGCGCTGGGAGCGGACCCGGAGAGCGCCGCGGTCAAGAAGGCCAGGGCCGACTTCGAGGCGGCCGCGGAGAGCGTGAAGAAGGCCGCCGAGGCAAAGAAGGGCCTGTCGGTCGCCGTGGTCTCCGGCACCAAGGAGAACTTCTTCGTCGCCGACCCCGCCTTCCACGGTGACGTGAAGTACTTCCAGCAGCTCGGCCTCGACATCGTCAAGCCCGAGAAGCCCGAGGCCGGCTTCGAGCCCCTCAGCTGGGAGCAGGCCGGCCGCTACCGGGCCGACCTCGTGCTCGAGGACTCGCGTCCCGAGGGCGGCCTGACCCACCAGCAGCTCGACACCTACCCCACGTGGAAGGCGGCTCCCGCCGTTCAGGCCGGCCAGGTCACCGACTGGCAGACCGAGACCCCGTTCACGTACCAGCGCTTCACCAAGGTGCTGAACGATCTCGCCGCGGCCGTCACCAAGGCCCGCGTCGACGTCGTCTGACCGGAGGCCCCATGACGGAGGCCCCCACCGCGCACGCGGTGGGGGCCTCCCGGCGTCGAGCCGTCAGGAGGCCTTCGCCGCGCTCCGGGGCGCAGGCCGGTCCGGGCGGGGCCTCAGGCCCGGTCGGAAGAGGTTTCGGAAGCGGTCAGCATGGCGCGCAGGGCACGCTTGTCGATCTTCCCGATGGCCGTGAGGGGGAGGTCGGTCACCGTGGCCACCCGGTCCGGCAGCTTGAACGCGGCGACACCACGTTCCAGCAGGAACCCGCGCAGCTCCCGCAGCGTGGGCCCGTCGGCGGCGGCCGGCACGATGACCGCGCAGATGCGCTCTCCCTCGCCGCCCGGGTCGGGAATTCCGACGGCGGAGCAGCGGCGCACCTGCGGGTGGGCCGCCACATGGGCCTCCACCTCCTCGGCGGACACCGTTTCGCCGTTGCGGTCGATGGTGTCCTTGACCCTGCCCTCCACCACGAGGTGCCCGGAGGGGAGCTGCCGGACGAGGTCGCCCGAGCAGTAGAAGCCGTCAGGGGTGAAGGCGACGGCGTTCACTTCGGGGGCGCGGTAGTAGCCGCGCAGCGTGTACGGTCCGCGCACCAGGAGTTCGCCGGTCTCACCGGGCGGAACCTCCCGGCCGTCGGCGTCCACGATGCGCAGCTCGTCGTCCACGCTGAGCGGGCGTCCCTGGGACACGGCGACGAGCTCGGCGTCGTCTTCGGAACGGGTGTAGTTCAGGAGACCCTCGGCCATGCCGAACACCTGCTGGACGGCGCAGCCGAGGGCATCGGGGATGGTGCGGGCGAGGTCGGCGGAGAGCTTGGATCCGCCGGCCTGCAGGACGCGGAGGCTGGAGATGTCGGCCGGGTCCCACTCCGCCGCGTCGATCCACAGCGGAATCAGCGGCGGCACCAGAGCGGTGTGCGTGACCCGCTCGGCCTCGATCAGCGAGAAGGCGTCGCCGGGGGCGGGCGAGGGGGAGAGCACGACCTTGCCGCCGACCGACAACGTCCCCAGCATGCCGGGACAGGCCAGGGGGAAGTTGTGCGCGATCGGCAGGCACGCCAGGTACACGGTGTCCTGATCGAGTTCGCACGCGGCGGCGCTGGCACGCGCGTTGAACCCGTAGTCGTCGTGGGTCCTCGGGATCAGCTTGGGAACACCCGTCGTACCTCCCGACACCAGCAGCAGGGCGACGTCCGCGGGGTCGGGGTCGGGGAAGGCGCGGGGCTCGGCGTCCACCTTCGCGAGTGCCGTGTACGGACCGGGATCGCCCGTGACGAGCACGTGCCGCAGCCCGGGAGCCCGCTCCAGAACCGCGGCGGCCAGCGTCCGGTAGTCGAAGGCCCCGTACTCGTCGGCTGTCACGTAGGCCACGGCGCCGGACAGGCGGGCCAGATGGCCGATCTCGGCAACCCGGTGGGCCGGGAGCGTGAGCGCGGGAATGGCCCCCAGGCGGACCAGGGCGAAGAACAGGACCGGGAACGCCGCGTTGTTCGGGAGTTGGACGAGGACCCGGTCGCCGGGCCGGATGCCGAGATCGGCGAGGCCGGCGGCCATCCGGTCGGCGCGCGCGTCCAGCTGACGATAGGTCAGTCGCTCGTTGCCCGCCACGATCGCCGTGCGGTCCTCGTATTCCTGCGCCCAGTGGCGGAGCAGGGTGCCGAGCGTGCGCCCGTCCCAGTGGCCGGCCGCCACGTAGCGGGCTGCGAATTCCTCCGGCCAGGGGGTCAGGCCCGAAGGCAGGGGCGCGGGGGGTGTGGTCGCGTCATGGGTCACGATGGCTCGACTCTCGTGGGCCGGAGGGCGTCGCGCGCACCTCACTGGTTTCCGCTCGTCAGGGCGTGGACGTCGAAACTGATGGCGGTATCCACAATCATGTCTGGTTAGGTTAACCTAAGTGCCGCCGTTGCACACCTCCATCGCGAAGGGTGCTCAGGATGGTCATGTCTGTTGCTTTGTACGCCACTTGACATCGGTCCTACGGGTCCCCACCGCCTCTGGCCGGTCTTCCGGAACAGGCGGGGCAGGGCCACGACTCCTGCACCACACGACGCGTTGGGAGGATGCCGCTCATGTTGTCCATCGATGACCTCCGCCGTGCGGTCACCGAGCTGCTCGGCCCGGACGCCGAGCCCATCGGTGACCAGGTCAACCTCATCGAACTCGGCCTGGACTCACTCAAGCTGATGAGGATCGCCGACCGCTTCCGCCGGGCCGGGATGGACGTGGGATTCGCCGACCTGGCACGGCAGCCGACCCTGGCCGGCTGGGGGAATCTGCTCGCCGCTGCCGCTCGGCAGCCCGCTCCCGCCGACGGCGACACCACCGCCCCCGCCCCGGAACCTGCCGAGTCCGCTGACCTTCCGGATGAGCAGGAGCCCTTCCCGCTCGCCCTCATGCAACACGCCTACTGGATCGGACGTGGTGCGCAGACCCTGGGCGCCGTGGCCGCCCACCTGTACACCGAGTTCGAGGGCAGCGGCGTCGACCCGGACCGCCTGGGCGCGGCGGTCGCCGCCCTCGCCGCCCGGCACCCGATGCTGCGCGCGCGGATCCTCGACGACGGCCGCCAGGCCATCGGACCGTGGACCCGCGGCACGCGCATCCCCGTCCTCGACCTACGGGGCGCCGGCGAGGCAGAGGCCGAGCAGCAGGCGGCCCGGCTTCGCGACGAACTCTCCCACCAGCTGCTGGACGTGGCAGCCGGTCAGGTCCTCGACATACGGCTCACCCGGATGCCGGGCGGACGCACCCGGGTCCACGTGGACGTGGACATGCTGGCCGCCGACGCGCGCAGCTTCCGCGTCATGCTGGCCGACCTGGTCCACCTCTACGAGCACCCCGACCAGCCGCTGCCCGAACTCACCTACAGCTACTCCCGCTACCTCGCCGAACGCCGCTCGGAGCCGCCGCGCCCGCAGGACGTGGCCTGGTGGCGCGACCGCCTGGGCGAGCTCCCGGGAGCGCCCGACCTGCCGACCCGCCCCGAGGCGGAACGCGGTCCGGCCAACCGGGTGACCCGGCTCCACCACTGGCTCTCGCCCGAGCAACGGGCGCGGCTGACGGAGCAGGCACGCAAGCATGCCGTCACACCCGCGGTGACTGCCGTCACCGCCTTCGCCGAGGTGCTCGGAGCCTGGAGCGGGGAGCCACGCTTCCTGCTCAACGTCCCGATGTTCGACCGGCGTCCGCTCCACCCCGACGTGGACGGTCTCGTGGGCGACTTCACCAGCTCGGTCCTCCTCGACGTCGACCTGAGCGAGGTCCGCAGCTTCGCGGAGCGGGCGCGCGACGCCCAGGACCGGATGCACGCGGCGGCCGCCCACTCCTCGTACTCGGGCGTCGAGGTCCTGCGCGACCTCTCCCGGGATCAGGGAACGCAAGTCCTGGCGCCGGTCGTCTTCACCAGCGCCCTCGACCTCGGCGAACTCTTCGGAGCGGACGTGGAGCGGGTGCTGGGCGAGCCGGTGTGGATCGTCTCCCAGGGCCCGCAGGTCCTGCTTGACGCCCAGATCACCGAACTGCACGACGGCCTGCTCGTGAACTGGGACGTCCGCTCGGACGCGTTCCCCGACGGCACCGCCGAAGCCATGTTCGCGGCCTTCGCCGATCTCCTCGGCCACGTCTCGGAAGGGACCGCCTGGGACGTCCCGGTCGGGCCGCTCGCCACCCCCGCCCAGCTCGCCGTACGGGCCGAAGCCAACCGTACCGACGGCCCCGCCCCCAGGAACCCGCTGCACCACGCCTTCTTCGCCCGGGCCGCCGACAGGCCGGCCGCCCCCGCGATCCTCACCGAGGACGGGACGGCACTCGATTACGGCACGCTCGCCGACCAGGCCCTGCGCGTGGCCGGAGCCCTGCGCGCCGGCGGCGTCAAGCCGGGCGAAGCCGTCGCGATCAGTCTCCCCAAGGGCCCCGGGCAGATCATCGCCGTCCTCGGAGTCCACGCCGCGGGCGCCCACTACGTACCGATCGGCATCGAGCAGCCCGCCGCCCGGGCAGGGTCCATCCGCGAGCGGGCCGGGGTGACCACCGTCCTCGGCTCCGCCGCCGGCCCCGGCGTACTCGCCCTGGACGAAGCCGTCACCTGGCCCGACCCGCTGCCCGAGCCCGTGTATGCCGAGCCCGGCGCGGTCGCCTACGTCCTGTTCACCTCCGGTTCCACCGGAGAGCCCAAGGGCGTCGAGGTGTCCCACCGGGCCGCCGCCAACACCATCGACGATCTCGTGGAACGACTCGGCCTCGGCGCCGGCGACCGCACCCTGGCCCTGTCCGCCCTCGACTTCGACCTGTCCGTCTTCGACATCTTCGCCCCCCTGTCCGCGGGCGGCGCCGTCGTCACCGTCGACGAGACCACCCGCAAGAACGCCGCCGCCTGGACGGACCTGGTCCGCCGGCACGCCGTCACCGTCCTCAACTGCGTACCGAGCCTGCTCGACATGCTGCTCACCGCGGCCGGACAGGACCCGCTCGGCGACACGCTGCGCGCCGTCCTCCTCGGCGGGGACTGGGTCGGCGTCGACCTGCCGGTCCGGCTGCACGCCCAAGTACCCGGCTGCCGCTTCCTCGGCCTCGGAGGCACCACCGAGACCGCCATCCACTCCACGATCCAGGAGGCCGTCGGCGGACAGGTGCCCGCCCGGTGGACGAGCGTCCCCTACGGCACCCCCCTGCGCAACGTCCGCTGCCGAGTCGTGGACGCCCGGGGACGGGACTGCCCCGACTGGGTCGCCGGCGAGCTCTGGATCGGCGGAACGGGGGTGGCCGACGGCTACCGCGGCGATCCGGTCCGCACCGCGGACCGCTTCCTCGAACGGGACGGACTGCGCTGGTACCGCACCGGAGACCGCGCCCGCTACTGGCCCGACGGCACCCTGGAGTTCCTCGGGCGCGCCGACGACCAGGTGAAGATCCGCGGATTCCGCATCGAGCTCGGAGAGGTCGAGGCGGCCCTCGCGGAGCACCCTGCCGTCCGCCAGGCCACCGCCCTCGTCCTCCGCACCGGCCCCACCCCGAGGCTGTGCGCCGTCGTCGCAACGGGGACCCAGGAGGCCGACGCGGCGGACATCCGGGCACGCGCCGCCGAGCACCTGCCCGCCCACATGCTCCCCGACACCCTCGCCGTGCTCGGCGAGATGCCGTTGACCGCCAACGGAAAGACGGACCGTCGCGCCCTGCGCGAGCTCCTGACCGCGCAGCTGAAGACGGACGGCGGCTCCGCCGTGGCCCGTACCGCGCTGGAGGACGTGATCGCCCGCGTCTGGGCCGGCGTACTCGATGCCGGGTCCGTGGGCCGCGAGGACGACTTCTTCGCGCTCGGCGGCGACTCCATCCTCGCCACGCGGATCACCTCGCGGCTCCGCGAGGCCCTCGACACCGACGACGTGTCGGTCCACGACATCCTCTCCTCACTCACCGTGGCCGGCCTCGCACGGATGCTCACCGCCCGGGAGGAGGACGCCGGCCGACTTGAGGCCGTGGCCGAGATCTTCCTGGAGGTCGACGGTCTCTCCGACGAAGAGATCGAGGCGCAGTGGGCTGCCGAGGGCGGCATCGGGCCGGCCGCGGCGGGACCGGACCATGCCTGAGCATCCACGCGGACCCGAAGGCGCCCGCGCCTCCCCGTGGTTCCGCCGGTACCCACCCCGGCCGGACGCCGCGGCGAGCATCGTGTGCTTCGGCCCGGCCGGCGGGTCCCCCGGCTTCCACCGGGACTGGGCCCCGGCCATGGACCGGCCCACCGCGTCATCGGCCGGTACGCACCCGACCTGAGCCGGCCCCGGATCAGTACGCCTGTGCGTGTTCCCCTGGGGCCCCGACCCTGCCGCACCCGCGTGGGACGCCCCGCGCCGGGAGGAGGTCGCGTCACGCGCCACCGCCACAGACATGTTGCCCGTCGGGCACTTCTACCTTCCGGACCACCTGACTCCCTCGGTGGACCACGTGCTGCGAACCCTGCGACGTGAGGCGGGCCCCCGCCGAACCGGACGTCCGCGGCGCGCCTTTCCACCGATTCCCGCGGAACACCCCGCCCCACCGGACCAACCGACTCCGGGAAAGAGAGAGAAGTCGTGACCCTAGCCCCTGCCTACCATGAGCGCCGGATACCGCTGACCGGCGACGTGCTGAGCACTGCGGCTGCCCTGTGCGAAACCTCGGCGGATGCCTACGTGCTCTACGAGAACCGAGGCGCCGTCGGATGGGCGGAAGGAGAACACGGCACGATCACCGTCCACACGGACCACACCACGCTCAGCGTCAAGAATTCCGGTGGCACCGACATCGCGGCGGAGTTCACGGCTGAGAAAGGCGTACTCCAAGCCCTGGATCAAGCCCTGGCCGCCATCCCCGTACAGGGATGGCGCGCCTACGGCTGGGCGGCCTTCGAGCTCAGCTATCCCCTGCACGGGCTCCCGGCCGCCCCCGGCGACGCCGTCCTCGCCATGCTGGCCGTGCCGATGCGCGAAGTGCGGCTGGAAGACGGCAGTGCCCTGCTCCGCGCTCTCGGCCCCAGCGAGCTCGACGCCCTGGAGCAGCGGGTGCGCTCGGCAGCCGCTTTCGGCGGTGCCTTCGGCAGCCCCCGGCGCGTGGTCGCGGACATCGAGAACCACGACGCGGACGCGTACAAGGCGGCGGTCGAGGGCGCCGTGGAGGAGATCCGGGCCGGAAGGCTCACCAAGGTCATCCTGTCCCGTGTCGTGCCCGTGGACTCGCCGGTGGACCTTCCCTCCACGTACGTGGAGGGGCGTCGGGGCAACGACCCGGCCCGGTCCTTCCTGCTGCGCCTGGGCGGCTGGGAGACCGCGGGCTTCAGCCCCGAGATCGTTGCCGCGGTCACCGACGCCGGGCACGTCGTCGCCCAGCCGCTGGCCGGTACGCGTGCCCTCGAAGGGGACCCGGAAGGGGACCGCGGCCGCCGGGCGGAGCTCTACAGGGACGAGAAGGAGGTCTTCGAGCACGCAACCTCCGTGCGCCTCGTCGCCGAGGAACTCCACCAGGTCTGCACCGAGGACTCCGTCACGGTGGACGACTTCATGTCCGTCAAGGAGCGCGGCAGCGTCCAGCACTTGGCCTCCCGGCTCTCGGGAACCCTCGCGAACGGGCGGACCGCGTGGGACGCCGTCGGCGCCCTGTTCCCCGCCGTCACCGTGTCCGGCATCCCCAAGGCCGAAGGGTGTGACCTCATCCGCCGCGCCGAGACCGGCCCCCGGGGCCTCTACGGCGGTGCGGTGCTGACCGTGGACGCGGACGGAACGGTCGACGCGGCCCTCGTCCTCCGGAGCATCTACCGGCACGAGGGCCGGACCTGGCTGCGCGCGGGTGCCGGCATCGTCGCGCACTCGACGCCGGAGCGCGAGCTGGAAGAGACGCGCGAGAAGCTGCTCAGCGTTTCACGGTTCCTCGTACCGTCGGCGGATACTCCGGTCGAGCGTGGTCCCGGGGTTTCCACCTCGGACGAGGAGCCCGCGGCGCTGGCCCGCTGAACCTCCGCCGGCCCGGGGCGGAAGCACTCCAGACCGGGCGCCGCGCATCCGAGCACGCCGAGCGGCCCTGCCCTCAAGGAGCGGGCGATGGTCCTGGACCAGCCCCTCCCCCCGGCCGCGTGGAACCGAAAGGTCCGCGCGGCCGGTCCCGGTATGCCGAGCCTCCGAGACGCGCTCCGCGTCACGGAACCCGACGTCCTGCCCGGGACATGGGAAGTGCCGTACCGCAGCGGCAGTCGCGGGCCTTGCCCGCCCGCTCCGTCACCGATACAAAGCAAGCATGGGGAGTAAAGCAAGCCTTACCTAATAGCCGTACCAGCGGCCTGTGATCCGGGAGTTGTGTAAAGGGTCAGGCGTGCTGGAGGCGCGCCCGAACCGCCAGTCCCATGGTGTCCGGCACCTGACCGTCCTGCAGCCGCCCGAGCTCTCACCGGAAGGAGTTGGGATGCCCACACCCCGAGACGCCTCCATTGAACAGGCGCACCGAAGGGTCGCGGAGCTTGACGAAGCCGTCATCGATCTGGTCCGCAGGCGAACCGCTGCTCACGCGGAACTCGTCGCCCTGCGGGTCCAGGCGGGCTTGCCCGCTACGGAGCTCACGCGCGAGAACATGGTCCTGTGGCGCTATGACGAGGCGTTGGGTGCCGGTGGCACGACACTGGCCCTCCTTCTGATGGAGCTTGGCCGCAGGGCGCGAGTGCCGAAGCCGAACCGTCCGGCCCAGGTCCGGGGCGAAGAGGAGTTGGTCCAGGCCGATTGCTCAAGGCGCGTCTGCGCGGGCAACTTGCGCCCAGGCCGTGGCGGCCTCGGTCGCCGCGATGCCGGCAGGCTGCTCGACGAGCCCTCGGGCACGGCGTGACCGGGACCGACCGAGCTGAGCGACTCCAGTCTGGCTCGCGGCACCCCGAGGGGCCGTGACGGGTCCGGCGGCCTGGCGCACGGCGGCGACTTCTGCCGCTGCCTGGCCGGCTGTTCTTCGAGTTCGTCCAGTTCCGCGCGGCACGCGGTGACCCGTGCCGGCAGTTCGGGATCCGGCGTGCACGGAATCGCAGGAGACCGTCGTGCGCTGTGAGCAAGACCCGGCGGTCGGGTCCGCCCATCGTGGCATGCCGGTCTCCTTCTGCTCGTTGGCGGCCGGGTCTAGGCTGGGCCGTATGCCTCCCGGTGAGTTGGTGCGGCCCGGACCTGACGGTGACACGACCGACCTCGTCTTCCGTGAGACCGGCGGTGCGCGCGGCCATGCGGTGCTGATCGCGCTCGCCTCTCTGGTGCCGATGCTGATCTTGTTCTGCTTCGCGGGAGTCGCGACCATGGTGTTCACGGCCGCCTTCGGCGTCGACTTTCCCCAGGCGCTGATCGTGGCCGGCCTGGTCGCGTTGGCCGGCTCTCTTGTCGCCTCCCCCTTTGTCGCGGCACGCGCACTGCGTCGTGTCCATCGCGTTCGGTTCGCCCTGACTCAGGAACCGCCCCGGTTTCGTTTGATCCGGGCGCGTGGGCCGGATCCCTGGATGCCGATCGCCGACCTGGCACGCATAGATCTGGTCGAGAGCGTCGTCGAGCCGTACGAGGGTGACCCTCTGCCGGCCACGCGCACGCTGATGGTCGTATTGCTCAGCGGAGATGACGTGGCCGAGCTGGCTTGCGGTCACCCCAAGCACACGGACGGGCGCCGGCTCAAGGAGACCCTGGACGCGCTTCTTTCGGATGTCGGGGTCCCCGTGCAGCTGGCGACATCGCGCACCCGGCGGCCCAAGCCTCCGCCGAAACCTCGGCGGTCACCTTCGGCTCGCACCGGGATGAACGCCGACAACGGGAGGTCGGGCGGTTCGGCATCCGGCAACGCTTCCGGCTCCTGAGGACCGCTCCGGAACCGCGCAATCGCGTCGAGCGCAAGATCTACGGCATTCCCCCAAAGACGCCGGAAGCACCGATCTCACCCGCCCTCTCTGTCAGCCTTGAGTGAGACGCCCCGCTCCGTCGGGTTGGCCTGTGAGGGCGCGGCGGCAAGTGTGAGCGCCCCGAGGACCGATCACACCAGCCCTTGGGACTTCAAGTCGGTGAAGGCTCAATGGCCCTCGGACGACACCCGGATATGTCAGCGGTCGTCGACACGTGAGGTGTCAGTGGCTCGGGATCGACGGGTGGTCCGGTCTCATCTCTGGTGAGCGAATCTGTCGAGGGCCTTGAGTACATGGGCGCGGGTCGTGTCGCTGCCCAGGTGGCCTGCGGTGTCGACGACGGTCAGCTCGGCATCGGGCCAGGCCCGGGCGAGTTCCCATGCGGTATCGAGTGGGCCGGCCAGGTCCAGCCGGCCGTGGACCAGCACGCCTGGGATTCCGGCCAGGCGGTGAGCATCGCGCAGGAGCGCGCCTTCCTCCAGCCAGGCGCCGTGGGAGAAGTAGTGCGAGCAGATGCGGACCAGGGCCAGTTGAGCGGCCGGAGGGCGGTCGCCGTAGGGGTTGGAGGCGCCGTTCGTCTCCCCGGACAGGACCGCGTCCTCCCAGGCGCACCAGTCGGCCGTGGCCTTCTCCCGTACCGCGGGGTCCGGATGTTCCATCAGGTGGGCGTAGGCCGCGACGATGTCACCGTCTCGTGGTGTGCCGCCGGCTCCTTCGAGGAAGCGTGCCCACTGTTCGGGGAAGAACCGGCCCGCACCTCGGTAGAGCCAGTCGATCTCGGAGCGCCGGGTGGTGGTGACGGCGGCGATGACGATCTCCGACACCCGCTCCGGGTAGGTCTCGGCGTAGGCCAGGATCAACGTGGAGCCCCACGAGCCTCCGTAGAGCAGCCAGCGGTCGATACCCAGGTGGTTCCGGAGCCGCTCCATGTCGGCGATCAGGTGCCGGGTGGTGTTGTGGCGCATGTCGGTCGTGGGATCGCTCGCGTGGGGGGTGCTGCGGCCACAGCCGCGCTGGTCGAACAGGACGACCTGGTAGAGGTCCGGGTCGAAGTACTGACGTGCCCCGGTCCCGCATCCTGATCCCGGCCCGCCGTGGACGACGAGTGCCGGCTTGCCGTCCGGGTTTCCGCAGACCTCCCAGTACACAAGGTTGCCGTCGCCGACGTCGAGCAACCCCTTCTCGTACGGCTCGACCGGCGGGTGCAGCTCGCCCATCTTCCAGACCTCCTGGCAACCACATGCAACATGAACAGGCCTTGTAGTACACAACATGGCTGAGGTGACACCGCCGACGACTCCGGCACCTGCCCGATCGGCGGGCCAGGTTCTCGGCTGGTCACAGACGGTTGCCGGGCGGCACTACGCGGGGGTCGGTGATCCGTGGCGCGTCTGCGGTGGCCGCGGCTCCTACATGCCTCGCCGTAGACGACCCGCGCCTGCTGTCCCGGTCCTGTCGGAAGGTATTCCAGATGCACGGGGCCCGGATGGAAGACCGCTGCGACCACAACTGGGAGGTACGCCGCATCCATGTACCGAGGTCCCACCAACCATCGCTCGGACGGTACAGGTAGAGGTGATGGTGGGTGTGCGGTGCCGCCAACGAAAGAACCCAGGCGTTCCAGGGTGCGGATCGCGTCTCTGGCCGGAGGCGCGATGTGCCTCCCCTGCTGCTCATGGAGCCTGGGGCGGGAGGAGGGAGCCGAGGGGGCCGAGGTCGAGGTTGAGGTCGGCGAGGGTGCAGCCGTGCTGGGCGCAGAGTTCGGTCATGCGGTCGTGGAGGGCGAGCAGGGTGGCTCCCAGCTCCTCCTCCTGGGCATCGGTGAGTCCGCCCGCCTCGACGCGCCGCAGGGCCTGCCGCTCGATGAGCTGGCGCAGCAGCTCGACGACGGTCAGGACGAGTCTCACCAGGTCTTCCCCCACCGAGTCCGGCCCGGTCCGGATCCGCCGGCCGGGGGTGCCGGCGGGCGGCGGGGCATCGGCGGGGGAGACCGGTGAGACCCGCAGGGCCTCCGCCATGACGTCGCCGATGCCCCGCAGGGCGGGGAGGCCGGTGGCGGCGGGGCGGTCCGGGTGCCTGCCGCTGTCAGGGTCCATGGCGGGGGGGTCCTCCGTCCGGGTCCGGGAAAGGCGGGGGAAGGTCCGAGGTGGTGACGGAGCTGATGAGCGCGCGCAGGGAGATCCGTACGAGGTCGATGTCCGCCACCGACAGCACGATGTCGCCGGTGACGACGACACCGCCCGCCAGGAGCCGGTCGAGGAGGTCGACGAGGGAGACCTGACGGGCGGGCAGGCCGGAACGGGGGAGGTCGGGGGCGGTCATGGCGCCGGGGGAGCCGTGGGCGGAGGCGGGGCCGGGGCCGTGGGCTCCGGCAGGGTCGCGAAGGAGTACGGGGCCCAGGGGCCGGTCACCTCGACCCGGACGCCGGGCAGGTCCTCGGCCGCGGCACGCAGCGCGGCGCGGAAGTCGTCCGCGCGGGCGTCGGGCACGAGGAAGGCGTCATTCAGGACGTTCTCCCCGGCTGCCGAGTCGGCCAGGGGGCCGCTCTGCGGGGGATGGCGCACGTGCCCGGCCTCGTACCGGCGGGCCAGCTCGGCGAGGCGGTCGGCGGCCAGCCGCGCCTGCCGGTAGTGGTCCTCGGCGGCGTCGTGCTGGGTGCGGCGGGCCCGCAGGTAGGCCTTGCCGGGGCTGACGGCGGCCTGCTCCGCGGCGCCGGCGGGCACGGCGTCCGAGGGGCCGGCGTCCGCCGGCCGGACGTAGACCTTGACGCCGTACTCGGTGCGGGAGCTCAGCCGGGCGAGCACGGTGACGAAGCCCTGCCGCTGTCCGTCCAGCGCCCGCAGCGCCCGGGTGTGGTCCTCGTAGAGGGTGGACATCCGCAGGGGCAGGACGGTGGTGTGGGCGGCGAGGGCCTCGATGACGCGGTGGTGGGCACGCGCGGTGTCCTCCAGCCAGCGGAGGTCCTCGAAGCGGTCCCTCAGCACCTCCTCGTCCCAGTCGGCGCGGGGGACGTCGCTGATGACGAAGGCGACGGGCCCGCCCTCCCCGCCGGCCGACGGCGGCAGGAGCATGACCGGGAGGCCGGCCACCCCGGTCAGGGTCGGCAGGAGTTCCGCCAGCACGGGAGCGGGCGGGGTGGCGGCGTAGACGTAGGTGAGCGTCGGGCCGGGGGTGGTCACGGCTCGGTCCTCCTCCTGGCCGTACGGCGGGCGGCCGGCCGGTCAGGCTCCGGTACGGGCTCCGGCTCCGGCTCGCGCTCGTCCCCTGCGGCCCCCCGGGCGCCGGCGGCGGGCCGGAGCGCACGCAGCTCCTCCAGTTCGGCGCGCAGCCGGTCGTTCTCGGCTGCCAGCGACCGTTCGTGACCGAGTGAGGACAGTGACGGATCACGCTCCCACCAGTCGATGCCCATCTCCCTGGCCTTGTCGACCGACGCGATCACGATCCGCAGCTTGATGGTGAGGAGCTCGATGTCGAGCAGGTTGATGCGGATGTCGCCGGCGATGACGATGCCCTTGTCCAGGACGCGCTCCAGGATGTCGGCCAGGCTCGCCGACGAACTCGGCGGATAGCCGGTCATGGCGGGTCCCGCGCCGAACCTTCGGTCCAGGGGGTTCGTCACCTGCGCTCACCTCCGTCAGCGGCCGCGGCGGTACCGCTCGATCTCCGCCAGCCGCTCGATCAGCACGTCTTCCTCCTGGTCGTACGTCTCCTCGTCGATCTCGCCGGCCTCCAGCCGGTGTTCCAGATCCGAGAGCTGTGCCCATACCGGCGCCGGGTCGTAGTACTCGGCCTCGGCCGTGTCCCGTACGCGCTCGGCCACCCACACCACACCCCGCAGGGGCAACAGGGGTGCGGTGAGCAGCTTCTCCAGCAGACCCATCTCGGATGCTCCTTCCGCTTCCCGCTTCCGCTTCCCGTGCGACGCGCGTGCGCTGCCGCACTGCCCTACGGCAGGAAGCTGTACGGGGGCAGCGGCCCGGTCAGCCGGACCGCGACGCCGTCGTCGTACGCCGCGCCGAGGTCGGCGTGCGCCTTGACCAGGGCCGCTTCGTCGGCCTTCGGTACCAGCAGGGACACGTTCAGGAAGTCCTCGCCGCCGGGCGCGTGGAGGGCGTGCTCCCGGGCCAGCGGCACCAGCAGGTGGAGGAGCTCCGCCGCCCTGCCCGAGCGCCGCACCTCGACCTCGTCGGCGATCATGCGCCCCAGTTCCAGGGGCAGCCGGGGATCCCGGGAACCGGCGAGGATCTCCTGGTTCAGCCCGCGGGCCGGCGGAGAGTCGTCCAGGATCCGGCGCAGCAGCCGGCTCTCGTCCCAGTAGGCCTTCACGTTGTACTCGGCGCAGCCTCGCACCCGCTCCAGGGCCGAGCGGTAGGCCTCCTCACGGGATTCGAGCACCTCGCGGACGGCCTCGTCGTCGGTCGCGACGTACCCGAACTGCAGGGGCAGGGGAGTCCCGTCCGCCATGAGCCGGTCTTGTACGGCCTGGTGAGCGGCCAGGTC
The DNA here is from genome assembly GCF_056435605.1 of Streptomyces sp. NPDC043896. Classification (NCBI taxonomy): domain Bacteria; kingdom Bacillati; phylum Actinomycetota; class Actinomycetes; order Kitasatosporales; family Streptomycetaceae; genus Streptomyces; species Streptomyces sp. NPDC043896. Next base: position 375,729 of record NZ_JBWKEE010000002.1, read on the forward strand.
CCGACGCTTGGGGAGGACCTCGCCCTCGACGTCACTGACCACCGCGCGGAGCTCCCGGGTCGGGACGAGCCGTACCGGGGCGCTGTCGGCGCCGACCCCCGTGAGCCCCTCGATCCGGCAGGGGTGATCGCGCAGGGCGACGGCGTAGACGTAGACAGCCACGACTCACTCCTTCTCGCGCCGCACCGGCCGCCGGGCAGCCGTCCGCCGGCGCCGGGGAGGCACCTCCTGGCGCTCTTCCTCTTCCTCTTCCTCCGGTTCCTCGCCCTCGTCCTCGCCCTTGCTCTTGCCGCTGCCCAGGGACTGCGTCACGGCTTCGAGGGCGCCGCTCAAGGCGCCCCGGGTCTTGCCCCTGCTCCCGCCGGCGATCATCTTCTCGGCGAGGTCCGGCAGCTGGGCGGGGGCGTGGGGACCCGCTTCGAGGTCGAGCCGGTTGCACGCCTCGGCGAAGCGGAGGTACGTGTCGACACTGGCCACCACGATCCGGGCGTCGATCTTGATGAGTTCGATCCCGACCAGGGACACGCGCACGAAGGCGTCGATGACCAGCCCGCGGTCGAGGATGAGCTCCAGGACGTCATAGAGGCTGCTGCTCGTGCCCCCGCCGCCACGGGCGAGGCTGCCACCAGCCCCCTGCGGCATCACCGTCATGATGTTTCCCTTCCCGGCCGCGGCGGTGTCAGCCGCCCTGCCGGTCGATCATGCCCCGGCTGTACCTCCGGGTCCGTGCGTAGGAGATCAACTCGCCCTGCCCGTCCAGCTCGACCCGGTAGCTGCCCAAGATGCTGGTGGTGTCGGGTATGCGTTCGAGTTCGACCACCTCCACCACCGCCTCCCAGCCGTCCTCGGTGGGTCTCAGGGACGACACCGACTCCGGAAGCCGGCCGAGCAGTTCCGAAAGCTGCTGCGCGGCGGCCCGCAGGGCGGCCGCAGCGCTGGGCGCCCCGCTCTTGCGGGAAGCGGCCGGCTGGGTGGCGGGCTGCTCGTCGTGCCGGTCCGAGGACGGGCGGCGACGGCTGCGAGCCGGTTCTGGCATGGCTGTCTGCTTTCCCTCGCGCAGGATCTCCACGGACTAGGCGCCTTTCCCGCCGAGCCCGCACCACACCTCGCATATCGGATTTTCTTTGGGCAAACCGGAATATCCGACGGCAGGGCGAGCAGGTGCCCCCTTGAAGAAGCGCGGGTGCCAGAACCCGCTCCGGCCCGACCGTCCGGACACCCGCCCGGGCCCCGGCCGGGTGATCGACCGTGTGGGAAGGGATCGCGCTGATGGACGACACCACCAAGTTGGCCCTGGCGGCCGCCGTCGCCGGAGGCTACGTGCTGGGGCGGGTGAAGAAGGCCCGTCTCGCTCTGTCGCTGGCCACCTACCTGGCAGGCCGCAGATTCGGGCTCCAGCCCGGCCAGCTCCTGGCCCAGGGTGTCCGCAAGCTGGGGGAGATGCCGCAGGCCGCCGAGATCGGCGAACAGCTGCGGGGCGAGGCCCTCGAAGCGGGCCGCGAGGCCATCAAGACGGCTGCCAACCGCCAGCTCGCGGACCTGGCCGACTCGCTCCACCAGCGCACGCTGGAGCTCACCCGCGGGCGCCGGGAAGCGGACGAGGACACGGACGAGGAAGAGGACGAGTACGAGGAGTACGAGGAGGCGTCCCCCGAGGAAGAGGACGAGGAGGAGTCGTACGAGGACGAGCCCTACGAGGAGGAAGAGGAAGAGGAACCGGAGGAGGAAGAGGAACCCGAGGAGCCGGAAGAGGAAGCGGAAGAGGAAGAGGAAGAGGAGGAACCGGAACCGAGCGAGGAAGAGCGTCCCAGCCGGGCCCGCCGGAACGGAACCGGCACGGTCAGGCGTACGCCTCCGGCGGCCGGGCGGTCGGCCCCTGCGGCCGGGAAGTCCGCGCCGGCGAGGAAGCCTGCTGACCGGAAGGCCGCGAAGAGGACCACCTCGTCCAGGCCGACGACGAAGACGACGACGCCGCAGGCCAAGCGGGCCGCACCGGCGAAGAAGTCCGCCCCGGCCAAGCGGACAGCCCCGGCCAAGCGGACAGCCCCTGTCAAGAAGTCGGCTCCTGCCAAGAAGACGACGCCTGCCAAGAAGACGACGGCCACGAGAACGACCGCCAAGAAGGCTGCGGCCAAGAAGACAGCCGCCAGGAAGACGTCCTCGGCACGCCCGCCCGCGAAGAAGGCGGCGGCCAAGCGGACGACGTCCTCGGCCCGCGGTGGCGGTTCCCGGAAGACCACGACGCCGGCGAAGAAGACGACGGCGCGCAAGCCCTCGACGCGGAGGTAGCGCCATGGCCACCACGAACCGTGCACGACGCTCCGGCGGCTCGGCCTCGGGATCCGGCGTCGACCAGCTGCTCGACGAAGTCGCCGGATACCTCTCCGCGCAGGCCGACCAACTGGCCGACAAGGCCGTGGACAAGCTGGGCGACATCACCGACCAGCTCTACGGCATCGCCGACAACCAGGGTTCCCTGGCGGACATCGGCGGTCGCCTGCTCAAGGGGGACTCGCCGCTCAAGGCGGCCGTGGGGACGGCCGTCGGCGGGCTCAAGGACAAGGTCAAGGAGATCGGCAGCGGACTGACCGGCGGCGGCCGAAAGCGCAAGGGCGGATCCAAACCGACCCACATCTTCGAAGCCGTCGACGTCGGAGCGCCGCTGCGCGTCGTGTACGACCAGTGGACGCAGTACGGGGACTTCAGCGGCTTCGCCAAGGGCGTGCGCAGCGTGTCCCAGAGCGACGACACCACCTCCGACTGGAAGGTCAAGGTCGGCCCCTCCACCCGTAGTTGGAAGGCGACCGTTCAGGAACAGGTGCCCGACGAACGCATCGTGTGGTCCTCCGAGGGGGCCAAGGGCACGACGCGTGGATGCGTCACCTTCCACGAGCTCGCTCCCGCTCTCACCCGCGTGCTGGTGGTCGTCGAGTACTACCCGTCCGGGCTGTTCGAGAAGACGGGCAACCTCTGGCGGGCGCAAGGCCGGCGCCTGCGCCTCGACCTCAAGCACTTCGCACGGCACGTGACCCTCTCGGACGAGGAGCCGGACGGCTGGCGGGGCGAGATCCGCGGTGGCGACGTCGTGCGGAGCCACGAGGAGGCCCTCGAAGAGGAAGAGGAGGGGGCGGAGGAGCCCGAGGAGGAGTACGCGGACGACGAATACGAGGAAGACGACTCCGAGGGCGGGGCGTACGAGGACGAGGAGGGAGCGGAAGAGGAGGAGGACGAAGAGCCCGAGGACGAAGAGCCGGAGGAAGACGAAGAGCCGGAAGAAGAGCTGGAAGAAGACGCAGAACCGGAGGAAGAGGACGAGGCCGAGCCTCGTACCCGGTCCCGGCGACGCCGCCGCTGACGGCGATCCGCGCACGGGGTCGGCACGGCAAAGGGGCCGCCGAAAGGACGACGGCCCCGCTCCCTTTCCGTTTCGCTCGGCGCGCGTGTCAAGCCGGGAGGAAGGCGGCGCGGATCAGACGCCGCACCGCCATCCGCATGCCCCACATCATCACGCGGACGCCCCACAGCGCGAGGCGCCTGAACGCTCGGCGGACGAGGGCGCGGGGCCCCCATCCGCCACCCGTGGTCCGGCGCCTCAGCCACTTGCGGACGCGGCGCCTTTTCCTGGTGAACATCAGGAGTGTTTTCTGCCGAACGTCAGGCGATAGACGGCCAGGAGGATGAGAGATCCGGCAATGGCCGCGACCCATGTGGAGAGCTCGAAGAACCCGTCAATGGAATCGACGTCGAAAATGACCTTCCCCAGCCATCCGCCGAGCAGGCCGCCCGCGATACCGATGAGCGGCGTGACGATGCAGCCGCCAGGGTCCCGGCCCGGCATCAGGAACTTTGCGATGATTCCGGCGATCAGTCCCATCAGAATCCAGCCGATGATACTCATGGACGCGCCTCTTTCCACCCGTATGGTTGATGAAATCCGTCTGCCCGCCCGCAGAATTCCGAACCCCGGAAATTACCGCCCCGTCACTCCGGAAGGGCCGTCATGACGGGCGGGTCCGATCCGGTGCTCGGGGCCACGCTGTACGACGCTGCCCAGTACGGGGGCACCGCCGTCACCGTGCAGCCCGACGAGGGCGACGAGGGAGAGGAGGCGTTCGTGTACGCGCTCGCCCACCTCGGCCTCGGCCGCCTCGGCTCCCTACGGGCCCCCACCGTGCCGGCCGACCCCGACGACGCGTTCCACCAGGTCCTGCGCCGGACCGTCACCGTCACGGTGTGGGAGACCAGGCCCGTCACCTGGACGCCCCACGACGGAAGGCGGGGCCGGGCCTGGCAGGACTTCGGCGCGGACACCGCCGACCTCGGAGCCTGGGCGGTCAGGGCGAAGTACGTCCGTGTACGCAAGCAGGCGGTCGCTGGTCCGGGCGCTGCCGGTCAAGAGGACACCGGAGCCGTGCTCCCCCTCATCGTGGTGGAGTAGCAGTCTTCCCCTCCGAGAGGGGGCCGTCCATGTGGGCGCACCGGTCCGCCACCGCGCGGACGGCTCCACCGCTCTCGCGCACCGAGTACGTCCACCCCGTCGACGCGCGCACGTCCCGCCCCGTCCACGGGGAAGCCCGCCACCCGGCCTCAGCTCACGGTCGCGGTATCACGTGGCGGATGTCCGTGCATCCGATCGAGCGGGCTGAGTAGGCCGATGGGTGGACGTGGGGTCTCTCGGACTCAAGTTGCCGGAGTTGTTGTCCGTTTATGCCATGGACGTTCATACCTCTGGTCGAGCCGGGAGCCGCTCCCGGTCGGCCGTTACGTTCCGGAGGAGCGCTTCGATGAGTCGTGTGGACAGGTTCGGGTCCGTGCTGGGCCCCGTTGCCCGTAGCCGGGCCTGGACTGCGGGGGGATCCCTGGCCTCCCTCTCGCTCCTGCTCGTGGGCATGGCGGGCCCCGCCGTCGCGGCGGGCAAGCCGGTGGTCACGGCAGTGGCGGCCCCGTCGACGGTCGGCGGGAGCAGCCCGTGCGGCTCGCACGACCATCCCGATGGCCGTCCGTCGAAGGGCGGGGGCGCCGATGAGGATGACGAGTACGGCACGTGGCACGGGGACAAGTGCCCGCCGGAGGGCGTTCCCGGCCCGCAGGGCCCGGCTGGTCCCCAGGGCCCGCAAGGCGAGCCCGGAGCGCAGGGACCTGCCGGTGCGCAGGGCCCGCAGGGTGAGCCCGGAGCGCAGGGGCCTGCCGGTGCGCAGGGTCCGCAGGGTGAACCCGGTGCGACGGGCGCCCAGGGCCCCCAGGGTGAGACCGGTGCGACTGGCGCCCAGGGTCCGCAGGGTGAGACGGGTGCGACGGGCGCCCAGGGCCCCCAGGGTGAGACGGGTGCGACGGGGGCGCAGGGTCCCGCCGGCGTTCAGGGGCCGGCCGGTCCCACAGGCCCGTGCGTCGACGTGTCCACCTCCTGGGACGAGAACGACGTCAAGTACAAGGGCGTGCTGCTCCCCAACGGAACGGCGCTGGCGGGCGTCTACGACTTCAACGCGGACAACCCGGATGACCCCGCCTACACCTGGTACAACCTCTCCGCCAGCTCCACCGGGTACCCGCCCAACCCCTGTGGCATCACCATCGCGGAGACCGGCAACGACGTCATCGTCGAGGTGGTCACGACGACCGGGGAGATCTTCGAGACCAGATGCCCTGTGGAGCGAGGCGAGCCGGACCTGCTCGTCTGTCCCGCTGTCCGGGTGTGGACCCCGGCCGTGCCGCAGCCGCCGGGATCCACCCCGCCCCCGCCCCTCACCAAGAGTGGTAAGAGCCACTGACTTCGTCGGGGTGCCCTGACATACGTGCCGTGCCCGGAACCCGGGCACCGGCAGGCTTCACTCAGGGCAGAAGGCCAGGGCCTTCCCTCCGTGCCCCGGGTCCCTAGGGTGAGGGGAGTGAGCACTCATGCGCCGAACGAGTCCCGCGTCATCTCCCTGCGCCCGCAGGCCCCGGCGCCCGGCTCCGGCGGGTCGGCCGGCGCCCCGCGGCGACCCGTGGGGGGTCCACAGCCACGCGCGCCGAGGGAGCCCCTGTGGCGTGACCTTGTCGGCGCCGTGCTGCGGCGTGAGAGGCTCGCCCAGGAGCGCACGCTGAAGGACGTCTCGGAGGCGGCCCGGATCTCGATGCCGTACCTGTCGGAGGTGGAGCGCGGACGGAAGGAGGCATCCTCCGAGGTGCTCGCGGCCGCCGCCCAGGCCCTCGGGCTCGGCCTCGCCGACGTGCTCCTGCTCGTCGGTGACGAGCTGGCCCGGCACGCCCGGAGCCGGGGGGTGCGGGGCCGTACCTCCCCCACGTCGCCCACGGCGCAGTACGACGGCTTCTGCCTCGCCGCCTGACCGGACGGGGCGACGGCCGGTACGACGGGGCGCGCCCGCCCGACCGGCCGGCGCGCCCGGCCCTCGGCCACGGCCGCGCGGGCTCAGACGAACGCGAACCGTCGGCTCAGCACCTCGTCGGCGAGCCCGTAGGCCACGGCCTCCTCGGCGGTGAACACCTTCTCCCGGTCCATGTCCGCGCGCAGCGTCGCCACGTCGTGGTGCGTGTGCCGGGACAGGACCTCCTCCACCTGCGAGCGGATGCGGACCATTTCCTTGGCCGCGAGACTGAGGTCGGAGACCGTCCCCTGCCGGCCGCCGCTGGCCGGCTGGCCGAGCAGCACTCGCGCGTGCCGGAGCACGAACCGTCGCCCGGGATCTCCTCCCGCCAGCAGCACCGCCGCCGTGGACGCCGCCTGACCGACGCAGAAGGTGGAGATCGGCGCCTGCACGAACGTCATCGTGTCGTAGATCGCCATCAGGGAAGTGAACGATCCGCCGGGTGAGTTGAGATAGATCGAAATCTCCTGCTCCGGGCTTGCCGACTCCAGGTGCAGGAGCTGCGCGATGACCGCGTTGGCGACCCCGTCGTCGATCTCGGTGCCGAGGAAGATGATCCGCTCGTTGAGCAGCCGGCTGAAGACGTCGTAGGACCGCTCGCCTTGCGTGGTCCGCTCGATCACATAGGGAACCGTGTACGACCCCATGTCACAGCCCCGTCCGTCGGCGCGGCGTGGCCGGGCGGATGTCGGCGAGCGACTCCACCACCCGGTCCACCATCCCGTACTCCTTGGCCTGTTCGGCCGTGAACCAGCGGTCCCGGTCGCCGTCCCGGGCGATCGTCTCCTCGCTCTGCCCGGTGTGCTGGGCGGTGATCCGCTCGACGGCCTTCTTGGTGAACTCCAAGTTCTCGGCCTGGATCTCGATGTCCGCGGCGGTCCCGCCGATGCCCGCCGAGGGCTGGTGCATCATGATCCGCGCGTTCGGCAGCGCGAACCGCTTGCCGGGCGTTCCCACGGTGAGCAGAAACTGGCCCATGCTGGCGGCGAAGCCCATCGCCAGCGTCGAGACGTCGTTCGGGATGAGCCGCATCGTGTCGTAGACGGCGAGACCCGCGGTGACCGACCCGCCCGGGCTGTTGACGTACAGGCTGATGTCGGAGCGCGGGTCCTGCGCAGACAGCAGCAGCAGCTGCGCGCACACCCGGTTGGCCGACACCTCGTCGACCTGGGTGCCGAGGAAGACGATCCGCTGGTCGAGCAGCCTGGCCGCGAGGTGGTCGTCGAAGTGGCCGGGCGGTGTGTCGCCCTCTTCCGCGCGGGGCGCGAGCATGGTGAGGGGAGTCATCTCTTCTCCTTGTCGGGGCGGATGCCGTTGACTCCACTCTTGCCCCCGGGACCCTCCCGAACGTCGTTCCTCTGCCCCCGGCAGATCCGCCAGGGGCGGACACGACGTCACGGCACTGGTAGTCGAACCTGATCAGTTCCTTACCCACGCTGGAGTCGAACGGTCTGCTCCACGTCTTCAGCTCCGGATCAACGGCTGGCAGGGGAGCGCGGCCCGGCGCTTCCCCCTCCGCGATCCGTCGCCGAACCCGGTCCACGGCGTCGTGGCGTCCTTCACGCGCGGCTTGAATGTCACTGGCGTCGGGTCACAACGCCCCCGTGAGTCTGGAAGGGTTGGCCCCGGCGCACATCCTGCGCCCGAACGCGTACCACGTACCACCTCCGTCGACCGGGAGACAAGCATGACCATCAAGGACATCGGGCCCGAACCTCAGAGTTTCGACCTTGAGCAGGCGACGCTGAAGAACGCCAACTACCGGTCCGTCGCCTGGTCCGGGAAGTACCTCCAGCTGACCCTCATGTCGATCCCGGTGGGCGAGGACATCGGCCTGGAGGCACACCCGGAGACCGACCAGTTCCTCCGGCTCGACGCGGGCCGCGGCCGCGTTCAGATGGGCAGCGCGAAGGACCGCCTCGACTTCGACCAGGAGGTCGAGGACGGCTGGGCGGTCTTCGTACCCGCCGGCACGTGGCACAACGTCACCAACACCGGCGACGAGCCCATGCAGCTCTACGCGGTCTACGCCCCGGTTCACCACGCCGCGGACAAGATCCACGCAACCTTCGCCGACGCGGAACGCGACGAGGACTCGGGCAACGACGAACCCCCGGCCTGGTCGGTCCAGCCCACCCACCACCCTGCGGACAAGCACGCCTGACCACCAGCGGGGGCTCTCCCCAGGCGATCGACGCCCCGTATCACGGCACGGCCGACAAGGTGTCCGGAGACCGTGCGGAGTACTGGGGCGTCATCGCCACCAACAGCGGTCAGGTGCGCGTGGACACCGTCGGCGTCGCCGAGCGCGACGACCGGGGCTGGGGGTGAGAGGAGCCCTGACGGGCGCCCGCTGGGCCTTCTCTCCCGCCGCGGCCTCATACGCGCCGGCGCGGGAGCCTCACTCGCCGCCCTCGGGCTCGGCGTCGGCGCGCAGACGGCGTCGGCCGACGTGCCCGGGACCCAGCGGTTCGACCTCGCTGAGCCGTCGTACGACCTGTTCCGGTCCAAGAACACGCACGGTCCCCGGGTCCAGCAGAGCTTCGCTTTCGACTGGGTGAACAAGTACCTCTTCGTCGCGACCAAGCGGGACGACAGCCCCGAGTCCGCCGGCGACCTGTGCATCAACAAGATGGACTTCGACGGAAACTACCTGTCGTACATGCACCTCAACGGGTTCGGCCACGGCGTCGCCTTCGCCGCTCTGCCGAGCGGTTCCGGTACGGAGCTGTGGATCGAGTGCGACGCGAACGACAACGGGTACGGCACCGCCCTCGCGCCCATCCGTTACACCGCCGACACCACCCTGAGTTCGCCGGCGGCCGCGGCGGCCTACCGGCCGATCTCCGGAGCCACCGAATACACGTGCTCCGTCGACCCGGTCCACCGGCGCATGATCGTGCGTTACCACACCAGCGCCGGCAAGCGCATCGCCGTGTATCCCCTCTCGGCCTTCGAGACGCGCGGCTTCGGCTCGCCGCTGGTCGACTTCAAGCAGCCGTCCATCCCCGGTACCGCGCAGGGCTACGCCCTCTACGGCTCGTACATGTACTACCTGACGGGTAACGCCTACCCGGGCGACGGCACCCCCACCGGCGACGGCAACTCCTACATCACCAGCATCGACATCAACACCGGCACGGTGAAGCAGGGCCCTGTCCTCACCAAGGCCGGCTCCACCCTCCACTTCCGCGAGCCCGAGGGCCTGGCGGTCTACCGTACGGACGCCGGCGAGGCCCGTCTCTTCGTAGGCTTCGCCACCGGCGTCGAAGGCGACCGGCGCTCCAGCATCTTCTACAAGAAGGCGCTGATCTGACTCCTGGCCTCCTGTCCTCCCGTCCGCCCGGCGGCCCGCGCCGGGCGGACGTCCAGCAGTACCCGCCCGGGCCACGACGTCGTCGAATGGCGCCGGGCCGTGCCCTGCCCGCGCCGCGGCTGAGCCGGACCACCCGGAAACCCCTGCCTGGACGACAGAGGGGTTCGCGGACGCCGCGCACGGGACAGAATCCCCGCATGCCCTCGACGCCCTTCGTGAAGCCCGTCCTGACGGCCGCCTTGGCGCTCCTCGCCCTGGCCTCCCCGGCAACCCTTGCCACCGCTGTTCCCACCGCCACCGGAGCGTCCGGTACGCCGCGCCCCTGCGCCGGTGCCCGCACCTGCTACGTCGACGTGACGGTGGCCCAGGTCTGGGTAGCCCCCGCGCAGGTCCGGCCCGTGGACGCACCGGCTACGGCCAACCCCGCCGACGTCCGCGGCTGGCTGGCGGCCATGACCCTGGACGAGCGGCGCGGTGTCGCCGGAGAGACGCAGGCGCTGCACGGTGCCCGGGTGACCATCGACCGGACCGAGGTGCGCGACGGCGTGCTCTGGGACCACGTCTGGGTACACGGCCAGCCCACCCCCCGTGACGAGGCCGGCCTCGGGGCCTACCCCGGCTGGATCCCCGACCGCCAGCTGACGGCCGATCACCGCAAGCCGCCCCGGGGCACGCACGAGGAACGCGTGGCCCGCCCCACGGCCCGCGGCTACACGTCCCCCGAGGCCGCCCTCCAGGGCGCCGCATCGACGGGGAGCTCCGGCGAGTACTCGTACAACACTTCCTTCCCGGTGGCTCCCGGTCCGCTGCCCGGCGTCGTCACGGCCCACTCGCCCAGCCGCGGCAAGCTGTTCTTCCGCTCCGGCGATCTCGCGCGCGTTCCGGCGGCCGGGCGGCCGAGCGGCGAGGACGTGGTCGCCGAGGCCCGCAAGTTCATGGGCCTGCCCTACCTGTGGTCGGGAACCTCCGGATTCGGCTACGACTGCTCCGGCCTGACCGGCCAGGTCTACTCCGCCCTCGGCGTGACGATCCCGCGTGACGCGGAGCCCCAGTTCGACGCGGGCGGGGGGCAGGCGCCCGCCGGCTCCGCCGCCGGCGTCCGGATCACCGGCACGGACGACCTCCGGCCGGGTGACATCGTCGCCTTCCGCCCCGCCACCGGCACCGAGGTCACGCACGTCGGCATCTACACGGGAACGAGGAACGGTGAGCCGATGATGATCAACGCACCGCGGACGGGCGAGGTGGTCAGGGAGGAGCCCATCGGCTCCACCGGCCGGGTCTACGTGGGCGCGACCCGCTTCCTGCCCCGCACCGACGGCACCCCCAAGCCCTGACCAACCCGGTCCTTGCCGACACTTGACCTCGACCATCCTTGAGGTTCTACGGTCGTGGGCATGACGCATCAGACGCAGCACGAGACCGTTTCCGTCACCCCTGAGCGCTACCGCACGGCGGTCGTCCCGCACATCATGGTCGCCGACGCCACCGAAGCACTCTCCTTCTACGCACAGGCCTTCGGGGCGGTCGAGGACTTCCGCCTCGCCGCCCCCGGCGGCGGTGTCCTGCACGCCGAGATCCGGATCGGCGGTGCGGTCCTGATGCTCGGCGACACCGCTGAGGGCCCCTTCGCTCCCCCCGCCGCGCTGGGCGGGACCTCGGCAGCCCTGCACGTGTACGTCCCGGACGTGGACGCCCTCGTACGGACGGCCGTGGCGGCCGGGGCGGAACTGCTCCAGGAACCGGCGGACCAGTTCCACGGGGACCGTACGGCCATCCTCCGCGACCCCTTCGGACACCTGTGGGTGTTCCTCACCCACCTGGAAGACATCTCCGGGGAGGAACTGGAGGCTCGGCTGGGCGAGCACCGAACCAGCCGACTCTCCTGACCGACAGGATGACCTCCTGGTCGGGGTACGGCTTGCTCGCCTCCTCTCGTCGAAATGACGGGATCCGTCAGACCGGCAGGTGGAAGACGTCGTCCTGGATGTTCGAGATCTGCGTGTTTCGCTTGATCACGTCCGACATCTTCGTGCTCCTGATCGCGGCGACCTCGGCGGGCGTGAAGGCCGGGTCGTTCTCGAACCAGAGACGGTCCCCGGCCCGGGTACGGGTGAGCTGATCAGCGATGACCGCCGTGAGCAGCGGACCGAACGCCGTGCCGGGGATGTGCGGTTCGGCCAGCCCGCCGATCAGCGGGTCGACCCGGCAGACGTCGCCGTACGCCGCACTCAGCTTCGCCTGCACCGAGGGGTCCGGCGTGAGCTCGGCAAACGTGCGGCGCGGTGGCAGCCCGTACGCCTCGCGGCAGCGGTTGTAGTCCGGGATGCCGTGGTCGCGGGCGCGCTGGATGTCCACGGCCACCAGGTCCAGCGGCGGCGCACCGGGCAGCCGGATGCTGCGCATCGCCTCGATCACCGAGACGTCGACCTCCTGCATGATCTGGGACGCGAAGCCCTTGAACACGGGGCCGATGCCGTACTGGTTGACGATCCCGATGTTGAGGAGCGCCTGGCCGTGCGGCACGGTCTGCAGGACCATGCCGTCGTCGTCCACGATCAGCAGGTCGGGGGAGAGCATCGAGTGGCCGAAACGGAAGCCGAACGTGGCGAACTCGGCGCTCATGGTCGGGTCCACGCGCGGGTCGTAGCCGCCGTACGCGGGGATCGCGTTCGGGCCGAGGATCGCCGGGACGAACTCCTGGAAGGTGATCGACCCGATCAGCGCCCCGACCCACTTGCGGGCGTGCTGGTAGACCTGCTCGGCGCTCGCCGTGGGGCGCTCTGCGGCGATCTGCGCGGCCAGGCGGTTGTGCTCGCGGACGAACAGCGTGTGGATGCTCATCAGGCCGTACCCGGTGTTGGCCCGTTCGTCCCCGGCCAGGAAGAAGCCGGCGGCCGGCCCGACCGTCTGGTTGAACAGCCCGGCCGTGTTCAGCGGCAGAGCCGGCCCGTCGACGCCGTCGCCGGTCTTCAGCGCGCCGGTGTAGACGGCCACCGGGCCGACGTTCTTGACGGCGCGCAGAGCGGCGGCCCGGGCCTCGTCGGGGCCGTACACCTGGCTGCCGTCGAAGTAGGAGTTGGAGCTGTCGAGCTGCTGTCGCGGATTGCGCCGTCCGGTACCGGTGGACGGGTCGTACGCCGAACGGGTGAGCGGGATCTGGCTGCCCGGCGGGAACGCGGGGTCGTCGGCGGGCACGGGGATGCCGAACGCCTCCAGCGGATCCGCGGCCGCGATGAGGTTGGAGTCGTGGTTGAGGAACTGGCCCCACATCCAGGTCAGGTCCGTCAGGCGCTGTGCGTTGGGGGTGTCGGTCTCCTGCCGGCAGACGATGTTGCTGACCACCCGGGCGCTCGGCCGGTCGGCGCCGGCCGGGGCGCTGACCCCGTCCTCGTACCCGGCGGGGGCGCGCCGCAGGAAGGCCGAGCCGGCGGCCCCGCGCGCGGGGTGCTGGAGGTTGTTCCCGTACCCGCTGACGGACCGGTACACCGGCGGCTTGGGCGCCGCTGCCGGGCCGCCGTCGGCCCGGACCGCGATGCCCTCGACCTCGACGGCGGCGCGGCGACCGCCCTTGGGGTGGGGTGCTTCCATCAGGGACCTCCGAAGAGCGCCGGGGCGTGTGCGTGCGTACGTGGGGACCGGCCGGAACCCGTCTGAACGGCAGCCACTACGAAGCTACGGCGGTCCGCGCCGCGCGGCGAACGGTGGGCGGTGGGCGGAAGACGGCCAAGGGCGCAGGTGGCCGTCGGCGCTGACGTCGGTGCCGAAGGCGCGCAGCGCACCCGAACGGAACACGATGCTCGCGGGCCATCGGGCGAGGTGGACACCCGTCGCGAGCGGAACGATCCGTCCTCACCGAAGCTCGGCAGATCGGCCCGTGGGGCCGATTCGGCTGATCCGATCCGACAGGGCCTCATGGGAGCGGCATTCGGCCCAGTGCGCGGTCAATTCGGTCCGGTTGGCGTAGCCGAGCTTGGTGAGGATGCTGCGGACGTGGCTCTCCACCGTGCGTTCGGAGATGAACAGGTCGCCGGCGATCTGACGGTTCGTGCGCGCCTGGACGACGAGTTCGGCGATTTCCCGTTCGCGCGGCGTGAGCGGCCCGGCAACGTCGCGCCGGCCGGCGATCTCACCGATGAGGCGTGCGGCAGCGGAGGAGGGGCCGGGCAGGTCCAGCCGGTCGGCGATGGCCAAGGCCTCCCTGGCATGGGCGTCCGCATCGGGGAGGGCACCGTTGTCGCGTTCCACGGCTGCGAGGTCCAGACAGGTCAGTGCCACGTACGGGCTCGCCCCGAGGGACCGGTTGCGGACCAGCGCTTCGTGCAGCAGTTGCTCGGCCTGTGCGGGGCGGCCGGCGGTGAGGGCGAGGCGGCCGAGGTCGCGGCTGACCGTGCCGGAGAAGTAGGCCGTGGGTGTGCCGAGGGCCCCGGGATACGGCCTGAACGGCGCGAACTGGTCGTACACCACCTGTGCGGCGTCGGCGTCACCGGCCAGCTCGACCAGGTCGACCAGGTTGAGCAGCACGGCGGGCCAGGTCGGGTTCGCCGTCGGCACCGGAATCAGCGCACGCAGCCGGGCGTAGGCGTCCCGCGCCTCCTCCGGTCGTCCGGCGGCGAACAGCGCCCGTGCCCGCATGGACTGGATCAGGGGGTTCGCAGGAGCACGGTCGAGGTCACGCCACATCTCCTCGGACAGTTCAGCGGCGTCGCCGCGGAGCAGGGCCAGCTGTAGCCGCAGGACATGAGCCATCATGATCGCGTACTGGTCCCCGCCGGCCCGGGCGATCGCGGTGGCGTCCTCGTTGGCGCGGCGGGCGTCGGTGAACCGTCCTTCCTGCGCTGCCCGGGCCGCGCCGACGCGCAGCAGGTGCCAGCGGGCCAGGGGCAGCGGCGACCGGTCCGCGATCGCCTCGATGCCGCGGACCGCCTCTTCCACCAGGTCGAGCCGACCGAGCAGGTAGCCGGCTTGAACGCGCCATTGGTGGCCCAGCACCTCGGCCAGCGGGTCCCCGAGCCGCTGCGCCCTGGACACGGCCAGCTCGCCCAGGCGCAGTCGCTCGTCGGTGTCGTCCGGATGGGTCAGGACCATCTGTGACGCCCGGGCGGCGTCGAGTTCGGCACGTGCGTCACCGGTGGCCCCGGCCAGTTCGAGGGCGGCGTGCGCCTGTTCGGCCGCCGCTTCCAGCGAACCGAGGTCGGCGGAGACGGTCGCGAGCTGCGCGAGAACCCGGGCGCGGAGAGGGCCCTGCAGTTCCTCGGCCGTCAGGGCCGCCTCGCACAGCCGGGTGATGGCCCGCGAGGCATCGGGGTACGTGACTCCCCGCACGACCAGGGCGGCCTCGGCGAGCAGTGCGGGCCGGCCGTCGGCCTGCGCCGCGTCGGAGGCCTCGTCGCAGTGCCGCAGGGCGGCGGGGTAGTCCCCGACCAGGTACTCGGCGCGGGCAAGGTCGATCAGCGCCGACGCCCGCTCGGGGTCCGCCGGGTCGAGGGCGGAGGCGGCGTCGGCCAGGTGACGGGCGGAGTCCGCGTAGGCGTGCCGCTGCCGGGCCAGATCCGCCGCCTTCCGGGACCAGTGTGCCGCGGCGGCGCGGTGCGCGGGCTCCCGGCCGGCCTGCCTCCAGTGTGCGGCGATACGGGCCGCGTCGCCGGGGTGTCCGGCCTGCTCCAGCACCTGCGCCGCGGCCCGGTGCAGAACACGGCGGTCGGCCGGTCCGGTCCGGCCGGCCACCTCCTCGCGGACCAGGTCGTGGCCGAAGCGGTGGGCGTGCCCGGCGCCGGTGCTTCTTCCGGAGGTGAGGAGCCCGCCGTGCCAGGCCGCTTCCAGCGCCTGCGGGACCGCGGCGGCGCCGAGCCGCGGCAGGACCGCGGCGAGCAGATCCGCGTCCAGCGGGTCGCCGAGGACGGCCGCCGCCCGTACCACGTCCTTCTGCTCTGGGGTGAGACCGGCCAGCAGGCCGCTGACGACGGTACCGAGGCCGCCTCCGTGGAAGCGGAGTGCGTTCACGAGGAGCGGCAGCCCGCCTGTCCGCCGGTGGCACCGCGCCGCGTCCGCCTCCCCGACGCACTGGGCGACCTCCGCCAGGGTGAACGGCGCCAGGCGCAGCGTCTCGGCACCGTAACGGCCCACTTCCGCCAGAGCCCCGGCGGGTTCCTCGGGGGCCGGCTCCCGGAACGTGCCGACCACGAGCAGCCCGTGCCCGGTGATCTGACCGGTCAGCCGGCGCAACAGATCGAGGCTGGCCGTGTCGGCCCAGTGCAAGTCCTCCAGCAGGACGACGAGTGGCCGCTCGGCGGCAGCCGCGGCCACTGACCTGCTCAAGCGGTCCAGCTCCAGGAAGCGCGCCGCCGCCGCATCGGCCGGTGCTGTCGCCGCCCGCTGCTGCGGCTGTGCCACACCCCCGACCCCGGCCGGCCCGGAGTGCCGTGGTGCGGGAATCCGGAGGGAAACTCCTGCCCAGCGCAACGCGTGCTGCCATGGCCACAGGGGTGGTGCCACCGAATCCCGGGGGCAGTGGCCCCGCACGACGGTGACACGCTCGCCGTCGGCGTGACGGCGCAGCGCCTCGGCCGCGAGCATGCTCTTGCCGACGCCCGCCGGCCCCGCGAGCAGCACCACGGATCCGGAGCCCCGTACGGCCGCCTCGATCCGCGCCGCGAGGACCGCCAACTCGGATGTCCTGCCGATGAGTTCGCCTCCCACCCCGGCAGTATCCCGCAGATGGGCGGGGTGGGCGGCGGGGGAGGGGCTGCGTACCCCGTTTCAGTGGCAGTACTGATGCCCCGGGTGACCCGCGCACGCCACCGTTGGCGACGCACCGGACGCACACGTCCTGCGACGCCCAGGGAGAGAACATGATGCGAGCACGCCGGAACGCCGTCGTCGGGGCCGTGGTGGCCGCCATCGCACTGACGGGCGCGTCATGCACGCCGCCGGCCCCCGGGTCGGACCACAGCGCCGGGAGCGGGCTGCCCGGTGCGGGATCCCCCGACCCGACGCCCTCGGCCGGGTCGGGCCGGAGCGGGAGTACCGCCAGTACCGTCAAGCCGGCCTGCCCCACCCCCGGACCCCTCACCCGCTCCCAGCTCCCCGCCTTCCCCTCGGCGGACGGGGTCGGCAGGATCAGCCAGAACCCCTGCCTGCCCCTCGCCGGGCTGGCCGACCGGATCCTCGGCTTCGTCCCGAAGAACGGCAACCCCGAGTACACGAAGTTCCGCAGCGGGGTCGGCCAGTTCGTCGGGAAGCTGGACGCTGCGAACGACCTCGCGCAGTGCGCCTACCAGACCGACCGCCTGGCCGTCGGCGTATACCAGCACACCGCCACGCCCTGGTCGATCGGCATGGTGGCGGTGGTCCGCAAGGACCTCAAGGGGATCGTCGACATCGCGGCGTGCTGGCTGCCCAAGCGGCTGCCGTTCCCGTCGCGGACGCAGGGCATCGCACCTCACGGGATCGAGCCGGACTACTGCGCCGACGCCGTGACCCGGAAGAGCGGTGGCCACACCTTCACGATCATGTGGATCGCCTCCTCCGACGCCATGTGCGCCGGCCTCGACCACATCTACAAGAATGCTTCGTGATAGGCGTTCAGCGACATCGGAGCCGGCCGCTTGAGCGAGGCCACGGAACGTCGGACCCCCATGCAGCGCCGACTCCCGGTCAGCGGCCGCGAGCGAGCCGTTGCCGGGCGTGGCGGCCGGGGTGGCCGGGGTGGCCGGGGCGGCCGGGGTGGCCGGGGCTGCGCCTGGGGGTAGATGCTCGGCGACCCCACGAAGGTCAGGATCTCCGGCCTGGTCGACAAGGTCCACGCGTTCGTCGGCCGGGAACTGAAGCGCGACGCCAACGAAGCCGAGCAGCAGCGCAGGCAGTTCCGGGACAAGGCCGCCAGGGAAACCCGGGCGACAGCCCTCGGCTTCGGCGACGAGGCGTACTGGAGCGCCCCCGACGTGACGTCGTCGGTGTCCACACTGAGGACGGCGGCGCTCTCACGTCTCCGCACCTTCCACACGTCCACGGAGCTCGGGACGGAGACGCGGAGGCCCCGCACGGACCCGGGAGGCCGGGGTTCACGTGCGGGGCCGAGCTCACGGGGTGGGGGCCGTCAGACTCCGGTCAGGGTGTACGTACCCGTTCCGTCGGGCCGGCCGCTGGAGTACTGGCGGATGAGCTCCCCGTCCGCGTACCGGTCGTGGCCCATCATGGCGCCGGTGTACTTGTTCTGCAGACCGATCTTCGTGCTGCCGGGTACGTCGCGGTAGATGTAGAACCGCTGGAGGTCGTCCTCACCGCAGGTGGTTGT
The DNA here is from genome assembly GCF_056435605.1 of Streptomyces sp. NPDC043896. Lineage (NCBI taxonomy): Bacteria > Bacillati > Actinomycetota > Actinomycetes > Kitasatosporales > Streptomycetaceae > Streptomyces > Streptomyces sp. NPDC043896. The sequence continues at coordinate 393,706 of NZ_JBWKEE010000002.1, forward strand.
GGTCAGGTAGGCCTGCTCCTGGTTGGCGATGTTCGCCGGGATGGTCGCGCATCCGCCGTTGCCCCAGTTCCACAAGGACGCCTCGATGACCCCGTTGTTCTCGGTCACGTTGCACAGGCGCCAGTTGTCCAGGTGGGCGCTGAAGAAGGTGGATACGCGCAGGCGGATGCCGTCGTTGGCGAGGAGCGGTGCGCTCCAGTTCAGCGGCTTGCCGGGGACGTCGATCTTGTAGGCGCCGGGCCGGCAGTCCAGGGCGGCGCGCGGGGCGGGCTTGGCGGCCGGGGCGGCCTTCACGTTCTGGGCGGCCTGGGCGGCCTGGGCGGCCGTCGCGGCGTCGCGCTTGGCCTGGGCGGCCTTGGCCGAGGGGACGGGACCTGCCGAGTGCTTCGCGGTGGCGGTGGGGGAGCCGCAGTCCAGCAGGCCCTGGGCCTTGGCCATGATGCTGTTGGCGGGGACCTTGTCCTCGCAGCGCACCGCGCCTTCTTCGAGGGCGGTGTAGGTGGTGTAGCTGCCGCGGTCGGGACCCTCGGTCCACTTCAGTGTCCAACTGCCGTCGCCCTGTTGGATGCGGTTGCAGTTGAGGCTGCCGTAGGTGCCGGTGACCTTCTTGGTGCCCTTGTAGAGGCCGTAGTAGCCGGGCTCCGAGAAGTTCCAGGAGACGGAGTTCGACTCGCTGCTGGTGGAGGAGTAGTCGACCTTCACGCTAAGGCCCAGGCTCGCGGCGACGCTGCCGAGGGCCTCGGTGCCGAAGCTTCCCTGAACGGTGCCCTCGAGGCCGACGGACACCGAGATGGTGGTCTCCGTGCTGGTGGTGACGGTCTGGCTGCCGGTAGAGCCCTGGGTGACGTACCAGCCCTTGAAGTGGGTGATCGTCGGGGTGACTTCGGTCGTCTTGATCACCGGGTGGCGGGTACCGAGATCGGCCGCGGTACAGGCTTGACCGGGCTGGACCGCCTGCCCGGCAGCGGCCGGTGTGGCGGCGGCCGGTGTGGCGGCCAGGCCCATGACGGTCGTCGCGGTGGCCGTCGCGGTGGCTAAGAGCGCTCCGAGCCCTCGGCCCAGGCGGGTTGTGGTGCGGCGCATCGTTGCCTTTCCTCTGCTGTGCGTGGTCTGTGAGGTGAGTGTGAGGAAAAGTAGCGCCGCCGGAATCGGCAGGTCTATACCACAACTGGCCAAATGGGGTCAAAAACTGTCGCGTTCTTGAGTGATGCGGGCAGGAGCTGCCCGGTTGCATGACTCCGGTGTGCCCGCAACGGGGCTGCCGGAGGACGGGGCGCCCAACCGCCCACGAGCCGTACGGTCCCTGACCGGCAGCCCAGGAGGCGATCCGGCTGTCTTCGCCGGCACGGGCAGGATGCTCCGGCGGCCGGACGAGGGCCCTGCCAGGCAGGCGACGTCACCTGAATGGCGGAACATGGCGTGCCACCCACATGGGTGAAGATCAAGCTGGCTAGTGCCCCGACAGAGGCAATCCGTGAAAGGGGAACCACATGCGCATTCGACGAATCCTCGCCGCCGTCGCCGCCACGGCGGCCCTCGCCGGACTCGGCCTCACAGGCGCCGTCACCGCCACCGCCGCCACACAGGGCGCCCCGTCTGTCGTCACCCCGTCCGAGTGCAGGCAGGGCGGCGGAACGCCCGCGGTCAACGAGGACGGAAACTACTGCCAAGGCGGCATGTACGACGGCGAACAAGTCGACTGACGAGTGACTTCACAGGGTGCGCCCCGCAGCCACGTGCCGCGGGGCGCGCCCGTACACCGGCGGCCGGGGAGGCACAGCAGGACGTGCGGGCCCGGCGAATCCGCTCGGTCGTTCCCCGTGTCCCGGCCGGTCCCCTCGACGGGCCGAACGACGGGGTCGCCCCCGGAGTCGCTGCCGCTCGGCGGGCCCGCTCCCGGCATGCTCAGGACGGCCGGGCCGCAGGGTGCGACGCTGGAGTGAAGGGCCCGCGAGTGGAGGCCCGGGTGCGACCCGTCCGGTGCGGGTCCCTCTCCTGCGGACTGGCGGACGCGTCCCGGCGCGGCTCGACGGACGCGACGCGCAACCGTGCGGTCGGTCCGTGAGCCGGTGGCCGGGGCACCGCTCACCGTGCGTCGCCAGGCGGCCCTGCCGCGCGGGATCCGGCCCTCCGGGACCGGGCCGCGCGACCGACCAGGAAGCCAGGTGCATCCCATGCGCACGTCGACCCGTATCGCCGGTGCCCTCACCGGCCTGACCCTCTCCCTCGGTGGGACGGTCCTCGCCGCTCCCGTGGCCCGGGCGGACATCCCGGCCTGTACGCAGATGGCCCAACTGGCCGGTGCCACCGATTCCGGCGCCGTCACGGCGGCTTGCAGCCGTGGCGTGGTCGGAGACCTGCAGAGTTGTGTGACCGGGCTGACCGAGGCCGGTGTGGCGGGCGGCGCCGCGACCGGTGCCTGCCGGGCCGCGGCCCAGGAACCGCGTTAGAGGCCCGTGCGGCCGTGCCTCGCCGCGCCCGGGCGGTCACCGCCGGGGCTCGGCGCCCGGCCCTGCCTCGCGGGCCCCGTACGGAGCGCCCATGCTGGGTAGGTAGGGCGCCGTCGTCTTGAGACCCGTCCTTCCAGAAGGCCGGCCGAAGGCGCCTGAGAGGAGGAGGACGTCATGCGCCTGCGGAGAATCCTGGGTCTGGCTCTGGCCGCGGCGACCCTTGCCGGCATGAGCGCCATCGGCGCCGTCAGCGCCGGGGCCGCCACGTCTCCGAACATCTCCAGAGACGACTGCACGGCCGCCGGCGGACAGGTCGTCGCGCGCCCCTACGCCGGCTACGTCTGCGCGCTGCCCGACGGGACCACACCTGCGATCGACTGACCGGTCGGAGCACGGCCGGGCAACCCGTCCTGAACCACGGCCGGTGGCCCTGCCCGTCGCGCACGGGCAGGGCCACCGACCGGCCCCGCAGGGCCCGAGTGCGTTCTCCGGCCGGGATTTCTCTTCGTGCGTGTTTCGCCGGTCGTCGATGGCGAGGGGATGACGTATCGCCCGGGCCCGGGCCTGTCACGGGCGCTGCCGGGGGTCGGGATCGATGCCGGTGCCGGTGCCGGCGCCGTCGGGCGTCTGCCAGGACCCGCGTCGGGCCCGGGCGGCAGGGTTCTGCTCGGACGGGAGCGCGCCTGGGTCCCTACGGGCCGCCGCCCGCCGGTATCCGTACCAGAAGGCGCCGATCAGCAGCGCGACGACGACCACGCCCGCGAGGATCAGGAGGAGGGACGGGAAAGCGGAGGCCGCGAGGGGCACGTCGGAGGTCATGGGCCGCGCCTACCCGCGATCTCGGCCCTTGCACAACGCGCTGCCCGGCCGCCGCCTCCGTCCCGCGGGAGCGGGTTCATCACCGAGCAGTGGGTAGGCGCGCGATGCAGATGCCGTGAGCCGCGCGGGTGAGGACCAGACGGGGCTCCGTTTCCGGCCGAGGAGGAGAGACGATGACCAGCAAGCACTCCGACGCGCACGACGGCCACCCCGAGCCGGGCGACGGGCTGCCGGGCAAGCCGGGGCCCGTGGCTCCGCCCGCGGCCGAACCCGCGAAGCCGCACACGCCGCTCCCGCCCAAGCCGGATCAGACCGGCCCCGAGACGGTGAGCCCGACCGGGCAGGCCACCGGGACGGACCAGGCCCGGCGGGCGCAGAGCGGCGCCCATCTGACCACGGCCCAGGGGGCTCGCCCGTACGACACCGACCACTCCCTGAAGGCCGGACCGCGCGGACCCGTACTGATGCAGGACCACCACCTGCGCGAGAAGATCACGCATTTCGACCACGAGCGGATCCCGGAGCGGGTGGTGCACGCCCGGGGCGCCGCCGCCCACGGCGTGTTCCAGGGCTACGGCACGGCCGGCGAGGTCTGCAGGGCCGCGTTCCTGGCGAAGGACGTGGAGACCCCGGTCTTCGTCCGCTTCTCCACGGTTCTCGGTTCGCGGGGTTCGGCGGACACGGTGCGCGACACCCGCGGCTTCGCGACCAAGTTCTACACGGACGAGGGCACTTACGACCTGGTCGGCAACAACATCCCGGTCTTCTTCATCCAGGACGCCGTCAAGTTCCCCGACGTCGTCCACGCGGCCAAACCGCATCCGGACCGGGAGGTCCCGCAGGCGCAGAGCGCCCACGACACCTTCTGGGACTTCGTCTCCCTGCACACCGAGGCCACCCACCACACGCTCTGGAACATGTCCGACCGCGGCATCCCCCGCTCCTATCGGATGATGGAGGGTTTCGGCGTCCACACCTTCCGCCTGGTCAACACCGCCGGCGAGACCGCGCTCGCGAAGTTCCACTGGAAGCCCAGGCTGGGCGTGCACTCCCTGGTCTGGGAGGAGGCCCAGCTCCTCTGCGGCATGGACCCCGACTTCCACCGTCGGGACCTGTACGACGCCATCGAAGCGGGCGCCTACCCGCAGTGGGAACTGGGCGTCCAGGTCTTCCCCGACATCCCGGAGCAGACCTTCGAGGGGATCGACCTCCTCGACCCCACCAAGATCGTGCCCGAGGAGCTGTCCCCGGTCCAGCCCATCGGCCTGATGACCCTGAACGCCAACACCAAGAACTACTTCGCGGAGACCGAGCAGGTCGCCTTCCACCCCGGACACCTGGTCCCCGGCATCGACGTCACGGACGACCCGCTCCTCGCCGGCCGGCTGTTCTCCTACCTCGACACCCAGATCAGCCGGCTGGGCGGGCCCAACTTCGGACAGATCCCCGTCAACCGGCCGCACGCTCCCGTCAACGACATGCTCCGCGACGGCATGCACCAGACCGCCGTGCACACGGGCGTGGCGCCGTACCGTCCCAACAGCCTGGACGGCGGCTGCCCGTTCCTGGCCGGCGCCGGTACCGGTGCCTTCGTCGAGGCGCCGGTGACGGTTCCGGCGGCCGCCAAGGTCCGCGAGGCAGCCGCCTCCTTCTCGGACCACTTCACCCAGCCACGGCTCTTCTGGCGCAGCATGACCGCGCCGGAGCGCGAGCACGTCATCGCCGCCTACACCTTCGAGCTGAACAAGTGCCACGAGCAGGCCGTCAAGGAACGTGCCCTCAAGGTGCTGGCGAACATCGACCCGCAGCTGTGCGCGCAGGTCGCCGCCGGCCTCGGCCTGCCGGCTCCCGAAGCAACGGTTCCGCTCGTCGCGGCGGACCCCAGTCCGGCACTGTCACAGGTGGGCGGGGCATGGCCGGTGGACGGCCGCGTGGTCGGGATCGTAGCTGACGGGGCGGCCGACCTGGACGGCGTACGGACCGCCCGGCAGGCCGTCCTCGACGCGGGCATGGCGGCGCTCCTCATCGCCCCGGCCGGCGGCGCGCTCGACGCGGGTGGCGATCCCCTCGCGGTCCAGCGGACCTTCGCCACCGCGCGGTCCGTCGAATTCGACGCCCTGCTGTTCGCCGGGGCACCCGCACCAGGCGACGACGCGTACGGTGCCCGGGACGCGAAGGCCGGTGCCGGCGCCGCGCAGGACTGCGACCCGCGCGTCCTTCTGCTGCTCACCGAGGCCTACCGTCATGGCAAGGCCGTCGGCGGCTGGAACGGTGTCACGGAGCTGCTCGAAGCGGCCGGCATCGCGCCGGAGGGTCCCGGCCTCATCGTGACCGACGACGCCGCGACGGCCGTGGAGTCGGCGGTGTCGGCCCTGGCCGGCCACCGCGCCTGGGACCGCTTCCCGCCCGCGCTCTGAGCCGTCAGCGGCGGTGGGCGCATGCGCCTCGGGGCCCGGGGCGCCGCCGGCCCCTGCGCCGCCGGCGGCCCGTCACCGCCTGGCCACCTCGGCCGCGAGACGCTGGCACCGCGCGGCGACCACGGTCCAGTCCGCGGCCGCGGCCGGCCCGGTCCCGGTGGGGGAGTCGTGACCCGGGCCGCCGCCCTCACATCCGGCACGAGCCACCACGACTCCGGCCTGCCCCTGCCGACCACCTCCTGCCACGCCCCTGGACGACCGCCTCCCGGCCGCCCAGGGCGGCCGGGACCCGTTGCCACCGGTCCGGCGCGGCCCGCGCGTTGCGCCGGGCCCGGGCCCCGACACCGGTCTACGCTGCTGGTCGGCGCATCGGCGCATCCGCGCATCCGCGCGCCGGAAGGGAGCAGCAGTGATGACCGGAGAGACGACTCTCGGCCTCGGACCTCAGACCAGGGTCGTCGCCCGGCTCGTGGCGGGTGTCCCCGACGACGGCCTCGACGGCCCGACGCCGTGCCCCGGCTACACGGTCGCCGGGATGCTGGGCCACATCGCGGGCCTCGCCGCCGCCTTCCGGGACGCCGCCCGCAAGGACCTCGGCCCCGCCACCGACACGGCGCCCGGCGCGTCCGGGCCCGCCCTGCCCGCCGGGTGGCGCGAGGAACTGCCCCGGGTCCTCGCCGAGCTGGCCGGGGCCTGGCAGGACCCGTCGGCCTGGACCGGCATGACCCGCGCGGGCGGCGTCGACCTGCCGGGCGATGTCGCGGGCGCGGTGGCCGTCGACGAACTCGTCCTGCACGGCTGGGACCTGGCCCGGGCCACCGGCCAGGAGTACGCCCCCGACGAGGCCGCGCTGCGCGCGACGTACGCCTTCCAGCTGGCGTCCGTCGACGACGAGGGCCGGAGCGAGATCTTCGGGCCGGTCGTGCCCGTACCGGACGGAGCTCCGCTGCTGGACCGGACGCTCGGCCTCAGCGGCCGCGACCCGGCCTGGACCCCGCAGCGGCCCTGACCCCGCTGCGCCGGTGGGCGTGACCGGGCCGCGCGACGCCGGCCGGAGAGCGGGCGTCGCGCGCGGCGCGAGGACAGCGGCAGCGGTGGTCGGCCGGGCCCCGGCCGTCCCCCCCCGTGTCGGTGACGGCCTCACGTGCTCAGAGGGCCAGCACGATCCCGTAAGCCAGGAAGAAGAGGGCCACCAGGAGCGCCAGGGCGACGATGAGCGCGAGCGGCCCCTTGCCCCAGCCGCGCTTCAGCGGCCGGTAGGGCCCGGCACCGGAGCCGGTGCTCGCCTCGCCGGGCGGGGTCTCACCGGGCGGCACCGAGCCGCCCGATTCCAGACCGGGGGTGGTGCGGGGATCAGGGTCCGGGTTGTTGGTACTCATGTCCGGCGTGTCCCCGCAATCAGGAGCGGCATGCCTGACGAGGGGGACTTCCGGGACGGCGGAGGGGGCCCGGTGCGGCGCGCTGCGGCACCCCGGTGGGAACGTCGGCGCGGGCCGGTCCTCCCTCCCGGACCGCCCGGCCGGTTTCCTGGAGCCCGGGAACCGGAAGGCTTCGCCCGCACGCCCCGCGGGCAGGGGCCGCGAACACCGGTGGGACGGGCGTCGCGGAACGGGACCCTTCCGGTGGCCGAAACCCCTGTCCGACTCCGGCTCCGGATGGCAGTCTCTACTTCTCGGAAACGTCGTCCCGGGGGGGATCACACGTGATGGAGCCGGGTACGGGCATGGGCCTGCGGGGCCGCAGCGGCATCCTGTCGCTGGTCGACGCGTGCCTGAAGGAGGACCCGGCGGCCGAGCGGCCCGTGACCGTGCTCCTCGGCCCCGCGGGCAGCGGGGCCAGCGAGGCGCACAGCGCCCTCATGGAGCACTTCGGGCCCGACTACCCCTTCGCCTTCGTCAACTTCGGCGGGGCCCAGTCCCTGCTGCCGCGTTACGCCCTCGGACTCCTGGCCCGCCAGCTCGAACGCAAACTGCCGCGCTACGGCCGTTCCCATTTCCCGCTGCTCAGCCTCGGCCTGCTCGCCTCCGACCAGGAGCTGCGCATGCGCAGCCTTCCCGACGGCCGGCGCGCGGTGCGCCGCCAGCTCGACCAGTTCCAGGAGGAGAACGAGGCCCGGCACGGCGACTACCTGGCCGCCTTCTTCGAAGTGGCCATGGGCGCGGTCGGCATGCCCGAAGGCGCCTCCACCGCCGCGCACGCCCTCTTCCAGGACGCCCTGCGGCGGGGCCGCCGCACCATGCCCGGACTGTTCGGCGGCAGACCGGGCAGCCGGCTCACCGCCGGGGCCACGTGGTACGGACGCCACGCCATGACCCGCAGCGCGGACCCCATGGAGGCCCTCGTCGAGCTGAACCTCTGGCGCCACGAGGGCGACGAGAACCAGCAGGAGCGGCTCGACCTCGTCCTCTTCTCGGCCTTCCTGGAGGACCTCAGACGCAACACCGCCCGCAATTTCATGCCCCGCTCCTACCTCTTGCTCCTCGACAACTCCCACACCGAGTACGGCCGCCGCTTCCTCGACCTGCTGCTGCGCTCCCGGCACGACGAGACGGTCGTCGCCGGGCACGCGAGCGACCCGCTGACCGTCGTCGCCAGCTCCAACCGCTGGCTGCCCCGCTGGGGCCCGGCCACCGGCGAGTCCTGGCCCTGGCGGTTACGGGGCCCCGACCGGGCCTCCCTGGCCGACTGGAACGCCCATCGGCCGACCCGCGACAGCGAGGACTCATGGTGGTACCCGTTGCGCCTGCGCGACCTCAACCTGGACGAGGTGCGGATCCGGATAGAACTCCAGCTCGGCGGGAACAGCGACCTGGCCCCGCTGACCCGGCTCACCCCCTTCGTGCACCGCCTCACCGGCGGACTCCCGCGCGCCGTCCACCAGGTACTCGACGTACTCCGCCAGGCCGGGCCCCCTCGGGAACCGGGCCCCCTGCAGGACCGCTGGCTGCGCACCCTGCCGGACCGGCCGCTGCGCGCCGGGGAGGACTCCGCCTCCCTCGCCGACACCGCCCTCGGACACCTCCTGCGCGACTTCGACGGGACCCAGCGCGCCACGCTCGCCGAATGCGCGGCGGCCCGGGACTTCTCCGTCGCCACCCGGCTCCTCAGCCCGGACGATTCCCTGTTCGGCGACATCCGTTCCCGCTGGCTGCTGAACGGGCCCGTCGCCGTCGTCCCCGTACTCCACCCCTGGCTGCGCCGTCTGCTGCTGTGGCGGCTCGCTGCACGTCCGGACAGGTGGGACGCCGTGCACGGACTCCTCGCCGAGTACTACCGCGACGAGGGCAAACCGGTGCAGGAGATGTACCACCAGCTCGCCCGCGGGCGGACCGAGGAGGTCACCGCCCACCTGGCGCGCCGCTTCACCGCCGTACCGGCAGCGCAGTGGATCTCCGAGCTCGACGCGGTCACCGCCGCGCCGAACCGCCTGCCCGCCGACAGCGGACCGCTGGAACTCCTCGCCGGGCTCGTGCGGCGCGTGCCCGGGCGCGTGATGGACACCGAGTCGGTGATCCACACCCTGGTGACGACCCGCTGGGTGTGGAGCGATCCGCTCGCCGACCCCGCCATGCGGCTGGGAGACCTGATGGCCGACGGCTACACCCAGCTGTCCCAACTGCGGAGGAACGACATCGTGGCCCTGTTCAACGAGTCGGAACGGTACCGTCACTGGCGCGATCCCCAGACCGCGGGCTGGGAGGGCTGAGCGCGTGCCCAGACTCGAATGGCCCCTGCACGTCGTGCGCCGCGTCGCCCTCGCCACCGTGGCCGCCGTCGTCCTGGTCACCGCGCTCTGGCTGGGGGCCGACTGGCTGCAGGAACGCCAGGCGAGGTGCGGGGACGGAGTCGTCGAACAGGGACCCGACGACGAGTGCGTCGGAGTGACCGACGGCTCCTACGTCTTCGCACCGCACCTCGACGCCGTCAGCAAGAAGATCGAGGAGGAGAACCGCAGGGTCCTCGCCAACGCCGGCAGGGAACCGTACGTCAGCGTCGCCTACCTCACCTCGTTCACCACCACGGCCGAGGACAGCAACTCGGCCGAGGGCGTCCGCCACGAACTGCAGGGCGCCTACCTCGCCCAGTACCGGCACAACCAGGGCGACCTCGCCGGCACCCCCAAGATCCGCCTGCTGATAGCCAACCCCGGCAGCAGGTCCGCACGGTGGAAGCACACCGTCGACGAGCTGATCGCCCGCAAGGACACCCCCGACCGGCTCGTCGCGGTGGCCGGCCTGGGACCCAGTACCAAGGAGAACCTCGCTGCCATCCAGCGCCTCTCCCAGAACGGCATCGCCATGGTCGGCGCCACCATGACCGCCACGAACATCCAGGGCATCAACGGCTTCGTACGGATCGCCCCCACCAACGAGGACGAGGCGTACGCGGCCGCCGGCTACCTCAAACGGCGCGGCGTCGCCACCGCCGTCGTCCTCCAGGACGTGGCGGAGGGAAACCTCTACGCCTCGACCCTCGGCACCGCCTTCACCAAGGCCTTCCAGGAGGGCGACAAGCACCGGCTCGTCTCCGAGCGGATGACCTACGACTCCTCCGTCAGCAGCGCCTGGCAGAACGAACTGCGCTACATCCCCGGGCAGTTGTGCCAGCAGCGCCCGCAGCTCGTCTACTTCGCGGGCCGGGGCAGACACCTCACGCACTTCCTCGACGCGCTCTCCAACCGCAGCTGCACCGACCAGCAGTTCACCGTGTTCGCCGGGGACGACACGACCAACCTGAGCCCCGAGCAGCTCGCCCACGCCGCCGAGACGGGCATCGAGGTGCTCTACACGGGCCTCTCCCACCCCGACATGTACCGCTCCGCGCCGCAGGCGGTGTCCGCGCCGTCGGCGAAGAACTTCCAGCCGGGCGGCCTGCTGGACCAGTGGTTCCCGCACGATCCCCGCGTGGACGGCGGCGCGCTGATGGGCCACGACGCGGTCCTCACCGCGGCCCACGGCATCCAGATGGCCGCACGCTGGCAGGGGAAGGTCGCCGGTGACGCGGTGGCCCGGATGTTCCACCAGATGGACGGCACCCAGCAGGTGGCCGGGGCCAGCGGCTTCATCTCCTTCCAGAACAACGGCAATCCGCGCAACAAGGCCGTCCCCGTCCTGCGCCTCAACGGCAAGGGCCAGGTCGAGTTCGTCGAGGTGTCGGCGGCGGAGGGCAAGCCGCCGCAGGAGCGGTGACGGCACCCGGGCGCCGACCCCCAAGCTCATCAGCTGGAAGCGGCCCGCTCGCACATGCAGGCAAGCACCACTTTCCTTGCCGTGCAAGGGAGTTCGGCGGAATCGGCGGCCCCGGCGCTCCCGGGCGCGGTCCGCGCCTCCTCGGCGGCGGTCCGCACCCCGCCCCCCGTGCGGGCGGGATCGGTCTTTTCGCTGATCAGCGGCGCTTCGAGCGACTCTGGTGCAAACCCGGCCGCCCGCCGGCCCGAGGTTCTAGCGGCCCTCGAGAAATGCTTGTGGGCACCAAGTGGAGTCGTTTAGGGTGAGGCGAAGATCAACGGGGGCTGGCTCAAACCGCGCTGGCATGTGATCAAACACAGTGCGACATGGGCTTGACGGGGAGAATAATCTAATGATAGACGCGCGCTTTGTCGCGGGTGTCCGTTGCGTACCCTCTTTTCCGATAATGATCGGTAAACGGGCGTGAATGCAACGTGGTTTCGCAGGTTCGCAGTCAATCGCAGTGGCGCCGGACTCCTGCTGGTGGGTCTTGTCGATGCCACCGGAACCGGTCTCTATCTGGCGGGGTCGGCGCTCTTCTTCACCAAGATCGTGGGTCTTTCCACCGTGCAGGTGGGACTCGGCCTTTCCGTGGCAGGTGTGCTCGGAATCTTCGGTCCCATTCCCTTCGGCAGACTGGCCGACCGGTGGAGTCCCCGGGCGGTGCTCATCCTGCTCCATCTCTGCTGCGCCGCGGGATTCGCCTCCTACGTCCTGGTGGACGGCTTCGCGTCCTTCCTGATCGTCGCCGGACTGCTGGGCATCGCGGAGCAGTCGGCCCGGCCCATGAGCCAGGCGCTCGTGGAGCAGGTGGTCGGCGAGGAGCACCGCAGTGCGATGTCCGCCCGATTCCGGGTCGTCTACAACGTGGGCTACACGGGTGGCGCCCTGCTCGCGGCACTCGCCATCCAGATGGGCACCCGGTCGTCGTTCCTGACCATCATGATCGGCGACGCCGTCTCGTTCGTCCTCTCCGCGACGCTGCTGGCCTTCCTGCGGCTGAGGCCCCCGGACGGGTCCGCACGTTCCTCGGGTGAGACCTCTCGGCTGCGCCTGCCGGCGCTGCGAGACCGCTGGTACGCGGCCACCACGGGCGTCAACGCCCTGATGCTGCTCCACATGGCCCTGCTCAGCGTGGGCGTCCCCCTGTGGATCACCACGCACACCCGTGCCGACGACTCGCTCGTCGCGGTCCTCCTCGTGGTCAACACCGTGATCGCGATCCTGCTCCAGGTCAGACTGGCGCGGGGCACGGAGAAGCTGACCGGGGGCGTGACGGCCATGCGCAGGGCGAGCGTCGCCCTGGCCCTGTCCTGCGCCTGCTTCGCGGCGGCCGCGTACCTCGACTCCCCGGTCGTGGTGACGGCCGTGCTCCTGGCCGGCATCGTCCTCCTCACCTTCGGCGAGATGTTCCAGTCCGCCGGACAGTGGAGCCTTTCCTTCGGACTGGCACCCACTCGTTCCCGAGTCGAATACCTGGCGACCTTTCACCTCGGTTCCAGCGTCCAAGTGGCGGTGGGTCCTCTTTTGATGACGGCAGGTGTCATCAACAATGGAACGGCCGGATGGGCCGTACTCGCCGTCCTTTTCCTTCTGGCCGGCCTGACGGTCCGGCCCGTGGTGGCCGCAGCAGCGCGAAGGCCCCAACTCGTCGACAGTGACTCCTCTCGTCAGAGGGTGTCGGAACCAAACACCTCCACCTCTGACTCTCGGCTTTCCTAGTCAATTACGCGTTGCTGTAGCGGCAGCTAATTCCGCAGCCCTGCAGGCCGGCATCACCAAAAGTCGGTCTGCGGTTGGAGCATGCCCAAGGCCACACCTCGGCCGATCGGCGAGCTCACTATTCAGGGAGTATCAGCACCATGTACGGGCACAAACGCGACCAACACTACGGTTGCATCGGGGTCGGTGTCGGCCCCGCGAATCTGAGCCTTGCTTCCCTCCTTTACGGAGACAAGGCGATTCCCAATCTCTTCCTCGATCAGAAGGAATCCTTCACCTGGCACGACGGGCAGCAGCTGCCCGACACCACGCTCCAGGTGTCGATGCTCAAGGACCTGGTGAGCCTCGCGGATCCCACCAACCGGTTCTCGTTCCTGGCCTACCTGCACGACCAGGGAAGGATCTACCACTTCATCAACGCGCAGTTCGACGCGATGCCCCGCCGGGAGTACCGCAACTACCTGCGATGGGCGTGCGAGCGGAACGAGAACGTCGTGTTCGGGGAGCGCGTGCTCTCCGTGGGCTTCGACAAGACCTTCGTCGTGGAGACCGACCGCCGGACGGTGACCGCCGACAACGTCTCCATCGGCGTGGGCACCAGCCCCTGGGTCCCGCCGCTGGCCGAAGACCTGCTCGGCGACGACCAGTTCCACGTCTCCGACGTCGTGGCGAAGTCGCGGAACGCCGGCGGGAAGCGCGTGTGCGTGGTCGGCGGGGGCCAGTCGGGAGCGGAGGCGTTCCTCGACCTCATCTCCCGGCCGCCCGGGGAGCGGCCGCGGCGCGTGTCCTGGATCGCCCGGCGCCGCAACTACTTCCCGATCGACGACACCCCGTTCACCAACGACTTCTACATGCCCGGCTATTCGGACCACTTCGCCCTCCTCGACAAGCCGACCCGCCAGAAGCTCAACGCGGACCACGTGCTGACCAGCGACGGCATCTCCGAGGCCACGCTGCGCGAGATCTACCAGCGCGTCTACGTCCACCGGTTCACGGAGGACAACCCGGACCTCGTCGCGCTGCTGACCGGCCGCGAGGTCACGGACGTCACGCGGGACGCCTCGGGCGCCTGGTCCGTGGAGCTCCGGGACATCGACCACCCCGCCGAAGCCACCCGCGTCGACGCCGACGTGATCATCTGGGCGACCGGCTTCCGCCCCGCTCCGATGAGCGTCCTCGAACCGCTCGCCCACCGCCTGGAGCGCGAGGACGGCGAATACCGGATCGACCAGAACTTCGCCGTGCAGTGGGACGGCCCCGCCGGCCACGACATCTTCGTCCACAACGCGGCCCCGCAGCAGCGCGGCCTGGCGGACCGCAACCTGAGCCTCATCGCCTGGCGGAGCCGGCGGATCGCAGACCGGATCCGCGGCGTCCGGGGCGACGAGCAGCTGGACTCGTTCATCGAATGGTCGGCCAAGTGCGAACTGCCCGAGACGACGCGAGAGGTGCGGACGTGACCGACGTCGACGTCGCCGTCATCGGCGGTGGCATCATCGGCACCCTCGTCGCCCGCGAGATCGTCACACGTGCGCCGCGGAGCCGGGTGGCCGTCATCGACCGGGACGTCGTGGCGAGCGGTGCGACCAGGCGGTCGGCGGGACTGCACTTCCCGCGCGGTGCCACACCGCGCGTCCGCGAGATGGCGGACCGCAGCCAGACCTTCTACGAGGAACTCCTCGGCGCGGAACCGGGCCTGCCCATCCACCCGCTGGCCCTGCACGTCCTCTCCTCGGACGCCGCGGCCGTCGGGCGCGACTACCTCGGCCGCGCCGGCCTCGCACCGGTCCCGTCCGTACCCGGAGGGCTGGTCACGGCGCCGGAGGGGACCTCGGTCTGGACCGGCCGGGGCTGCCAGTACGCCGACGCCGGGGCGCTCACCGAAGCCCTGACCCTGCGGTTGCGCCCGCGGGCCGCCTTCCGCGAGGGTACGGCGGTCACCGCGGTCGAGCCCGGTCCGTCCGAGGTGACGCTGCGCCTCTCCACCGGCGAGACGCTGACCGCCGCCAAGGCCGTGCTCGCCCCCGGGCCCTGGCTCGCCGACCCCGCGTGGCGCTCGCTGGTCGAGCCGCTCGGAGCCCGGGTGAAGAAGATCGTCGCCCTGCACGTCGACAAGGCGCCGGAAGCGCACGACGGCGCCGTCGTGTTCGAGGACCAGGACGCCTTCCTGCTCCCGCTGCACCACCGGGGCCACTGGCTCTTCAGCTTCACCTCCCGGGAATGGGACGTGAAGCCCGACGAGATCGCCGTAGGGCTGTCGGCGGCCGATCTGGCGCAGGCGCACGCGGTCCTCGCACGCTACGCGCCGGACCTGTCCGCCCGCACCACGTCGGGCCGCGTCTTCTGCGACGCGTACAGCCCCGCGCGGGAACCGCTCGTACGAGCCCTCGACGACAGCGGCCGCGTCGTCTTCGCCGGTGCGGCCAACGGCTCCGGCTACCGCCTCGCCCCCGCCATCGCCGCCGAAGCCGCCGATCTACTGCGCATCCGCACGGCACAAAGGAACTCAGCGTGAGAATCAGCCACTTCACCCCCGGCGAACTGTCCGAGGCGTTCGGCATCGACATGAGCACGGTCGACGGCTTCGGCCCCGGCGCCGGCTGGGGCCGGGTCGTTCCCGGAGGCAGGAGCGACGCGCACCAGCACGACGAGACGGAGGTCTTCGTCATCGTCGAGGGCACCGGCGAGCTGGTGGTCGACGGTGCGCGCACCCCCGTCGGACCCGGAACGGTCGCGATGCTGGAGCCGTTCGAAACCCATGTCGTCGAGAACACGGGCACGGAGGACCTCGTCTTCTTCGACCTGTACTGGCGGGATCCCGCGCTCGCGGCCCGCGCGGCCGGCGGCGCGGCAGCGGACCGCCGCCGCTTCGGGCAGCGTCCGGTCTTCGTCTTCTCCACCCCGCCCACCCCCAACGGCGACCTCCACCTCGGCCACCTCTCCGGCCCGTACCTGGGCGCCGACGCCTTCGTCCGCTTCCAGCGCATGAACGGGGTCGATGCCTGGCACCTCACCGGCAGTGACGACTACCAGAGCTACGTGGTGGACCGGGCGCGGCGCGACGGCCGCGAGCCCGCCGAGACCGCCGCCCACTTCTCGGCCGAGATCGCGGCGACGCTGGCCCTGATGGACATCCGGCCCGACCAGTACACCGCCACGGACGCGGAGCCGGCGTACCGGGACGGCGTCCGCGCGTTCTTCTCCCGCGTGGCGGCCTCCGAGGCGGTGGCCCCGCGCGAGACGCCCGCGCTCTTCGACGCCGAGACCGGCGACTACCTCTACGAGGTCGGGGTCGGCGGCGGCTGCCCCGGCTGCGGGACGGGTACGAGCGGCAACATCTGCGAGGAGTGCGGCGAGCCCAACGTCTGCGCCGACCTGGCCGACCCGCGGACCCGGCGCTCCGGCGAGGCCCCGCGGCGCGGCACGGCCACCCGCCACAGCCTCCCCCTGCACGAGTTCGCCGACTCGGTCGCAGCCCACCACGGCCTGGGACGCGTCCCGGCGCGGCTGCGCGAACTCGCCCACCGCGTCTTCGCGCGGCCCGAGCTGCACCTGCCCCTCACGCACCCCTCCGGCTGGGGCGTGCCGCCCGCCGAGGCCGGCGCCGAGGGCCAGGTCGTCTGGGTGTGGCCCGAGATGGCGTACGGCTTCCTGCACGGCATCGAGGCCCTGGGACGCGGCCTGGGCCAGGACTGGCGGGCCGGCGAGCCGCAGCAGGACTGGAAGATCGTCCACTTCTTCGGGTACGACAACAGCTTCTACCACTCGCTGCTCTACCCCGTGCTCTACCGGCTCGCCCACCCCGGCTGGGAGCCGGACATCGACTACCACGTCAACGAGTTCTACCTGCTGGAGGGAGAGAAGTTCTCCACCAGCCGGGGTCACGCGGTGTGGGGCAAGGACGTCCTCGGCGCGGACACCGTCGACGCGGTGCGGTTCTTCCTCGCCCGCACCCGTCCCGAGGGGCGTCGCACCAACTTCGACCCGGCCGTCTACGAGGCCGTGCTCGGTGACACGCTGATCGGCACCTGGCAGCGCTGGCTGGCCGACCTGGGCACGCGGATCGCCGACCGGTACGACGGGCTGGCACCGGACGCCGGGGTGTGGACGCCCGAGCACACGGCGTTCCTCGACCGGCTCACCGTGCGACTGGCCGCCCTCACCCGCAGCCTCGGTCAGGACGGCTTCTCCCTCAACCAGGCGGCCGAGGAGCTGACCGGCCTCGTCGAGGACGTCCTGCGGTTCACCGGGGCCGAGTACGCCGTGGCCGGCATCGGCCGCTGGAACGACCACACCAGGACCACCGTCGCCCTGGAGCTCGCCGCGGCGCGACTCCTGGCCCGCGCCGCGGCCCCCGTCATGCCCCGCTTCGCGGACCGGCTGGCGGCGGCCCTCGGCCTGGAAGAAGTGGCCACGTGGCCGCGCACGGTGGAGCTGCTGCCGGCCGGCACGAAGATCGGGCTCGCCGACGCGGTCTTCTTCGTCCCGTCCGGCGCCGGGCGGAGCGCCGATGTCTGACATGACCGCGCGCACCCAGGGAGCCGCCGCCCCCGCCGGCGACCCGATCACCGACGTCGTCAACACCCTGTCGCTCGTGGAGAACACCGACAGCCGCCACCGCCTGTACTACCGGGACGCGGACGAGGTGCGCTCCCTCACCCTGGCCGACCTGGACGCCCGGGCCGTCCGAGTGGCCCGCCGCCTGCACGCGCTCGGCGTCCGGGCCAGGGACCGCGTCGGCATCCTGGCCCGCAACAGCCTGGAGTGGGTGCTGCTCGACCTCGCCGTCATCAAGCTGGGCGGCGTCACCGCGGGGTTCGAACCCGGACGCTTCGACCCGCAGCAGCTGCTGCGGGAGTACGGCCTGAGCCTGCTGTTCACCGAGGGCCTGGACGACGGCGGCATGCTGCGTGACATGGCGGCCGTCGCCGCGTGGGCCGACGAGGTCCCGGACGCGGGAGAGTGCGGGGAGTTCCCCTTCCACGCCGGGTACGACCCCGCGGACATCCTGGCCGTCAAGTTCACCTCCGGCAGCACCGGCGTCCCCAAGGGCCTGGAAGCCACGGTCGCCAGCGTGAACAGCTCCCTCCACGAAGTCCAGGAGATGTTCGCCCACGGCGACGGCGACAACGTGATGACCTTCCTGGGCAGCTGGTTCATCCAGCAGCGCTACTGGATCTACTCGGGACTCGCCCACGGCCACGACGTGACCCTCGCCCGCACCGACAGCGCCCTCGACACGGCACGGAAGACGGCACCGACCGTCATCATGGGTGTCCCCGGGTTCTACGAAGGCGTGAAGGCCGGACTCCAGGCCCGGGGGGAGCTGCCCGAGGACGCCGCAGAGCGCCGGGACCTCATCCAGGCCGAGCTCGGCGGCCGCATCCGCTACCTGTGGACGGGATCGGCACCGGCGAGCCGTACGCTGCTGGAGTTCTTCAACGAGGGCGGCGTGCCCCTCTTCGAGGGGTACGGGCTCAACGAGACCTGCATCGTCGCGAAGAACCACCCCGGCGCCTTCCGCCTGGGCAGCGTGGGGAAGGTCCTGCCGAACAAGACGGTGAGGTTCGACCGGGACGGGATCCTGATCGTCGGCAGCAGGCACCCGGTCAACCACCGCTACACGTGGTGCTCCCCGGGGACCAACGAGAAGATGTTCCTGCCCACCGGAGAGGTGAAGACGTACGACGTCGGCACCCTCGACGAGGACGGCTACCTCTACATCCACGGCCGGGTCGACGACGTCCTGACCGTCAGCTGCGGCTACAACATCCTGGCCCCGCTGGTCGAGGAGGAGATCAGCCGGCACCCCGCCGTGCACGGCTGCGTGCTCTACGGCAACGGGGAGGAGTTCCTCTCCGCGGTGATCTCCCCCGCGTCCGCGGAGCCGGACCTCGCCGAACTCGGCCGCCACGTGGCCGAGGTCAACGCCGGCCTGATGACGGAGCAGCGCGTCCACGCACTCGTGATCGCGGCCGAGCCGTTCTCGATGGAGAACGGCCTGCTGACCACGCAGTTCAAACCCAAACGCAGGGACATCCACCGGCGCTACGAAGCCGAGCTGTCCCGCGTCTACAAAGAGGCCCTCGGGGCCGCGAGCCCGCCCCCCGCGGACGATCCCCTCGTCATCGTGGCACCGGGGACCGGACCCGCGTACGCACCATGTGAAGGAAGCTAACGTGAGCTGGGAAAACCTGTCCGATCTCGTCCTGTCCAACGAGCGGGTCGAGCTGCGCCGCGTCCGGGTCACCGACCGCGCCGAGTTCGAGCGCATCGTCTACGACGAGGAGATCTGGCGATACTTCGTGAGCCGGATCGAGACGCCCGGCGAGCTGGACCTGTTCCTGGAGAGCGCGATCAAGGACACGCTCACCGGCGTGCGCAACGTCTTCGCGATCATCGACCGGGAGAGCGGCCGGATCGTCGGCAGCAGCGCGTACGGCAACCTGGCGAAGGCCGACCGCAGGCTGGAGATCGGCTGGTCCTGGGTGGCCACGGCCGTGCGGGGCACCGGCGTCAACCGGGCGGCGAAGCTCGCCCTGCTGGACCACGCGTTCGACGTCCTCGGCTGCGAGCGGGTCGAGTTCAAGACGGACGTGCTCAACACCGTGGCCCGCAAGGGGCTGGCCGGGCTGGGCGCGCACGAGGAAGGCGTCCTGCGCAGCTTCAACTACATGCCCGGCGGACGCCGGCGCGACGTCATCTACTACAGCATCCTGCGCGACGAGTGGCCCGCCCTCCGCAAGGAACGCTTCGCGGCGTTCACCACCGACGCCGGAGCCTGACCATGGCCGTCATCCACGATCCGGCGCCTGACGCCGGCGGCGCCGTCCCGGCGACCGAGGACTTCTTCTTCGACGCCGGCGGGCACCGGCTCGCCGCCACCACCGTCCACACCGCCGGCGGCGCCGCGCCCGACGTGGTCCACCTGCACGGCCTCGGAACCACGGCGACCCGGCACGGCGTCCGCTACCTGCTCGACGACCTGGCGGCACACGGGCACGCGTCGCTGACCTTCGAGTTCTCGGGCAACGGCGACAGCACCGGAGTGATGGCGCAGGCCACGCTCCGCCGGCGCAAGGAGGAGTCGCTGGCCGCGGCCGGCCTGCTGGACGGCGTACGGCGCCCGGTGCTCATCGGCACGAGCATGGGCGGGCACCTCGCCGCGTGGGCCGTCCCGCAGCTGAGACCGCGCGCCCTCGTGCTCTTCTGCCCGGCCGCCTACCCGGCGGACGCCGCCGACGACGCCTTCGGCGACGGCACCCGTCCCGGTGCCCACGCCGACTCTCCCGCCTACGCCGGCATCGGGGAGTTCGACGGCGACCTGCTGATCATCGGCGCCCGCCAGGACCAGGTGGTGTCCGCTGCGACGGTCGACGGCTACCTCGCGCACGCCGCGAAGGCCCGCTCGCGCCGGGTGATCTGGCTCGACTGCGACCACTTCATCCACCGGTGGCTCCCGGGGCAGGACGCGGTGAAGGCCGAAGTACTGGAAGCGCTGCGCGGCGTGGTGACCGGCAGCACCCATGAGCCGGGCGGCCGGCTCGCCAACGAAGAGGGGGACACCGAATGAGCAACGAGCCGAACATGCTGCGACGGCACGACCTGGAGAGCCTCGCGGCCGTGGAACGGGCCTTCCACTCCGGTCCGCTCAGCGAGGCGGTCAAGAACGCGCCGGAGCTCGAGCGCCGCAAGGGGCTCACGCTGGAGGAGTTCGAGCGCGAGTACCGGCACGAGCAGCGTCCGGTGGTGCTGGAGGGCTTCGTCGAGGACTGGCCCTCGGTGCGGACGTGGTCGTTCGACCACCTCGCCGAGCGCTGCGGCGACGTCCGCGTGATCGTGGACAGCTACAACACCAAGGCGGCCCGCGAGGCGACCGTCGCGGAGTTCGTGGCGATGCTGAAGGAGGGCGAGCGCGACGACGCGGCCCCCATCTACCTCCAGGAGTGGTACTACCAGACCACCGCTCCCGAACTGGCCGGCGACATGCCGGAGATGGACATCGCGCAGTACGACTTCCGCCGCGACCTGTACGGGGAGACGGCGTCGACCAACCACCAGCTGTGGCTGGGCCAGCGCGGCGGTGTGACCCGTCTCCACCAGGACTCGTACTCGGTCGACGTGATGCACGCGCAGATCGTCGGCGAGAAGCTCTGGTACGTCATGGCCCCCGGGGCGGAGGTCCTCGCCGACACGGAGGAGGACTGGCAGGCGCTGTGCGAGTCGCCGCGCACCGAGCTGATGCGGTTCACGATGAAGCCCGGTGACGTGCTCTACCTGCCGGCGAACTGGTACCACCGCATCGAGCTGCTCAGCAACTCGATCGGGCTGGGCCGCAAGTGCCTCGACGAGGCGAACCTGCGGACGCACATCCGCCAGCGCATGGGCGAGCTGCTCGCCCTGGCCCTCAACCCGGACGAGGTCCGGCGGACGCACCCCGAGCTCGTCGACGTGGTGCTGATGCGCAGCCGCGCCTGGGCGAACCGCATGAACATCGACCTGGCCAGGCTGCGTCCGTAGCCGGACGAGGCGATCCGGCCGGCAGTCGTCAAGCCTTGAGGGGAACAACGGAAATGGCACGGAAGCACGTACTGCTGGTCGGAGGACCGGGCAGCGAACTGGACAAGCTGGAGAAGCTCGGCGTGCGCTACTCCATGATGCAGATCCCGGAACGCGTCAGCGAGAGGCAGTTCGCGAACGCCTCCCACTACGCCGTCCTGGACTACCGGAACCTCGACGAGGTCCTGGCGGTCGCGAGGGCCTGGCACTCGGTCGACCCCTTCGACGCGGTGGCCTCCTTCACCGAGTACGGCCTGTACCCGGCCTCGCGCTGCGCCCGCGAGCTGGGCATCCCGGGGGACAACCTGACGGCGGTGGAACTGACCCGGGACAAGACCAGGACCCGGGAGCTGCTGGACCGGCACGGACTGAGCCCCGTCCGGCACCGCCTGTGCGGCACGCCCGACGAGGCCCTGAGCTTCATGCGGGAGCTGGGCGAGGTGCCGGTCGTGCTCAAGCCCCGTGACGGCGGGCTCAGCGAGGGCGTGTTCCTGGCGGAGACGGAGGAGGAGCTCGCCGAGCGCTGGGAGTGGACCCGGCGGGCCACCGACGGCCCCGTCCTCGTGGAGGAGTTCCTGACCGGTCCCGAGTTCAGCGTCGAGTCCTTCTCCGTGGGCGGCCGGCACGAGATCGCCGCCGTCACCGAGAAGGTGATCACCCCGATGCCGCGCTTCGTGGAGACCGGGCACCAGGTGCCCGCCCGGCTCGACGACGCGACCCGCGCCGCCGTCGAGGAGTGCGTGACGGAGTTCCTGACGCTCATCGGGCAGAAGGACGGCCCGGTCCACACCGAGCTGCGGCTCACCGCCGACGGTCCCCGGCTCATCGAGGCGCAGACGAGGGTCGGCGGTGACCAGATCTGGGAGATGTGCGAGATGGTGAGCGGGGTCGACCTGATGGCCGAGACCTTCACCACGCTGCTCGGGCTGCCCCGTCCGCCGCGCACGCCGAGGGCGGCCGCGGCCGCGATCCGGTTCTTCTCCTACGAGGACGTGCGCGTCGTCGGCGTGGACGGCGTCACGGAGGCCGGGAACGCCCCCGGCGTGGTCAGGCTCCAGTGTGAGCTGGAGGCCGGCCGGGAGCTCGGCGCCCTCACCTCCTCCACGGCCCGCCAGGGCTACGTGCTGTGCACCGGGGAGGACACCGACCGGGCCGTGGCCAACGCCGAGCGGGCGCGCGACCTGGTACGGGTCAAGACCGAACCGGCGCAGTAATTTCTTTCCGAAAATTTCCGGAAAGCAGTGACAACTGCTTCCGGAAATGCATAAGATCAACTTTGACCGGCAAACAGGCAGGTCATTGCACATCGGGCGGACGAGAAAACACCACCAGTGTCATATCGTGCGCTCGCTTCGAAGGGGTACCACTCATGAAGAACATCGTGCTGATCGGTGGGCACGATGAGACGTTCACGCACTGTGCCGATCTGCCGCTGACCTTCAGTGTCGTGCAACTCGCGGATGCGATCGGGCCCAATCTGCGCACCCTGACCGATGACATTCGCCCGGTGGACGACCTGGGAGTGGAAACCGTCGTCGACGCGGTCGGTGCGATTCTGGCGGACAAGCGCGTGGACCATGTCTTTTCCTTCACCGAAGACGGTCTGCTCCCGGCCGCCGTCGCGGCAGGCCGTCACGGCCTGCCCGGAATATCCGAGTCCAGTTGTCGGCTGTGCGTGGACAAATCCCTGATGCGCGACCATTTGCGCGGCACCGAGTTCGCCGTCGCCAGTGCTCCGTGCGGGAATGCGGCGGACGTCCGGGAATTCCTGCGCGAGAATCCGGCCGGCCTCGTCCTGAAGCCCCCCGCGGGCTCGGGCAGCGAGGACGTGTTCGTGATCCGCGACGAGGGCGACCTCGCCGCGGCGGTCACGGCGCTGGGCGGCGGACCGTTCTCGATGCTGGCCGAGGAGTACCTCCCCGGCCGTGAGGTCAGCGTCGAAACGCTGACGATCGACGGGCGGCACCGGCTTCTCGCGGTCACGGACAAGACGCTCTACCGCGGCACACTCGCGGAGGCCAGGCACATGGTCACCCCGGACGTCGTGAATTCCGGGACCAGGGAGAGGCTGGCCGAATTCTGTTCCGGCCTGCTCACCCTCATCGGTCACGAACACGGCCCGTGCCATATCGAGCTGAAGCTCGACGGGGACCGTATTCGGCTGATCGAGATCAACAACCGGGTCGGCGGTGACTATGTCGGGCTCCTGGCGGAACTGACCACCGGTGTGAGTATGATCCGGGAGACCGTCCGCTTCTTCGCGGGCGAGCCGGAGCCCGCGAGCGCACAGGGCGATTACGAGTTCGCCTCGTCCCACCAGTTCTACGAGCCGGTCGACCCGGACGTCCTGCGGGCGAACCTGGGAGACGTCGACATCCACCGGCTGCACATCGGTGCCGCGGCCCCCGAGCGCCACGGCCCGGTCGTCAATGACGACAAGATCGGCTGGGTCGTATTCGCCGCCCGGGACCGGGCCGCGTTCGACAAGGCCGTCGCATACCTGGGGAACGAATTCCTCTAGAGGAACCACTGCCCGGACGCGGAATACCTCCCGTCCGGCCGGATCCTCCCCGGTCCGTCGACCGGAGAAAACACACGATGACGCGAGACCGCGTCCTCCTTCACGGGTGCTCCGCGCCGGCGCACCCCTCCCGGTGCTGCGCCGACGCGCCCCGACGCCCCCGTGAAGGCTTCTGCGACCAACGAAATGGGAGACAGCGGTGAAGATCATTTCCAGGAACGACATGGAGACCCTCAGCGAGGTGGAGGTCGACGGCGTCGTCCACAGCCTCGGCGTGGTCAAGATGTTCGCCAAGGAGCCCGACCTGGCGAAGTTCATCCCGGACGCCAACAACCTGGCGATGAGCTGGGTACGGCTGGAGGCCGGCGAGGAGCTCGCGGTCCACGAGCACCCGGAGGCGAGCCTGATCCTGGTCTGCGAGGGCACCGGACAGACCATGGGCGCCGTCGAACAGGACGTGGTTCCGGGCGACATCATCATGGTGCCGAGCCACGTCCCGCACGGCTTCCGCGGCACCGGCGACGGCTACTGGGCCCTGTCGATCCAGTTCAACGGCCAGGCCCTCTACGAGGACCCCGAGCACCCGAACGCCGCCTTCCTCGGCGCCGGCGAGCAGCCGGTGCTGGTGGACGAACTCCTCGCGGCCAACGAGGCGTACGTCGAGCAGTTCCGCAACAGCACCCTGCTGCGCCTGCTGGACGAGCCCGCCATCAAGGACGCCGACGTCCTCGACCGGCTGCTGGACTGCCAGCAGGCCTGGTCGGACGTGTTCCAGGACCTGCTGCACCTCCGCGTCGCCATGAGCGAGGACCCGGCGCACAAGGAGGTGGCGCTGGACCACCTGCGCGAGGAGCTGGGGCACAACAACAACCTGCGCGAGCAGCGCGACGGAACCCAGAAGCCGGTCTCGGACGCGGAGTTCGACGCGGCCATGCAGTGGTTCAAGTCCGAGATGCTGCGCCGCAACGACATGGTGCGCACGCTGCTGATGCACCTCGTGCTGGAGGCCAGCGGTGAGGTCTGGCACCGCGAGGCGGCCCGCGTCTTCGAGGACCTCCCGCACTTCCGGGACCACGGCGAGGACGACGGTGACCACGTCCTCCTCGGGCTCGACCTGCTGCGCGGAGCGGGCCCCGCGGACGCGGCGGAGCTGCGGGAGAGCCTCCGTGAGGGCTGGCGGATGATCACCCTGCTGTGCGACCGGATCGCCGTCTTCGCGACCACCGAGCCCGTCGAGGCCATCGCTCGATGATGCGGCCACTCGCCCGGCTGTTCTGGTTCCCGGTGCCCAGGCCGGGCGAGGACGCTCAGCTCAGGTACGCCGCCAGGTGGCAGCAGTGGTACGACGGGGCCTGCAGGGACGAGCGCTCCGGCACCGCCGGGCGCTCGCTCCACCGGGCCGTCTTCCGGGTCGTCCGCCGCGACCTGCTCCTCGGGCTGCTCGCGGCCACCGTCAACGGGGCGGCGGCGTACGGGGCGGCCTCCGCCCTCCGGACGCTGCTGCACCGGCTGACGGACGACTCGGCACAGCTGTCGTCACTGCTGGCCTCCGGCTCCGTCTGCGTCCTGCTGACCCTCGTCGCCTGGCTGGCCCTCAATCACACGACCTTCCTGGCCGAGGTCGTCGCGGTCGGCGCACGGGTCTACGTGGAGAACCGCATCCTGCTGCGCGGCAAGGTACGCGGAAAGAACCTGACGGTCCCGCTCGAACGCGAGGCCGCGCGGGTGGAGGCCGCCTGGGCCAGCCTGGTGATGGTCGCCCTGGTCCTGGTCACCGTCGCCTATTCGATGACGTTCTTCCTGGTGGCCCTCGGGGTCGCCGGAATCACCGCACTGGTGATCACCCTGCTCAGCGCGGTCATGGTCTACGGCATCGCCAAGCGTCTGAACACGACGTACGACGAGCTGTCCGCCGGATCGGCCCGCCGCGTCGAGGCCGGGACCTTCGCCGTCGACAACACGGTGACCGCCTGGCTGCACGGCTGGACCGACGACCTCGCACGGCGGTACGCCCACCGCCGCGCCGACGAGGAGCGCTCCCTCAAGGGCGCGGCCCGTCTGATGGCACCGATCGGCCTCCTGGCCACGATGACACCGCTCATCGCCCTGCTCGGGGCGGCACTGACGCAGCTGGCCGTTCGCGGGCACGTGGACGTCACCGGTGTACTCGCCTCGATCGCGGTCGTAGGCGGTCTCCGATCCGCGGCCAACGCCCTTCCGGACCTGGTGCAGGACATCGCGCGCGGAGTCTCCGGACACCGTGCCGTGGCCCGGCACCTGGCACAGGAGTCCGGCACGCCCGGCCTCCCGTCCCTGCCGCCGGTGGCCGCGGGCCGCCACATCGCCATCGTCGGCGCGGCCGGCAGCGGCAAGACGACGGTGCTCAGGGCCGTGGGCCGGACGGCCGGCCTCGACGGCGCGCTGTTCGTCCCCGACGAACCCTGGACGGTCCCCGGCGGCCCGCGGGAGAACCTGACGCTCCACCGGCGGGACCGCACCGACGAGGAGGTGCGCTCCGCGCTGACGGCCTGCCGGCTGCCGGCGGAGTTCCTCGCCGGCCACCGGACCGGCGAGCCGCCCCGGGACTGGGGCGTGTCGCGCGGTCAGGGCAAGCGGATCGAGCTGGCCCGGGCACTCCTCGCCCGCCCGGCCCCGGTGCTCGTCGACCAGCCCACCTCCGGGCTCGACGACGCGCTGGCCGACGGCCTCCTGGCCGCTCTGCTCAGCGGGCCGTGGAAGGACACCACCGTCGTCTACGTCACCGACCGCGCGGACGAGCGGGAGGCCGCGGACGAGGTCTGGGTGGTCGCCGACCGCACCGTGGTGAAGGTGGAGACCCGGACCGGCACCGGCCCGAAGGCGGCGCCCCCCGTCACGCCGCCACCGGTGGAGGAGGCGGTACCGGCCCCGGTGGCCGCCTCCCCGGCCCCCGCAGCGAGCCGCCGGCCCTCGACCGTGCGGAGCCTGCGCCGGTTCGGCATCGGGCGGATCTCCCTGATCGCCCTCGTCCTGCTGGCCGGCCGCGAAGCGCTCACCATCGTCGGCGACTACGTGGTGGCGGGCGGCCTGCTGGCCGCGGACATCCGTACGGCGGCGCTCTGGCTGGCGCTCGCCATCGGCGGGGGCGCGCTGCTGTCGATCAGCGGGACGCTGCTGCTGACGATGCGCACCATCGCCGCGGCCTCGGCCCACTGCGTGGGCTACCTGGCCGGTCTGATGAACCCGCGCCACGACGCCGCCTACCGCGAGCGCATCGCACAGGACCGGCACGGCAAGATCACCTGGGATCAGCGCCGGGTGGACGAAACCCTGCCCTCGCTGCTGCTGGAGACCCTCAGCGCCGCGGCCATGCTGACGGCGACCATCCTGTACGTGGTGGTGAGCAGCCCGGTGGTCCTGGCGGCGATGGCCGTCATCCTGGCCGTCTACCTCCACGGAGCCAAGCGGTCCGGTGAGGTCCTGGGGGCGTTCAACACCCGTGAAGTGAGCGCCACAGCGGCCCTGTTCGAGCAGGTCAACGCGCTCGACCGGGACGGCGGGCGGTTCGAGGCCACCACGGACGGCGCCCGGGCGATGTTCGACTGGCTGAGCCCCGGCGTGGCGGAGCGGGCCTTCGCCACGCTCGACAACGCCGCGGCGCGCAGGTGGTTCAGCTACAAGCTGGACCTGCTCGGCCTGACCTTCATGGCCGTGGTCGTCGCCGCGTCGGTGTGGGCGCACCGGCTGGGACCGGTGAGCGCCGGCATGATCCTCGGGGTCGGCCTGTGCTACAGCCTGATAGCGATCTTCGGCCGGCTGGGGCGCTGCGCGATCGAGCTGCGGCAGGTCCTGGACAGTGCCGACCGGCTGGCCCTGCCCCCCGCTCCGGCGGACGTCCCCGTCCAGGCCCCGCGGCCCGACGGGGCGACGCTGGTGTCGTTCCAGGCCGTGACGTACGCGAACCGGCGCGACGGCATCGCCCTGCTGGAGGACTTCAGCGAGTCCTTCGACTCCGGGGACGTCGTGGTGATCACGGGACCGAGCGGCATCGGCAAGTCGACCTTCGCGAATCTGGTGATCGGTCACCTGCGCCCGGCCGGCGGCACGGTGACGACCCTGGGCTCCGCGGGCAGCTACCTGGCGGGCCCGCACCGAGGCGAGATCCAGTTCCTGACGGCCGCCCCGGTCTTCCGGCCCGGGCCGCTGGCGGACCACTTCGGCGGGGCGGACCCGGCGGAACTGGAGCGGCTGGCCGGGCGGCTCGGCCTGTCGGACGTCGTCGGGCGGCTGCCCGGCGGGTTCTCCGCGACGGCGCCGGTCACCGGCCTGAGCGGACTGAGCAAGTCGGAGCAGCAGCGACTCGCGCTGCTCGGGGTGCTGTCGTCCCGGCCCGCGATCGCGATCTTGGACGAGGCCACGTCGGAACTCGGTACGGACGAGGAGGTCGCCCTGATGGCCACCCTGCTCGCCGAGGCCCCCGGGACGCTGTTCTTCGTCATCACCCACAACCGGAAGCTGGCCGCGCTGGCCACGCGACGGTTCCACTTCACCAGCGAGCGGCGCCTGGTCGCCGCAGAACGGAGCGACCGGTGACCACGGTCGAGGCCGGGGCCGCGCAGTCCGCCCCGTGGGAGGCACAGCGCGCGGCGTTCTGCGCCAGCCACGGCGTCGCGGCGCCGACCCTGCGGCTGCGGGAGATCGCCCACTGGGCGGCGGTCATGGACGGTGCCGGGCGGGCCGGCGACCCGGTGCACGACGAGACCGCGCACCTGGCACCGGGCTACTTCTACCTGCCGGTGTCCGAGGAACCGGACGAGGCCGGGCTCGCGCGGCTGCTGGCCTGGGCGGGGGACGCCGACTGGCTGCTCCTGCCATCGGTCCGCGGCGTCCCGTCGTCCGCCCTCGGCCTCGACCACGTGGCCGTGGGGTTCATGCCGGTCGCGTACTTCCGGGTGGAGGGAGACCTGGACCGGTCCCTGCGCTCGGCCGTCGGCAACGGGCAGTACAAGGACATCGCCCGGCGGACGAGGAAGGCCGAGCGCCTGTACGACACGGTCTTCCACCGCCTGTCCGACCTGGCCGACCGCCCCGGCCCGCTCGACGACTTCGCCCGGCTCCAGGCGAACAACGTGGCGAAGTACGGGCACTCCAGGAACCTCTACACCGCCGAGATCCTGCGCGGGCTCGCGGCGTCGCCGGCCGGCCGGCACTACCACCTGAAGCTGAACCGCCGGCGCGACGACGGCGCCGCGCTCTACGGGTCCCTCAGCTACGCGGACGACCGGAACGGGGTCTTCGCGCAGTTGGTGCAGGGCCAGGACGAAAGCCTGCGGGAACCCGGGCTCAACCTCTACATCACCGACTACTACCAGCTGTACAAGTTCGCCGACGAACTCGGATTCACCACGCACTGCCTCGGCCGGGGCGCGGTGCAGGCCAAGCGCCGGCTGGGCGCCAACCACGTGGCCGACCTGGTGAACGTGCTCGTCCCGGTCAACACACAACGACGCGCGGCGATGGAGCGATTCGCCGCGGCGGTCGCCACCTGAAGGAGGAGAAGACAGTCATGTCCCTTTTCGATCTGAAGCAGCTCCTGGACGCCGACCACCCGATATTCGGAGAGGCGTCGGCCGTCAGCTACCCGGCGTCGTCGTTCGCGCTGAGCGAGGTCCTGCGCAGCACGCTGATGGAGCGCTACGGCTTCCCGGCCGACTTCCGGCTGGACAAGATGCACAAGTACGTCGAGGCGTCCAAGATCACCGAGAACTCCGAGGACTCGGGTCACTGGACCCACCCGATCCAGGAGCTGGGCGCGCCGATGGTCGCGGAGTACCACCGCTTCGTCGGCTGGCTCAGCGACCACCTCGGGTTCGACTTCGTCTTCGAGAACAACCCGCTCGTCCGCTTCCACATACCGAACCGGTTCGACGACCGCTTCCGGCTGTCCGACGGCGAGATCTTCTCGCACCACTCGGACACCATGCTGGGTGACTACTTCCAGCAGGTGAACTGCTGGCTCCCGTTCTGCGACGTCAAGGAGACCGGAGCGCTGAGCGTGTGCTCCAAGGAGACCAGCCTGACGACGCTGGGCGAGTTCATCGACCACCACGACTTCGCCTACGCGGACTACAAGAGCAGCCGGCCCCTGTTCTTCGAGTACATGCGGGAACACCCCGAGAAGCTGGCCGCGATCCGGGCCGACACCATGCCGGTCAACATGCGGTACGGCCAGTGCCTGCTGTTCGACCCCCGCACCCTCCACGGCACCGCCGAGAACACCAGTGACAGCACCCGGGTCAGCATGGACTTCCGGATCATCCCGCTCGCCGCCTACGACGCCATCATGGCCGAGCTCGACGCCAACGGTACCGCCCCCAACAGCTACGACGGCGAGAGCCTGATCCGGGGCGAGTTCTACTGCGCCGACACCGCGCGTACGGCGGTGCGGGCGTGAGCGGGTTGATCGCCTGGCAGGACGGTTCCTTCACGCGGACCGACGAGGTCACCGTGTCCGCGCAGACCCATTCGCTGTCGTACGCCACCTCGGTCTACGAGGGGATCCGCAGCTACGGCGGTTCCGTGTTCAAGCTCCCGGAGCACCTGTGGCGGCTGCGCCGCTCCGCGGACCTGTTCGGGCACACGATCGGCCACTCCGACGAGGAACTCGCCGAAGTGTGCCACCGGTTGCTGGAGATGAACGGGCTCACGGACGCCTACCTGAAGATCCTCGTCCACTACGACGACGCCGACGTGAGCTTCATGGGGCGGGGATGTGCCAGCAGGACCGCCGTGTTCGCCCTGCCGTTCCCCTCGCAGGGCGCCGGCCGGCGGTACCGGCTGGCCACCGCCGAGTGGCGCCGGCCGCCGGCCGCCTGCCATCCGTACCAGGCCAAGACGTCGTCGACGTACGCCCTCAGCTATCTGAGCTACCGGAACAAGCCCGCCGACGCCGACGACGTGCTGTTCCTGTCGACCGAGGACCGGGTGTGCGAGTCGAGCGGCTCCAACGTCTTCTTCGTGGCCGGTGACGTCGTGGTGACCCCCACCACCGAGCTGGCCCTGGACGGCATCACCCGACGGACCGTCATCGACGAGCTGCTGCCCGGACGCACGGTGCAGGAACGCGACGTCCACTATGACGAACTCGCCGGTTTCGACAGCGCGTTCCTGTGCGGCACCGCCATCGAGATCGCCGAGGTCGAGGCGGTCGACGGCATCCGCTTCCCCGGATCACCGCTGGTGGCCGAGATCGTGCACGCGTACGGGAAGCTCGTCCGTTCCTCCTGATGTCCCACGAAAGTCCGCCCGCACCCCCGAGGGCTCCTGCGGTGGCGGCCGCCACGCAGAGGAATTCCTGATCCGGATCCCTGACCGGAACGGTGAAGGCGAGGAGAAAACATGATTGAAAGCGGGGTACTCGACATGGAGACGCTGCTTGCGGAATCGTTGTCGCCCGGCGTGTCCGGCGGGTCCGTGGTGAGCGCGGAAGCGACCCCGGACCGTCGGTCCGGGCGCGAACTCGAGCACGCCCTGGACCTGTGGGAGCACGCGTCGGCGGCGTTCCCCTTCGACGAGGCGGTCGCCCACTACCAGTCGATGGGCCGCCACCGCGTACGGCCGGACCTGGTCCGCCGGCTCAAGGCCGTCAAGGCCGCCCCCGGGACCGGTCCCGAGGTGGCCGCGTGGCTGTCCATGGCGGTCGACCAGACGGACGGCAACTACGCGACGTATTACGGCCAGGACTACCTGCACCACTTCGTGGGTGACGACACGGCCCGGACGGACGCGATGATCACCGCCGTGGTGGCGGACCTCGCGGAGCTGGAGACGTCGGCCGCCGTGGGCGCGGCCCGGAGGTCCCCCCAGGAGGCCCGTGCCCGTGCGGCCACCCGCCTGCTGACCCGGCTGGCCTATCTGGCCCCGCAGGCGACCCCGGACCGGGCGGGGATCGCCCTCGTCCTCGCCAAGGCGGGGGAGGACGGCGGCGCCCTCGCCGCCGCGACGGCCCGGGCCGCGGCCCTGGCCCGCGAAGCGGTGCCCGCGGAGATCGCGTCGGCGGTGCGCCGGGCACTCGTGCCGACGACCCGCCTGCATGACGAACTGATGTTCATCCGGATGATCCAGATCTTCGAGGGGATGTACCAGCAGATCGCCACCGCCGTGTCGGACGCGATCCGGTGCGTCGAGTCGGGCGACGGCCCTGCCGCGTCACACGTCATCGGCCGGGCAGCGGACCGCATCGAGTCGGTCTCCGCCCTCTTCCGGGTCCTGACGACCATGCCCGTGGACGCCTTCGCCGTGATCCGCGGCTACACCTCGGGCCGCAGTGCGATCCAGTCCGAGTCCTACCGCCGCGTCATCGGCCTGAGCGGCGGGACGGCCGGGGCCGACCGGCCCACCCTCGAAGCGGCCTTCCTGGCCCACCGGGACGAGCTCGCGGAGGCCGACGCCCTGGAGCACGCCATGATCCGCCTGGACCGCGGCTGGAGCCTGATGAAGCGCAGCCACTGGGGGATCACCCTGAAGATCATCGGTGAGGTCTCCGGAACGGGCGGCACCGATGGTGCCTCCTACCTCCGCACGGCCGTGGACATCCCGCTTTTCCCGACCCTGACGAGAGTGACGACAGCATGAGTGAGACCTACGAGCGGGTGCGCCGGCAGATCATGGGCCACATCGTGTCCCAGTCGATCGTCGCCGTGTGCGAGGCCGGCGTACCCGACGCCCTCGCGGACCGGGCCCGGTCCGCGGCGGACCTCGCCGCGGAGCTCGGCGTGGACGCCGACGCCCTCAGCCGGTTCCTGCGGGTGCTCGCCGCGGAGGGCCTGTTCCGGGTGGAAGGGGAGGCGTTCGCGCTCACCGATGCCGGCCGCCTCCTGCGCACGAGCGTGGACGGCTCCCTGCACCACCTCGTCAAGCTGATGTCCAATGAGGCGTACCAGGTGTGGGGCTCCGCCTCCCACTCGCTCCGCACCGGCACGCCCGCGTTCGACCGCGTCTTCGGCTCGCCGTACTTCGAGTGGCTGGCCGGCAATCCCGCCGCCGAAGAGGAGTTCGCCGGCGCGCAGGCGGGCCTGGTCGAGCTCCGTCTGCTGCCCCTGCTGGAACGTGACTGGTCGGCCGCGGCCACCGTGGTGGACGTCGGCGGCGGCAACGGTGCGCTGGTCTGCCGGCTCCTGGAGCACGCGCCCCACCTCAAGGGCGTCGTCCTCGACCTCCCCCACATCGCCGAGGAAGCCGCCCGGACGCCGCGCACGCCGGACGTCGCCTCCCGTCTCACGGTGACGGCGGGCAGCTTCTTCGACGGCGTTCCGCAGCAGGCCGACGTCTACGTCCTCTCCCAGATCCTCCACGACTGGCCGGACGACAAGGCGGCGGACATCCTCCGCAACTGCCGGCAGGCGATGTCCGACGACGGCACGCTCCTCATCGTCGAGCAGGTCCTGCCCTCCGAGGCGACCCGCCACCCGATGGCGCTCCTCGACCTGCACATGCTCGTCCTCCTCGGCGGGCGCGAGCGCACGGCCGAGGCCTGGCGGGACCTGCTGGAGGGCGCGGGCTTCACCCTGCACTCGATCACTCCCGGACCGAAGTCCTGCCTGATCGAGGCCCGTCCGGCCGCAGGTCTCCGGGCATGACCCCGCAGCGGCACTCCCGGTGCCCTGCTCACCCCCAACCCGAGGACGTGATGGCGGATGTCTGAATCCGAACTCCCCGATGTGACGCACGTGATGGTCGGCTTCAGCATCTCCATGCTCGCCGACCTGGAGAAGCTGCTGCCGGAGCGCAGCGTCCTCGTCGTCGAGGAACCCGATGTCATCGCCGCCCGTGAGATCGACACCCACGCGACGGGCTACCGCTGCTTCGCGGGCGTGGTGCCGGCCCCGATCCAGCGGGAGGAGTCGGTGCACCTCGTCATCGAGGCCGTCGGCCGGCCGCACCGGGTGCGCGCCGTCATCCCGGGCGTCGAGTACGGCGTGATCGGCGCGGCCGCCCTGGCGGAGAGCTGGGGCCTCCCCGGTGCCGGCCTGGAGGCCGCGCGGACCTTCCGCAACAAGATGCGTCTGCGTACCGTGGCCGCGCGCGCCGGTGTCACCCAGCCGCGCTGGGTACAGGCGACCGGTCCCGCCGACGTGGCATCCTTCCGCGCCCGGCACGGCGGACACTGCGTGCTGAAGCCCGCCAATCGCCAGGCGAGCCTCGGGGTGCTGCTGCTGGACCCCGAGGACGACGTCGAAGCGGCATGGGCGGAGGCCGTCGCCGCGGACAAGTTCGGGCTGAGCGCCCGTCAGGGCGTCGAACCGCTCTACATGGTGGAAGAGGTGGTCCGCGGCTCCGAGGTCAGCGTGGAAGTGCTGGTGAAGGACGGGGAGCCGGTCTACTCGAACATCACCGCGAAGACGGTGTTCGACGGGCGCAACCCCGTCGAGCAGGGTCAGACCGTTCCGGCCGCCCTGCCGGACGTCGTCGTGAAGGCACTCGACGAATCCGTCACGGCGCTGATCCGGGAGAGCGGGTTCCACACCGGCCTCCTGCACTCCGAGTGGCTCCTCGCCGACGGTCACACCCCCAACCTGGTCGAATGCGCCGCCCGGCTGCCCGGCGACTGCATCGACACCCTGATCGACCTCTCCTACGGCGGCTCCCTGCTCGGGGACGTGCTGAACGTCCTCGGCGGCGGTGAGGTCTCCCGATCCCGCTCGCTGGTGGGCGGGGCGGCGATCCGGTTCATCGACGCGGCGCCCGGGGTGGTCCGCGGCATCACGGGCCTCGACGAGGCGAAGGCGGTGCCGGGCGTCCGGGAGGTGGAGATGGACGTCGAGGCCGGGGACCGGGTCGGGCTCGTCAGGAACTCCTGGGACCGCTCGGGCCACGTCCTCGCGGTCGGCCGTGACGGCGTCGAGGCCGCCGAGCGGGCGGAGCGGGCCGTCGCCTGCATCACCATCGAGACGGTGGCACCCGCCGGCGAATGACCCCACGCCCGTGACGGCCCGTCGGTCCATCCGGCGGGCCGTCGCTGCGGCGGGGGCAGCCCCCGGCCGGCGGAAGCCGGTGGCTGTCCCGATGCTCCCGGGACCGCCGGACCCATACGGTCGCCGCCCATCGCACCGGACGGCGCACACGGCCGTCGCCGCCGATCCGGCCCCGCCCCGCCCCACGGACCGGATCTACGGCAGCCGGGCGGCCATCGGTGCGAGTCCGAGGGCGGACAGGGCGGCCGCGCCGGCCGCGGCGTGCGCGCCCCCGGCGAGCAGCAGCGTACGCGCCCGCTGGTAGGGGCAGCCGGACGTCTCGAACGCCGTCGCGGTGGCGAGCAGCCCCGGCAGGTCACCGTGGAGCAGGGCCTCCGCCCGGTCGACCAGGGCGGTGGCGACCGGGTTCCCGGTGACCACGGCCCGGGCGGCGGCGATCCGCGCCGGGGCCTGCGGATGCCCGGCGAGGACCGCCGCCTCCGCCCGGATCGCCGCGTACCAGTGCAGCCACACCCAGCAGACCCACTTCCACACCTGTTCCGGCTCGGGCGCGATGCGCTCCAGGGCGGCCTGCGCGTCCCCGTGATGGAGCAGGACCATGGCGTCGAAGACGGCGCCGTGGCCGTACCGGTGGTCCTCCTTGCCGCCCGCCCGGTCGGCTGTCGCGAGCCAGGCCGCCCGGGCCTCGTGGTCGCCGCGCAGGCCGTGGATCATCGCGACGGACGCGGCGGCCGGACCGAGGGAGAACGACCGCTGCCGGCCGGCCTGCTCCCACGTGTCGAGGAAGCGCACGCCGCTGGTGAGCACGGCGTCCGCGTCGCCCGCGAACGCGTCCGCGACGAGCAGCCAGGACGTGGCGTGGTCGCCCACCTCGGCCAGCTGCGGACGGTCCGCGAGTTCGCCGCCCCAACGGCGGGCCGCCGGCAGCTCGCCCGTGCCGACGGCGGTCGCGGCGGCCATGGCGAGGGCGTCGATGAGCTCGTGCGTCCGGGCGGGGGTGTTCGGGGCCGACCTCAGGATGTCGATCCGGGCCCGGGCGGCGGCCGCGGCGGCGAAGCTCTCACCGGCCCAGCTCCGGGCGCCGGACAGCGCGTCGAGGGCCGCGGACCGGGCCACCGGGTCGCCCGCGAGCCGGGCGAGTTCGACGGCCCGTTCGGCGCACGCGACGGTGTCGGGCGCGGTGTTGTCCTCGACCCCCTGGACCGCGCCGAACGCGTCCGCGACCACCGCGGCCTCGGCGAGCGCGAGAGCCGCCTCGGCGGCCGGGCCGGCGCCGACGGCCAGCTCGCGCGCCCGCGCGAGCAGACCGGTCACCTCGTCGGCGGGCGGAACCCGGCCGGTGAACGTGCTGGAGAAGCGGTACGCGGCGGTGGCGGCGGCAGCCAGGTCGCGGGCGGCCCCGGCGGTGTCCCCGGCCCCGAGGGCGGCTTCGGCGGCGGCCCGGTGCAGGCGGTACATGTCGTCGCCGAGCCTGCGGCACCCGGCCACCCCGGCGGCCTGCCGCAACGCGGCGGCGGGGTCGCCACCGGCTTCGGCCGCGAGCGAAGCCGCCTGCTCGTATCGCTGTTGGGCCTCGCCCAGCAGGTTGCGGGTGAAGGCCGTCCCGGCCAGGGACAGGGCGAGACGGTACGCGTCCGCGCGCTGCCCCTCCCGGCCCGCGGCCCAGGCCAACGCGGCCCGCAGGTCCTCCGCGAGCGCGTCGAACCGGGCCCGCCAGTCCGGGCCGCCGCCCCCTTCGAGGCCGGCCGCACCGGCCAGGCACCAGGCCAGGTGGCGTGAGCGGACGTCGTCGAGCTCATCGGCGTCGGCCAGCCGCTCCGTGCCGTACTGACGGAGGGTCTCCAGCGCCTGGTACCGGGTACCGGTGTCGGACGGTGACACGGAGAGCAGGCTCTGCTCGGCGAGCCTGCCGAGCCCGTCGGCGACCGCGGCCGCCTCCAGCGGGGCGGATCCGGCCACCTCGGCGGCCGCCGCGGCGGTGAACGGGGCGACGAACGCCGACACCCGCCGCAGCAGCGCCCGGTCCTGCGGATCGAGCAGCTCGTGGCTCCAGTCGAGTACGGCCCGCACCGACCGGTGCCGCCCGTCGGCCCGGGGGCCGCCGGCCAGGATCCGGAGCTGGTCGGAGAGGCCGGCCGTCAGGCCGTCGAGACCGAGCGTGGACCACCGTGCCGCCGCCAGTTCGATGGCCAGCGCCATGCCGTCGAGCCGTTCGCACAGGGCCGCGATCCGGTCGCGCTCCGCCGGATCGGGGGCCCTGCCGACCGCCGCCGCCCGCTCCAGGAACAGGGCCACCGCCTCCGACTCGCCGCCGCCGACCCGCGACAGCGGCGGAACCGGGAAGACCCACTCGAAGGGCACCATCAGCCGGGCCCGGCTGGTCGCGAGCACCCGTATCCCCGGGCAGGCCACGAGCAGCCGCTCCAGGAACGGCGCCACCCCGTCGCGCACCTGCTCGCAGTTGTCCAGCACCAGCAGCGCCTGACGGTCCGCCAGCGCGGCCACCAGCGCGTCGTCGATGCCGCGCCCGGGCTGCTCGCCCACCCCCATGGCCGCCGCGACCGCCGCGCCCACCCGAGCCGGATCGGTGACCGGGACCAGGTCGACGAAGCACACGCCGTCGGCGAAGCCGCCCGCCGCGTCAGCGGCCACCGCCAGCGCGAGCCGCGTCTTGCCCACCCCGCCCAGCCCGACGGCGGTCACCAGCCGGCGCACCGTCACCGCCGCGGCCAATTCGGCCCGTTCGCGCGTCCTGCCGACGAACGCCGTCAGCGGCGCCGGAAGCGCGGGTGCCGGGCGCGCCCGCCCGGTGCCTTCCGGCACGGGCGCGCGCCGGGACAGCGCCCTCCGGTCCGGCACCTCCAACTTCCGCAACAGCGAGGACACATGCGACTCGACCGTCCGTACGGAGATGAAGAGCCGCGCGGCTATCTCCGCGTTGCTCAGGTGCTCCCCGAGGAGCGCGAGCACGTCGGCTTCGCGAGCCGAGATCACTGGAGTGGACACCGGGTCATTATCCGCAGTCCTCTCCGTGGTCCTTTCCGTGGTGGGCACGGAGGCGCCCCGTACCCCGCCCGGGCGAAGCTGTGACCACAAGACGACGAGCCCGGCGGACCACACCGGGCCGACCGGTTCCGCAACGACAGGAGTGACCGTGACCAGCTCTTCCACCCACGGGATGAAGACCGTGCTGCACCCCGTGTCCGACCTCGCCCAGGCCAAGGCGGTCTACACCGCGCTGCTCGGTGTCGAGCCGCAGACCGACGGGCCCCACTACGTCGGCTTCGATGCCGCGGGCCAGCACGTCGGCCTCCTCCCGGGCGGCGGACCGCAGGGCCTGACCTCCTCCCTGGCCTACTGGCACGTGCCGGACGTCGAGGCGAGGCTCGCCGCGCTGACCGCCGCGGGCGCCACCGTCAAGGAGCCCGTGCACGACGTCGGCGGCGGCCGCCTGGTGGCCACCGCCGTCGACCCCGACGGCAACCTCATCGGACTGATCCAGGACCGATGAGCACCCCGCCCCGCTCCCGCGCGCAGCGCCGTCGCGACACCGAGCACCGGCTCGGCCACGACGTCGACGTCTGGGTGGCCAGTGCCTCGGCGGACGGCGTCCCGCACCTGGTACCGCTGTCCTTCGACTGGGACGGCGAGGCGCTCCTCGCGGCCACCCCGGCGGAAAGCCCCACCGGGCGGAACCTGGCCGCGACCCGGACCGCGCGGCTCGCCCTCGGCCAGACCCGCGACGTCGCCGTCATCGACGGCCGCGTCGAGGTCCTCGCCCTCGACGCGCTGCCGCCGCACCTGGGCGACCGGTTCGCCGCACGCACCGGCTTCGACCCGCGCACCCTGACCACCCGCTACCACTGGTTCCGGATCACTCCGCACCGCATCCGGGCCTGGCGCGAGGTGAACGAACTGTCCGGCCGCGAGCTGATGCGCGACGGCCGCTGGCTCGTCTGACGCCCCGCCGGCCTGCCCCCCGCCCGCAAGGGCCCGACCAGTATCCGCTCGTCCAGAGCCCGGACAAGGAGATCCACCATGAGCACCAGCACCGACAACCGCGCGTACGAGGGGTTCACGGCCGAAGAGCGTGCCGCGATGAAGGACCACGCACAGGAACTCAGGAAGGCGGCCCGCCGCGGCGCGAAGGAGGACAAGGCGGCCGAGGCGGAACAGGACGTCCTCGCGAAGATCGCCGGCATGCAGGACACGGACCGCGTCATGGCCGAGCGCGTCCACGCCGTCGTCACCGCCACCGCCCCGGTCCTCGCGCCGAAGCTCTGGTACGGGATGCCCGCCTATGCGCTGGACGGCAAGGTCGTCTGCTACTTCCAGAGCGCCGAGAAGTTCAAGGCGCGCTACGCGACGCTCGGCTTCAGCGACCAGGCGCAGCTCGACGACGGCCCGATGTGGGCGGCCGTGTTCGCCCTGACCGAGGTGACCGCCGAGGTGGAGGCGCGGATCGCCGCGCTCGTGCGGCGGGCGGTGAGCTGAGGCGCGCCCGGTGGGCCGCCCCCGTCGCCGCCCGGGATCAGCGCGGCGTGCTCCCGGCGGCGTCGTCGGACCGGGACCGCGGCTGATCCGGACCGTCGGCCGGACCTCCGGGAGCACCCGCGGCCGGGGCGGCGGCGCGCAGCGCCGCCTCGACCCGGCGGTTGCCGGTCATGGTCGCGGTGACGGCGGTCATGGCGAGGAGGAGGCCTGCGGCGGTGCAGAGCGTGGTGCGCACGTCGTAGGCGGTGGCCAGCCAGCCGCCGAGGAAGGCGCCGAACGGGGCGGCGCACATCGCGAGCATGCGGGAGGTGGAGGCGACCCGCCCCATCAGGTGGGCGGGGACGATCGCCTGCCGGAGGGAGGGGCCGAGCACCATCGTGGCGCCCATACCCGCGCCGCAGACCGCGAGCGCGAGGCCGGCGACGTACGGGTCCGGGGCGGCGGCGAGGCCCAGGATCGCGAGTCCCTCGACTGCGGCCGTGCAGGTCAGCGCGGTACCGGTGCCGAGGTGCCGGCCGAGGAAGGAGGCGATGCCGGCCCCGAGCAGACCGCCGGCGGCCTCCGCCGTGAGGAGCAGGCCGAAGCCGAAGGCGCCGATGCCGAGACGCTCGTGCGCGAAGAGCGCGAGGACGGTCTCCACGGCGAGGAAGGCGGTGTTCCCGACCGCCGGGCGCAGCGCCAGCCCGAGCAGCAGCCGGTTCCCGAAGACGTACGAGGCGCCCGCCCGCGCCTGCCGCAGCAGCGACTCACGGGCCTGCGGTACCGGCCGGGCTACGGCGGGCAGCGACCGTACGAGCAGGGCCGAGACGGCGAACGAGACCGCGTCGGCGAGCAGGGGAACCGCCCGGCCGAGCGCGAGCAGGGCACTGCCCGCGGGCGGCCCGGCGAAGCCGGACGCGGCGGTCTGGGTGGCGCGCAGGCGGGAGTTGGCGCGCTCCAGGAGCGCGGGGTCACGTCCGAGCAGATCCGGCAGGTAAGCCGTGGCGGCCGTGTCGAAGAAGAGCCCGCCGAGGCCCAGGAGGAAGGCGGTGGCCGCGAGCAGCGGAATGCTCAGCACGTCGAGCGCGGCCGCTGCCACCGGTATCGCGAGCAGTGCCGCTCGCGCCGCGTCCGTGACCCACATCGTGCGCCGGCGGTCCCAGCGGTCCACCAGCGCACCGCCCAGCACCCCGAAGAGCAGCCACGGCAGCGTTCCGGCGGCCGTGACGACGGCGAGTGCCATCGGATCCCGCGTCAGCGTCAACGCCAGCAGCGGCAGCGCGGCGTGCGTCACCCCGTCGCCGAGCGAGGACACCGTCTGCGCGGCCCACAGCCGCCCGAACCCGGCCGGCGGCTTCCGGACGTCCGTGATCACTGGTCGCCCCCTTCGGCCTGCGGGCGCGTGGCCGGGTGGAACAGCGCGAAGACGAGCGACGTGTCCGGCAGCGACGGATCGGACAGCTCCCGGTACTCGTCCGCGAGTGCCTGCAGCCGCGCCCCCAGCTCCGTGAACTGCTCGTCGGTGAGCCGCAGATGAGCCATCCGTACGTGCCGCCCGGCATCCGCGGGCGCCGCCTCCAGGTCCGCCACCGCGTGCCGCATCAGCACGTCCGGGCCTCCCTCGCCCGGATCCGGCAGCACGATCGCCCGGGCGGCCATGGCGTAGTACCGCTCGGTGACCCCCCGGACCTTCCGCGTCCGCACCACCTTCACCAGGCCGGCCCGCTCCAGCAGCCGCACGTGGTAGCTCGAACTCCCCTTCGCGAGGCCCACGCGCTCGGCGATCTGCGTGATCGTCGCGGGCTCGAAGCGGAGCACGGCCATGATCCGGTGCCGGGTGAGGTTGGAGACGGCGCGCAGCTGCTCGTCAGTGGTGACGTGGAACGTCTCGGGAAGATCGTCGGTGGGCATGGCTCAATGGTCAACAACTCTTGACCATTGCGCAAGGGGTTTCCCGCACGCCGTTCGGACGACCTCCACCGCCCGTGCCCGGACCCTCCCGCGGGGACAGGGCCGGAAGCGGTGGCTCAGCGGGCCGGCGGGCCGGCGGGGAGGAGGCGGATGCCGGGGTAGTGCTCGGCAAGCGCGGCGGACACCTCGGGCTGCCGGGACATGCCCGCGGGCAGGACGAATGCCCCGCCGTGTTCGGGCGGGACGCAGCCGGCGACGAGGTGCCTGCTGACGACCCGTTGGTGCCTGCCGTCCGGCAGCCGGACCCCGGTCGACGGGTCGCGGCCCGCGACGGTGACGGAGCCGCGGGCGGAGATCTGGTCGAGGTCGGGCAGGTGGTGCCAGAGCTGCTGGGCCTGGTGGCTCTCGACGGAGCCGGCGAGGTTGGCTTCCAGGCCGTGGTGGTGGGCGTGGCCGACGAAGAAGCGGAGTTCGTCCAGGCCGAGGATCCCGGTGCGGGGCAGGCCCTGGGGAGAGAGGTCGGCGGCGTTGGTGTCGACGAGCTCGCCGCCCGTCGTGGCGACCAGGGACACCCGGGCGGCCTTGAGGAGGATGCTGGTGTCGAGCATGATCCCGTGCGCGCCCGCCGCGGCGGCGGTGTCGACCATGCGGGCGATCGCCTCCCGGTCGGTCCGCCTGGCGGTGGTCCAGCCGTACTCGGCGTGCCGGAAGAGGTCGTTGAGCGCCGCCCGGCTGTCCGGAGCGTCCCGCGGCAGCGCCCCGGCCTTGACCAGGTCGTCGAGCGTGGGCGGGGCACCCGGGCCGAACAGCGGCTCACCCGAGCGTGAGCCCAGGGCGTGGGCGTGGTCGGCGAGGTCGAAGCCGCCGGGGGCGTCCGGCGGTGCGGGATGGTACTCCCCGAGCGCCAGCAGCTCGCGGCGTACGGGGGCGAGCAGCCGGCGTTCCTCCCAGAGGCCGAGGTCCTGGGCGAAGAAGACCGCCATCACCCGGGTCGTCGCGTACGCGCCCGATTCCCGCAGCGTGGCGACGACTTCGGCCAGGACCTCGCGGGCCTCGTCGGGCTCCATGCCGTCCAGGCCGACCTTGACGACGTTGGCCGCGTCCACCCCCGTACCCATGGCCATGGCGACCCCGCAGGCGGCCTGCGCGGACTTGCCGGCCGTCTCGTAGCGGGACTTGCGCAGCGCCCGGCCGCCGGGGGCCCGCCGGTAGAGCAGCTGGTCCTCCCCGATGTTCGTGCTCAGCTGCACGGGCAGCGGCCGGTGGCAGGCCGCCACCGCGTCGGCGACGGCCCGGATGTGCCGGGGCTTGATGGTGCCCAGCGCACTGCGCGGGTCCTCGCTGTCGATGATCCGTGCCCCGCCGGCCACGGCCTCACGGGCCTCGTGGGCGTTGAACACGCTCACCAGCAGCCGCCGGTCGCCGCGTACGTCGCCTAATCCGTTGATCGTCATGGATCGAGGCTGTCAGACGACGCCCTCGGCCGGGATCGCTCGAACGGGTGTATCGGGCTCACGCGCCGCGCCGCCGCTGCCGTGGAGGAGATCAGGCGGGGACGGCGGTGAGGTGGTAGGTCGTGTCGATCCAGAAGCCGCCGGTCGTGCTGCCCTTGATCTCCAGGACGTACTGGCCCGGAGTGAGCGGAGCCATCCCCGCCCAGACACCCCACGCGAGGTGCATGCGCAGTCCCACGCGGAAGAGCGGGGCGGTGAACTCGCGCAGGTCGAGGGGGACACCGTTGAGGAACGCCTTCGCCTCCGCCACGTCGAGCTTCAGCGGTGTGCGGGAGTGGAGCTTCGTGTGCTGGACGTTGAGCACGGGGAAGAACACCGGCCGGTCGGAGGGCACCTCGCAGCGGCGGACCACGCGGCCGCCGTAGGTGCCGGCGAGGAACCAGAGGTCGTCGGGCTGCTGCCAGCCGGCGTGCTCACCGGTCGTGTCGGAGACCGGGCTCCGGTCGTCGGGGGCGGAGAGGGCCCACTGCCACCAGCGTGCGGCCAGGACACCGCCCTCCTGGTCGCCGATCCGCCAGGACCCGCCGCCCGCTGCCATGCCGTCCACGGCCCCCACCCTTCCCCCGGACTGTCGTTCAGTCCGCCTGATCGGTCGGGTGAACCCTACGGGCCGTGCCCGGGGGCGGATGCGGCGGGGGCGCCGTCGCCGGAGCGGATCCCGCCGGTTTCGGCATAGTGCGGACGCCGGACACTAAGTGACGCTACGTTGACCACGCGCAAGGCACCGTCAGCGACGAAAGGCTCACCTTCCATGCCCCGACTCGACCTCGCCCACCTGGCCCTCACGGCCGCACAGAACATCCAGGCCGCCGACGAAGTCCGCCGTGACCCGGCCGTCGTCAAGGCGTACAAGCGGTTCGTGGAGGACGGGGCACAAGCCCTGCGCTCCGGGGGCGTGCTGGCGCGCGAACTCCACTCCTCCTGGCTTCGCCACCGCCCGCCGGCCCCGGAGGAGCGGAACCGGTGAACGACTTCAGCGCCGAGGCCATGGGGCTCGTGATCCGCGAGCACCGGCAGGGCCGGAGCGTCCCGATGACCCAGGAGGAGCTGGCCGAGCGGGCCGACTACGGCAAGGGCGGCGCCGTCTCGGTCTCCCGGATCGAGCGCGGGATCGTCACCCCCGGGGAGCACCGCCTGGCCGCCATCGCCCTCGCGCTCCAGCTGACCCCCGGGCAGCTCAAACAGGAGGCGGAGGACCGGACCAGGTCCCTCGCCCTGGAGCGGGGCCAGCGTCCCGCGAAGTTGCGCGACCAGGTCGCGGAGACGAAGAGGCGCCACGCCGCGGTCAACGAGAAGGCGGCCCAGCGGTCGAAGATCACCCAGGAGCACGGGGAAGCCTTCAACCGGGCCCACGACCTCGTCCGCGACGGGTTCTTCATGCGGTTCGTGGAGCTCGCCGAGAGCATCGGCGGGGCACCCGAGCCGGAGATGCCGGGTGAGGAGGAGACCGGGAACAGTGGCGAGACGCCCGCGGCGATACGCATCGAGGCCATGTCCGCCGGGATCGCCAACGCGATCCGCGGCGCCGCCGCCGGGGGCGCGGCCGGGGCGGCCGCGGGAGGCGTCGCGGCCTACGGCGCCTTCACCGCCGCCGCGTTGTTCGGGACCGCCTCCACCGGCACCGCCATCTCGGCGCTGGCGGGGGCCGCCGCGACCAACGCGACCCTGGCCCTGCTGGGCGGGGGCACGCTGGCCGCGGGCGGGGCGGGCATGGCGGGCGGGATCCTCCTGCTCACCGGCATGGTCGCCGCCCCCGCGGCGGCGCTGGCGGCCACCGGCTTCTACGTCGTGAGGAAACGCCGGAACAAGAAGGAGGAGGAACGGCTGCGCGCCGAGGTCGAGGTCGCGGAGGCGGCCCTCGACCAGTCGCAGAGCGGCTTCGACACGATGGTCGACGCCCTGTCGCGCGCCACGGACCTCATCGATTACGTCGGCGTCCACGGCATCCACGCCCTCGAACGGTGGCGGGCGAGCCTGCCGCCGGAACCCCGTGACTGGGAATCCCTCGGGCCCGAAGGGCGCAAGCGCTACGAGGAGTTCGTCACCGTGGCGGGATGCTTCCTCGCCGCGAGCCTCATCAACGTCCCCGCCCTCCTCACGGCCGGGCCCGACGAGGTGCGCGCGATGGCCAAGGCCATCGACGAGACGCTGCGGTACGCGGACGGGACCGTCAGGTCGATCGTCTGAGTCCGGGTCCGGGTCCGGGTCCGGGGGAGGGGC
Source organism: Streptomyces sp. NPDC043896 (assembly GCF_056435605.1). Classification (NCBI taxonomy): domain Bacteria; kingdom Bacillati; phylum Actinomycetota; class Actinomycetes; order Kitasatosporales; family Streptomycetaceae; genus Streptomyces; species Streptomyces sp. NPDC043896. The sequence continues at coordinate 438,492 of NZ_JBWKEE010000002.1, forward strand.
CGGGCCGGGTCCCGCCGTGGTCGGATCCGGTCGGGCGGTGTGGCCGGGGGCGCGCCCGGCCGCCGTCGCACCGCGCTGCCCGGGTGCACCGCACCCGGGCAGCGGCCGTCCTGGCACGCCGGGGGCGGGGCGCGAAGACTCGGTGACGCCGGCCCGGCGGGCCCTCCCCGCCGGACGGCTCCACGCGCCATCGAGGGGAAGACAGGACATGACGAACGCAGCCAAGGTCGTGGCGATCACCGGAGCGAGCAGCGGCATCGGAGAGGCGACCGCGCGCCGCCTCGCGGCCGACGGCCACCACGTGTTCCTCGGCGCCCGGCGGACCGACCGCCTCGACGCCCTGGCCCGTGAGATCACCGCCCGGGGCGGCAGCGCCGCCTTCCGCGCCCTGGACGTCACCGGCGCGGCGGACGTGCACGGCTTCGTGGCGGCCGCCCGCGAGCGCTACGGGCGGCTGGACGTGATGGTCAACAACGCGGGCGTGATGCCGCTCTCCCCGCTGGCCGCCCTCCGGACCGACGAGTGGGAGCGCACCCTCGACGTGAACGTCCGCGGTGTCCTGCACGGCATCGCCGCCGCCCTGCCCGTGATGCGCGCCCAGGGCGGCGGGCACATCGTGAACATCGCCTCCGTCGGGGCGTACGAGGTGTCGCCGACGGCGGCCGTCTACTGCGCGGGCAAGTTCGCCGTCCGCGCGATCTCCGAGGGGCTGCGCCAGGAGTCCGCGGACGGCCTCATCCGCGTCACCCTCGTCTCCCCGGGGGTGACCGAGTCCGAACTCGCCGACTCCATCGGAGATCCGACGGCCCGGGAGGCGATGAAGGCGTACCGCGCCGTGGCCCTGCCCGCGGCGGCCGTCGCCGACGGCATCGCGTACGCCGTCTCCCAGCCGGCCGGTGTCGACGTGAACGAACTCGTGATCCGTCCCGCCGCCAGCGCCCAGTAGCCGGCCCGCGCGCAGGGGAACGGCCGGCTGGAGGGGGAGGGAGGGCCCGGGCGCCGGGGACGCGTACGTGTGAGGCCGGACGATCGGGGCAGGCGAGGTGTCACGGAAGCATCAACTCCGCACCGAGCAGGAAGGATCAGCTCCAATGACAGAGAACGCATGGGGTTACCGTGAGACCTCCGGCCGGGCTCAGGGCGTCGACCTGAGCGGCTACAAGGTGGAGGCCGTGGACGGCGCCATCGGCAAGGTCGACAAGCACTCGGACGAAGCGGGCTCCGCCTACATCGTGGTGGACACCGGTGTGTGGATCTTCGGCAAGGAGGTCCTCCTCCCCGCCGGAACCGTCTCGCGGATCGACGTGGACGAGGAGAAGATCTACGTCGACCGGACGAAGGAGCAGATCAAGAACGCTCCCGAGTTCCACCGCGAGAAGCACCTCGGCGACGCCGGCTACCACGACGAACTGTCCTCCTACTACCGGTCGGGCGGTGCCTTCGGAGGCCGGCCCCTCTGACACCGCGCAGCGGACCGCGCACGCGAGAGCCCGTCACCCGTCCGGCCCCCGCCGTTCACCGGCGGGGGCCGGACGGGTGAGCGCCGCCGGAACGGAAGCACGTTCCGCACCCCCATGCGCCCGGAATCAGCCCTACCGCTTCACCGCGCCGACGCGCGTCACCTGACGTCGGAGCCGTTCCGGCGGAGCGTGGCGCGCGTGTCGCGGCCCGCCGGGGCGGTCCCGGGGGGAGCGGCCTTCGGCCACGTGCGCCCGTGCGCCCGCAACGGGGACGTTCCTCGCCGGGGTCGGCTGGGCAGCCGCTTGGTGCCCGGCGATCACCACTGAGGAGAGCCCCGATGACCAAGGTCCTCGTCCTGCACAGCGTCAGCATCGTGCGGTCGGCCCTCGCCGCTCTGCTGAGATGCGAGGGCGGCTTCGACGTCACCACCGCGGGCTGGCGGACCGCGGCACGCCAGGCCGAGCGCTTACGACCTGACGTGACGGTCGTCGACCTCGACTGTCCGGGCGCCTCGGCCACCCTCGGGGCCGCGGCGGCCGCCGGCGCCCGCTGCGCCGGCCCGCTCCCCGAGCCGCCGCCCCCGCTGCTGGTCCTCGCCACGCCGGGCGCGCCCGGCTCGTTGCGGCGGGGCGTCCAGGCCGAGGCCCGCGGCTACGTGGACAAGGACGGCTCGCCCGGCCGGCTGGTCCGGGCGGTCCGCAAGGTCGCCGCCGGGGAGCGGTTCGTCGACGCCTCCCTGGCCTCCGCCCTCCTGGACGCCGACGCCGTGCCGCTGAGCCCGCGCGAACTGAGCGTCCTGGCCCGGGCCGCGGAAGGCGACTCGATCGCGGAGATCGCCCACGCCCTGCACCTCGCCAGCGGCACGGTACGCAACTACATGGCCGCCGCCACCCGCAAGACCGGAGCCCGCAACCGGATAGACGCCATCCGGATTTCGCGGAAGGCCGGCTGGGTCTGAGACCCCGGGCCGCGACGCCGCCCGCACCGCCCGAACCACCCACACCACCCACACCACCCGGACCACCGGCGTCACCCGTGCCGTTCGCGCCCCCCGGCCGCCCGGAACGGGAGCGTTCACCCCCGCGCGCTCCACGCTCCCACGAGTTCCCGGTACAGGCGCGACCTGGCCGGGAGGTCCGCATGCGTGCCGTGGACCGCCCGGGTCCCGTCGAGTACGAGGACCCGGCCGGCCCGGACCGCGGAGGAGATCCGGTGGGCCACGACGACCAGGGTGGTGCCCGGGCGGCGGGCGAGGGCCAGTTCGGCGCGTTCCTCGGCCCGCGGATCGAGGTGGCAGGTGGCCTCGTCGAGCAGCAGCAGCGGTGCCGGGGAGAGGTAGGCGGCCGCCAGGGCCAGCTGCTGGCGCTCGCCCTCGGACAGCGCGGACGGGTCGACGGGCGCGTCCGGGCCCCCCAGCCGGTCCACGAGCCCGGACACCCCGAGGGCGGCCACGGCCTGCTCCAGCCGTTCCCCCGGCACGGGCCCGGGGCACAGGTGGCCGAGGTTCTCGCGGACGGTGCCGGTGAAGACGTACGCCTGCTGCGGCAGCAGGGCCCGGCGGGGGTCGGGCCCCCGGACGGGACGCAGGCCCGCCGGGGCGCCCGCCAGCAGCACGGTGCCCCGGTCGGGCGGGAGCACCCCCGCCAGCAGCGCGGTCAGGGTGGACTTGCCGATGCCGCTCGGCCCGACGACCGCGAGGTGCTCCCCCTCGCGCAGGACGAGGTCGAGGCCGTCGACGACCGGCTCGGCGCGGGGCCCGTACGCGAAGCGCACCCGGCGCAGCTCGGCCGCGGGCACGGCCCCCCGGGACGGGGCGGCCGGCCCGGGGGGCGGCCCGGGGACCGGACCTGGCCCGGGGGCCGAACCTGGCCCGGGGACCGGACCCGGACCCGGCACCGGAGCCGGGAGCGGATCGGGGAGCGGCGGGCACGGCCGCGGATCCGGAGCGGTGACCCGCGCCGGCTCCGGCGGGCAGAAGCGGTCCAGGACCACCAGGAGCCTCGTCCCGGCGGCCCCCAGGGCGCCCATGAGGGAGTCGAGCGCGGGCAGCAGCGACTGGGCCAGGTAGGTCAGCGCGGCGGCCAGGGCGCCCGCGCTCAGCCCGCGCCCGATCAGCCAGGGCGCCCCCAGCAGCAGCGCGACGACGGGCAGCCGGCCCGCCACCCCCAGCGCCACCGTGCGCAGCGCGGCCCAGCGGGAGAGCAGCCGGGCCAGCCGCTCCTGATCGGCGATCAGCACCTCCAGGCGGCGGCCCGCCTCCGCCCCGCCCCCGCAGGCGACCACGTCCCGCAGCCCCGCCGCGAGTTCGCCGGCCCGCCCGGCCAGCGCCTCGTCGGTGTCCAGGGCCCGGCGTTGCGTCCGCGCCATGGGACCCAGGGTCAGCAGGAAGGCGGCCGTCCCCAGCAGCAGGGGCGGCAGCACGAACAGGAGCAGCACCGGGGCCAGCGCGGCCAGCCCGGCCAGCGCGCCCGCCGCCGTGAAGACGAAGGACCGGGCGACGAGGACCAGCCCGGCGAAGGAGTCCCGGGCCATCTCGGTCTGCTGGGTGAGCCGGGAGACGGCCCCCGTGTGGGCGGCCCGCGCCGGATCGGCGACGGCCCGCTCCAGCGACTGGCGCACGGCCCGGCGGACCAGACCGTCCCGCAGCGGTTCGACGAGGTCCGCGAGCCCGGCGAAGACCCCCCGCAGGGCGAGCCCGCCGAGGAGGGCGCCCGCCCCGGCCGCCGCGAGCCAGGCGAGGCCGGTGCCGGGCCGGGCGGCGAGGAAGCCGTCGTCGAGGGCGCGGGCCAGCGCGTACCCGCCGAGGAAGGTGTGGGCGGATTCCAGCAGGGACCACAGGGCGAGCACGCCCAGCGTCCGGATGCGGCGGCGCAGGAACCGCCGCCCCTCCGCGCCGACCCGCCGCCAGGCGCCGTACTCGCTCACGGACCCGCCTCCCCGCCCGCCCCGCGCGCGGCCTCCCGGCCCGCACGCCGGGTGGCCGGAGCGGCCCCCGGCCCGGCGCCGCCGTCCCCGCCCGGGCCGAACACCGCGCGGTAGGCGGGGTCCCGCCACAGCGCGGCGTGCGTCCCGGTCGCCCGCACCCGGCCCTCCTCCAGCCATACGACGAGGTCCGCCCGGGCCGCGGTGGCCGCCCGGTGGGTGACGACCAGGCGGGTCCCGGCCCGCACCTCGCGGGCCAGGGCGCGCTCCACCTCGCGGGCGGTGACGGTGTCCAGGCTGGAGGTGGCGTCGTCCAGCACGAGCAGGCGGCCCGCATGGCAGAACGCCCTTGCCAGGCCCAGCCGTTGCCGCTCCCCGCCGGACATCGGGGCCTCGGCCGCCGGCGTCCGGTACCCCTCGGGCAGGCGGCGGACGAACGCGTCGGCCCCCGCCGCCCGGGCCGCGGCGCGGACGGCGTCCGGTCCCGGCTCCGGCGGTGCTCCGAAGGCGACGGCCGCGCCGACGCTCCCGCCGAACAGGGCAGGCCGGTCGAAGGCGTGGCCGACCTCCCGGCGCAGTGCCCCGGCGGTGAACTCCTCCAGCGGGATCCCGTCCAGCAGCACCTGGCCGGCGTCGCACGCGGTGAGGCGTCCGGCGACGGCGGCCAGCAGGGTCTTGCCGGAGCCGGAGCGGCCCACCACCGCGGCCGTGGTGCCGCCCGGGACCCGCAGGTCGATGCCGTCCAGGACGGTCCGGCCCGCCCGCTCGACGCGGACGCCGCGCAGCTCCAGCGTGCCGGGGCCCCCGGGGGCGTGTTCCCGGTCCCCCTGGGGGAGTTCGGGCAGGTCGAGGAGGGCCGCGGTGCGGCGGGCGGCGGCCCTGCCGCGCACGACCGCGGCCAGCGCGGCCGTGACCGCTCCGGCGCCGGCCGCGAGGCCCGCGTAGCGGACGGCGGCGAGCAGCCCGCCGACGCCGAGGGCCCCGTCGGCGAGCCGGAGGCCGCCCACGCCGAGGACCACGCAGAGGAGGAGGGGCATCAGGGCGCTGGTGCGGGCGACGGTCGCCCCGTAGATCCGCCACGTCCGCCGCCCCTCGCGGCCCAGTTCGGGAAGGTGCGCGAGGACCCGCGCCGCCTCGCGTTCCGCGGTGCCGGCGGCGGCGATGGTGCGGGCCCCGGCCAGGGCTTCGGCGAGGCGCCCGGCGAGGGCGAGCTGCACCTGCTGGTAGCGGCCGACGCTGGCGCCCGAGGTGCGGGCGAAGGTCCTCAACAGCACGGCCAGTACGGGCAGTCCGGCGAGGAAGGCCAGGGCGGTCCAGACGTCGACGAGGCACAGGGCGACGAGTCCGCCGAGCGGGGGCACCAAGGCCGTCGCGCCGGTGGCGACGGCCGCCGGGACGGTTCCGGCGGCCGTGGCGTGCGCCGTGAGCCGGGCCGAGACCTCGCCGGGGGAGTGGCGGGCCGCGTGGTGCGGGGCGGTGCGCAGCAGGGCTGCGAGTCCGCGCCGGCGCAGCCAGGCGGCGGAGCGGGCGTCGACGCCGCCGGTGAGGCGTACGGTCGCGGCGTCCAGCAGTACCTCGGCGACGGCCAGCGCCGCGCAGTACAGGGCCCACCGGGAGGCCGACGGGTCGCGGCGCAGCAGCAGGTCGAGGCAGTGGCCGAGTACGGCGGGCTCGGCGAGGGCCGCGCAGGAGGCGGCGAGCGAGCAGCCGAGGACGGCGGCGGTGCGGCCCGCGCTGTGCCGCGCGGCCGCCTTCAGCGCCCGGTCGGCGGTGCGGGTGGCCGCCGCCTCGCCGGGGCCGTCGGTCTGGGTCATCGGCGGCGGCTCCTCTCGCGCCCACGGGCCCCAGGGCGGGGGACCGGGCCCCTGATCCGCCGGACACCCCCTGGGTGCGGGCCCGGGCGGGGTGCCGCCCGGGCCCGGAAGGGACCTGATCAGTTACAGGTGGTGATGCTCAGGCTGCTGTCGCCGCAGAGGAGCAGGCTGGCGCGGCTGCCGCCCCCGGTCAGGTGCGCCGCCTCGGTGGCCTCTTCCTCGGGGGTCTCCATCGACTGCAGGTCGAGAAGGGTCATGGCTGATTCCTCTCATTCGCCGGTGTGTTGCGATGGGTCACGGCCCCCCGGTGGGGGACCGGCTCTGGGGCCGCCGCCGTGTGCGGCGGCGGGAGGAACGGCAGGTGCGTGCGCCCGCCGGTGGCGGCACTGCCGAGGGCGAGGAGCACGCCTGCCGTGCCGGTGGAAAGGTCCATGGACAGGCGCATCAACTGCTCGCCGGGGAAGGCCAGGTGCCCTTCGTACGGGAGTGCGTGCCGGGCCAGGGCCTCGATCTGCCGGGCGACGTCCGCCGGGTGCGTCCCGGGGCCGCCGGTGGTGGTCCGGGACAGGTGGAGGATCATGCCCGCGGCCCCGCGGAAGAGGCCGGGCTGGGCGTAGAAGGTCGCCTGGCACGCCTGGACGATCCGGGTGCGGGCCTTCTCGAAGCGGTCGTCGGCCGCTCCGGCCGGCCAGTCGTCGAGCACCATGCCGATGCCGACGCTCCCGGCGCCGAGGTAGGGCATGGTGCGCCGCCCCTCGTCCACCTGGAGGGTGCCGAAGGCGCTGGTGACGCAGCGGTCCAGGTCCCGGTGGAGGAAACGCCCGGCGCGGGCCAGGAGTTCGGGGTCGCCGGTGCGCTCGTACAGGCGCAGGTGGAGCAGGGCGATACCGCTGTGCCCGTGGAGCAGGCCCGCCCGTTTCAGCCCGGCGGCCGCCCCGGAGGCCAGGTCCGCGCAGCGCAGCGCGGCGGCGTGCAGGGCGCTCTCGCCGGTGGCGGTGCCCAGGGAGTCCAGGGCGAGTCCGATGCCGGCGAGGCCGCCGTGGAGGTCGGGCCCGGCCGATTGCCAGGGCTGGCCGAGCAGGCGGTCCACGAGGGCGGCGGCGCGGTCGGTGTGGCCGAGCCGGTGGTGGGTCCAGGCCAGTCCGGCGAGGCCGTCGTAGAACCCGAGCGGGGTGCCGGAGGCCGGGTCGCGCGTACGGGCGAGCAGCCACTCCTCGGCCTCGGGCCAGGGCCCGGCCCCGGTTTCGGCGAGGGCGTACAGGACACCGGCGGCGCCGTGCCCGAAGGCGGCCCCGCCGCCGGCGGTGGAGAACTGGGCCGGGTCCCCGGGGAAGAGCCGGTCCTCGCGGCCGGGGGTGGCGGTGGCGCGGAGGGCCGCCGTCAGGGAGGCGCGGGCGGCCGGCCAGTCGCCGGGGTCGGCGGGCAGGTAGGGCCGGTCCGGCGCGGGCCCGGAGCGGGGTGCGGACCGGCACCGGCCGGCGTCGGCCGGGGGGTCGCCGAGGATCTCGCGGACCGCCTCGTCGAGGAAGGGCCGGGGCACGGGGAACTGCTCCGCCGCGATGTCCGCGAGGTGCGCCGCCTTCGCCCGGTCCATCACGAGCAGGCTGGTCAGCGGCAGGAACAGGGCCAGGCGCAGGCAGGCCAGGGCGTAGCGGTCGACGGCGAACCCGCGCCGGTCGGGCGGTGCGACGTAGGCCGGGTTGGCGACGGTCTGGCGGAGGTTCTCGTCGACGTGGGCGGCGGCCTCGAAGTCGAGCAGGGAGACGGAGGGTTCGCCCGTGGCAGGGTCCTCCGCGACCATGATGTTGAAGAGGTGGAGGTCGTTGAAGACGATGCCGCGGGAGTGCACGGCTTCGACGGCTTCCGTGACCCGGGCGTGGATCTTCAGTGCCCAGTCGGTGTAGGCGGCGAGCTCCCGCGTGTCGGGGTCGGCCTCGATCAGGGGGTGCCGGCGGGCGAAGTAGGTGTTGAGGGGTTTGCCGTCGAGGTACTGGAGCGCCAGGAAGTGGTGGTCCCCGACGGTGAAGGCGCCGCGGACGGCGGGTACGCAGTCCAGCCCGTCCAGCCGCTCCAGGGCCCGCCGCTCCCGGTGCAGCCGGGTCACCGCGTCCGCCCCGTCGGCGGCGAGCCCGGCGTGGGGGCGGCCCTCCTTGAGGACGACCCGCTCGCCCGTCCGGGTGTCCCGCGCCGCGTAGACCCCGCCGCCGTTGGAGAAGTGCAGGGCCCCTTCCACGGTGTAGGGCACGTCTTCGAGGGTGACGGCGGAGCGCCGGTCCAGGTGGGGCCGCAGGAAGCCGGGGGTCTCGACCCAGGAGGGCGGCTGGAACACCGGCCCCCGCGCGTCCGGTACGAGGCGCCCGTCGGGTGCCTCGACCGCCGGGACCAGCTCGCCGTCGCCGTCGTAGCAGTGCCGCAGGGTGAAGCTGCCGTAGCGCAGGTGGACGGGGCCGTCGTTCCAGCGCAGGTCGCTGAGGACGTACGGGCCGCGCCGGCCGGCCAGCAGGGCGTCGAGGTCCTCGGCGACGCGCCGGCAGGCGTCCTCGTCGGCGGGGTAGACGGTGAGGAACTTCCCGCTCGCCGAGCGGTCCGCGTACTTGGCGTTGCGCAGGTGCAGCAGGTACCGGCTGGGGACGAACTTGAAGGCGATGCGCCGCTCCACGCAGTGGGCGTGGACCGCGGCGAGGACGTCCTCGGCGTCGTCGAGGCAGGCCGAGACGTGGATCTTCCAGCCCTGCGCGGGCAGCCGCAGGCGGAGCGGGCGCAGGGCGAGCCAGTCGCCGCTGCGGTGCGAGGTCCACCCCTCGGGTACGGGGGCCAGGGCCTGAGGGAAGCTTTCGCCGGCGCGCAGGTACGGCGCGTCGTAGAACCAGCGGTCGGCGTCGCAGAAGGCCGCGTGCCCCTTGTTCACACCTGCTCCCTCGGTCGGTGACGCGGTCCAAGGTGACACGCCGCCAGGAGGGCGCGACAGTCTCGTTTGTCACCACCCCGGCATGCGGTACGCACGGGTCACCGGACTCCGCCCGGACCCCGCCCGGCCCGGCACCGCATCGTTCCGGTCAGCCTGGAGGGGGCGGGCGGTGCCCCGGACGGGACCCTCGCGCGGGGTGTGCGGGCCGCGACCCGGTGGGACCCGCGCGAGGCGACATGATCCGATATTCGAACTCACTGTCCGTAATTCGATCGTCGATGTGCGAGGGTCCTTCAGGTCTGGCAGTGTCGGCCCAAGTTGAGCGCCGCATGAAAGATGTTGCGCATTCAAATCCTTGGAATCGAAAGCGAGTGTTCTCGTGCGTCACCGCTTAGCCGTAGTCTCCGCCGCCGCCCTCCTCTGCCTCGCCGGCGCCACGGGCGTCGCCGGGGCCCAGCCCGCGAGCCCGCACGGTCCGTCCGCCGTGGTCCTCACCATCACCCAGGGCGCCGACGCCGCCACCGGCACCGTCCAGCGGGCGGCCGTCCTCAGCTGCGCCTACACCGCGGAGGGGACGCACCCCGACCCCCGCGCCGCGTGCGACGCCCTGAACGCCACCGGCGGCGACTTCGACGACCTGGTGTCCGCCCCGGACCCGGAGCGCTCCTGCCCCAGGCACTACGCCCCCGTCACCGTCACGGCGGACGGCGTCTGGAACGGCGCCCGCATGGCCTGGTCCCACACCTTCCCCAACCCGTGCGAGATGTCCGCGACCCTGAACGGCAACGCGCTCTACGCGTTCTGACGGGCCCCCGGCGCAGCCCCGGGGCCGGCGGACGCGCGTACGGGCCCCCGCCCACGGGGCGGGGGCCCGTACCGAAGGCCTGCGGGCGGCCGTCGTCAGTCCAGCCAAGGCCGCCAGACGTCCTCGTTGCGCTCGACCCACCGCCGCGCCGCCTGCCGGGGCGACAGCTTCTCCTCGGCGATCATCAGGGCCACCTCGTTCTGCTCCGCCGTCGTCCAGTGGAACTTCCGGAGGAAGGAGGCGGCCCGGCCCCCGGACTCGGCGAAGCGCGTGTTCAGGTACTTCTGCAGCGGCGTGTGCGGATAGGCACACGCCACCTCCTCCGGGTCGTCGGCGCAGCCCTCGGTGTACTCGGGAAGCTTCACCTCGGTCATCGGGACCCGCTCGAAGAGCCACTGCGGCTTGTACCAGTACGTCAGGAAGGGCTTGCGCTCCTTCGCGAACTGCTTGATCTGGGTGATCTGGGCCGCCTCGGAGCCGGCGAAGACCACCTCGAAGTCGAGGCCCAGGTTCTTCACCAGCGCCTTGTCGTTCGTGACGTACGACGGGGAGCCGTCCATCAGCTGCCCCTTGCCCCGGCTCTCCGCCGTGCGCAGCAGGCCGGCGTACTTGTCGAGGTTCTTCCAGTCGGTGACGTCCGGATGGGCCTCCGCGAAGTAGGTGGGGACGAACCAGCCGATGTGGCCCGTCACGCCCAGGTCACCACCGCGGGTGATCGTCTTCTTGCCCTCGACGTACCGCTCCTCCTGCTCCGGGTGGCCCCAGTCCTCCAGGATCGCGTCGACCCGCCCCTGGCTGAGGGCGTCCCACGCGGGGACCTCGTCCACCTGCACGGTGTCCACGCGGTAGCCCAGCTCGTGTTCGAGGAGGTGGGCGGCCACGGCGGTGTTCGCCTGGGCGCCCACCCAGGACTGGACGGAGAGGGTGACCGTCCTCGCGTCCTGCGCGGCGGCGTACGGAGAGGCCTGCCGGGTCATGTCGGCCGCTCCGCAGCCGGTCAGTACGGCGAGCCCGGTGAGGGCGGCGAGCAGGGCGGTGCCGCGGCGACCGCGTCCGCGCCGCCCGGACGCGAGCTCGCAGGTGCGCTCGGACATCTCAGGCCTCCTTCACGGGCTGGGTGACACGGTCGAGCAGCAGGCCGAGGCACACGATCGCGGCACCGGCCACCAGACCGGTCGCCAGGTCTCCCTGCGCCAGGCCGAGGACGACGTCGTACCCGAGCGCGCCCCCGCCGACCAGGCCGCCGATGATGACGACGGCCAGCACCAGGACCACCGCCTGGTTGACGGCCAGCAGCAACGCCGGCCGGGCGAGCGGAAGCCGGACCTGCCGCAGCAGCTGCCACCGGGTCGCGCCCAGCGAACGGGCCGATTCCACCGCCGCCGGGTCCACCTCGCGCAGCCCCTGCACGGTGATCCGGACGACGGCCGGCACCGCGTACACGACCGCGGCGGCCGCGGCAGGTGCCCGCCCCACCCCGAACAGCGCCACCACGGGGATGAGGTAGACGAACTGCGGCAGCGTCTGGCAGACGTCCAGCACCGGCCGCAGCAGCCGCTGCGCACGGGCGCTGCCGGCGGCGGCCACCGCGACGGCGGAACCGAGCCCGAGCGTGACGGCCACGGCGGCGACGACCTGGGAGAGCGTGTCCAGCGAGGCCTCCCACACGCCGAGCACGCCGACCGCGGCGAGGGCCAGGACGGCCGTCAGCGCGGTGCGCCGGGTGCCCACGAGCAGGGCGAGCGCCCCGGCCAGCAGCAGGAGCAGCCACCACGGCGCGGCCTGCAGGCCACCGCGCAGCGGATCGAGGACCCAGCCGGTGAACCGGGCCGCCCAGTCGGCCGTGCCCCCGACGACGGGCACCCCGGAGTACAGGTGGGCGGTCGTCCAGGCGACCGCCGCGTTCACCGGCTCGGCGATGGACACCGTCCAGGACTCCGGCCACCGCGAGGTGCCCGCGATCCGGCCCGCCACACCGACGGCCACCGCCACCAGGACGGTGAGCAGCCATCCGTACCAGCCGTTGAACACCCGGAGCAGGCGCTGCCGCGCACCGAGCGCGGGGGAGTCGTCCGCGCCGGTCCTGCGCCCCGCCGCGTCCGCCGTGCGGTCGAGCACCACGGCCAGCAGCACGATGGGGATGCCGGCGGCCAGGGCGGCGCCGACGTCGACGGACGCGAGCGCCTGGTAGACGCGGTCGCCGAGGCCGCCCGCGCCGATCACGGAGGCGATCACGGCCATCGACAGGCCGGTCATCACGGACTGGTTGACGCCGAGCAGGATCTGCCGGCGCGCCAGCGGCAGCCGGGCGGTCAGCAGCCGCTGGCGCCCGGTGGCGCCGAGCGACGCGGCGGCCTCCAGCACCCCCGCGTCGGCCCCGCGCAGACCGAGCGCCGTCAGGCGTGCCATCGGCGGGGCGGCGTACACCACCGTGGCCAGCACGGCGGCGGGCACGCCGATCCCGAAGACCAGCACCATCGGCAGCAGGTAGGCGAACGCCGGGAGGATCTGCATGGTGTCCAGCAGGGGACGCAGGACCCGGCCGGCGCGCGCGGAGAGACCGCCGGCCAGTCCCAGGAGCCCGCCGACGGCGACGGCCGCCGCGACGGCCACGACCATCAGCGCGAGCGTCTGCATGGCCGGCACCCACATGCCGAGCAGCCCGCACGCGGCGAAGGCGGCGGCACTGGTCAGCGCGAGCCGCATGCCCGCGAGCCGCCAGGCCACCAGCGCGGCCAGCGCGGTCACCCCGGTCCAGCCCGCGGCGAGCAGCACCACGTAGACGGCCCGGACGGACACGACCACGGCATTGCTGACGTGCCCGAAGAAGTAGAGGAACAGCGGGTGGCTGTCCCGGTGGTCGATGATCCAGTCGCCGGCCCGGCCGAGCGGACCCGACAGGTCCACGGTCAGGGCCGAGGGCCAGCCGCCGGACGCGGGGAAGGCCACGGCGAGCGGCACCAGCACGGCGGCGGCGACGGCCAGGGGCAGCAGCGGACCGCGCCGCAGGAACCCGCCGGCCGTGCGCCGCCGCCCGGCCGCGGCGTGCGCGGCCGTCCCGGTCGCGGCTGCTCCGGCCGCGGCCTTCGTGTGCCGGCCGGCGGTGGGCCCCGCTGCCCCGGGCCGGCCGGGCGACTGCGGGCCGCCCGGCCGGGAGGGCTCGCGGGCGGGGGCGGTGGCCGCGGTCATCGGCCCCACCCCCCGGCGCGGGGAACGAGGACGGGGACGGCGGGCCGGGCGGCACGGCCCGGGCCGTCGGGGCGGCGCGGTTCACGGGTCCTTCTCATGCCGCCTCCTCCCGCCCGGCGGCGGCCGGCATCCCGGCCACCACCCTCAGCAGCGCGGCCTCGTCGACCACGCCCAGGCACCGGCCCCCGTCGACGACCCGGACCGGGCCGCCGCTGCGCACGACGGCCTCGATGGCGTCGGCCACCGTGGCGGCCGGGGCCAGCGCCGGGCCCTGCCCGGCCGCGTCACCGGCGGCGGGACGCATCGCGCTGCGCACGGTCAGCACCTGCTCGCGCGGGACGTCGCGCACGAAGTCCCGTACGTAGTCGTCGGCGGGCGAGCCGACGATCTCCTCGGGCGTGCCGAGCTGCACGATGCGGCCGTCCCGCATCAGCGCGATGCGGTCGCCCAGGCGCAGCGCCTCGGCGAGGTCGTGGGTGATGAAGACCATGGTGCGGCCCTCCTCGTGGTGGAGCCGGGCGACCTCGTCCTGCATCTCGCGCCGGATCAGCGGGTCGAGCGCGCTGAACGGCTCGTCGAACAGGAGTACTTCGGGGTCGGCGGCCAGTGCCCGGGCGAGCCCGACGCGCTGCTGCTGGCCGCCCGACAGCTGTCCGGGACGACGCTCCTCCAGCCCCGCGAGGCCGACCTTCCCGACCATTTCGGCGGCCTTGCGGCGGCGCTCGGCCCGGCCGACGCCCTGGATCTCCAGGCCGTAGGCGACGTTGTCCAGGACGCTGCGGTGGGGCAGCAGCCCGAAGTGCTGGAAGACCATCGCGGCCCGGTGGCGGCGCAGTTCGCGCAGCCGGCCGGCGTCCATCGCGAGGACGTCCTCGCCGTCGAGGGCCAGGGTCCCGGCCGTGGGCTCGATCAGCCGTGTCAGGCAGCGTACGAGGGTGGACTTGCCCGAGCCGGACAGGCCCATCACCACGAACACCTCGCCCTTGCGGACGTCGAACGTGACGTCGCGGACGGCCGCCGTGCAGCCGGTGCGCTCGCGCAGTTCGGCCGCCGGCAGCCCCGCGTGCTCCGAGCCGGGCACCTTCGCGGCCGCGCCCTTGGGGCCGAACACCTTCCAGAGGCCCTCGACGGAGAACACGGGGGCGGCCGAGCCGGCGCGAGCGGCGGGGCCGGCGGGAGTGGCGGGGCCGGAGGTGGTGGCGGGGGCGGTGCTCATCGGGCACCGCCTTCCGCGGCCGGCTGCTCGGCGGCCAGCAGTTCGGCGGCCTTCTCGCCCACCATCAGGACGCCGATCATCGGGTTCACCGCGGTCATCGTCGGGAAGACGGACGCGTCCGCGATCCGGACGCCGTCGAGGCCGCGCACCCGGAGGTCCGGCCCCACGACGGCGCCGGGGTCGTCGGCGGCGCCCATCCGGCAGGTGCCCGCCGGGTGGTAGACGGTGTGGGCGACGGAGCGGGCGTACGCGCTCAGCGCCTCGTCGCCGGTGATCTCGGGTCCGGGACACACCTCCCGCTTGAGCCAGCCCGCCAGCGGCTCGGTCGCGGCGATCTCGCGGGCCAGCCTGATGCCGTCGACGAGGGTACGGGCGTCGTAGTCCTCCTCGTCCGTGAAGTACCGGAAGTCCAGGGCCGGTTTGACCTCGGGGTCCGCGCTGGTCAGGTAGAGGCGGCCGCGGCTGCGGGGCTTGGGGATGTTCGGGGTCATCGACACCCCGTGCGCGGGCCGTTCGTAGCCGACGCGCTCCGGGTTGTCGGTGAAGGGCACCTGGTAGAAGTGGAACATCAGGTCGGGGCCCTGGGACCGCGGGTCGCGCCGCACGAACAGTCCGGCGTCGCTGTCCATCGCCGAGTTCTCGGGGATCGGCCCGTCCGTCTCCCAGACGATCACCGACTCCGGGTGGTCGAGCAGGTTCTCGCCCACCCCGGGCAGATCGTGCGCCGAGGGGATGCCGAGGGCCTCCAGGTCGGCACGTGGGCCGATGCCGGAGTGCAGCAGCAGCCGCGGGGTGTCGACGGCGCCCGCGCAGACGACCACCTCCCGGCGCGCGGTGATCAGGGACCGGGTGCCGTCCTGCGCCCGGACGTGCACCCCGCGCACCCGCGCACCGTCGAGGTCGAGGCGGTACGCCCAGGTCTCCAGGTGGAGGCGGAGGTTGGGGCGCTCGTCCATCACGGGGTGCAGGTACGCCACCGAGGCGGAGGAACGCTTGTTGTCCTCCGGGTGGTAGGCGAGGTCGAAGAAGCCGGCGCCCTCGTGGAAGGGCTTGCGGTTGAAGCCCTCGACGAGCGGGACGCCCAGGGCCTCCCGGGCGGAGTCGACGAAGTCGCGGGCGATGGCGTTGCGGTCCTTGGCGGCCACCGGGACGATGTTGTTGAGGAGCCTGCCGAAGTACGGCTCCATGGCGGCGGCGTGCCAGCCCTCGGCCCCCGCCTCCGACCACTCGTCCCAGTCGGACGGCAGCGGCTTGAACGCGATGAGCGTGTTGTGCGAGGAACAGCCGCCGAGGACGCGGGCGCGGCTGTGCCGGATGTGGGAGTTGCCGCGCGGCTGCTCGGTGGTGGGGTAGTCGTAGTCGAGTTCGCCGCCCAGCAGGCCCGTCCAGCGGCGCAGGGTCAGGACGTCGGGCCGGCCGACGTCGCTGGGGCCGCCCTCGATCACGGCGACGGTGACCGAGGGGTCCTCGGTCAGCCGGGAGGCGATGACGGAGCCGGCGGTTCCGCCACCGACGACGACATAGTCGTAGTCGTACTCCCGCACGCCGCCGCTCTTGGCCGTGCCCGGGTCCGTGGTCGTGCTCGGATCGGTGTTGATGGTTCTCCTCCTCCGTCAGCCCGCGAACCAGCGCACGGGGCGCGGAGCGAGGTTCTGGTACACGTGCTTGGTCTCGCGGTACTCGGCGAGGCCCGCCGGCCCCAGCTCACGGCCGGTGCCGGACCGTCCGAACCCGCCCCACTCCGCCTGCGGCAGGTAGGGGTGGAAGTCGTTGATCCAGACGGTGCCGTGGCGCATCCGGCCCGCGACCCGGCGGGCGCGGCCCGGGTCGCAGGTCCACACCGCGCCGGCGAGCCCGTACTCGGTGTCGTTGGCGAGTCCGACGGCCTCGTCCTCCGTGGAGAAGGTCTCCACGGTCAGCACCGGCCCGAAGACCTCCTCCCGCACGACGCGCATCCCCCGGTGGCAGCCGTCCAGGACGGTCGGCCGGTAGAAGTAGCCGGGCCCCTCCGGCCGGGTACCGCCGGAGCGCAGCACCGCGCCCTCGGCGAGGGCGGAGTCCACGTACTCCTGCGTCCGCGCGAGCTGGGCGGCGGAGACCAGGGGCCCGCACTCGACGCCCGGGTCGGTGCCGCGGCCGAGGCGGATCCGGTCGGCCCGGCGGGCGAGTTCGGCGACGAAGCGCTGGGCCACGCGGTCCTCGACGATGAGCCGGGATCCGGCCGAGCAGACCTGGCCGCTGTGCATGAAGGCGGCGTTGAGGGCCTGGTCGACGGCGGTGTCGAAGCCTTCCGCGGTGGCGCAGGCGTCGGCGAAGACCACGTTCGGGTTGTTGCCGCCGAGTTCGAGGGCGACCTTCTTGACGGAGTCCGCCGCCGCCCGCATGACCTTCCTGCCGCTGGCGAGGCCGCCGGTGAAGGAGACGAGGTCGACATCGGGGTGGGCGGACAGCCGGGCGCCGACGGGGTCGCCGGGGCCGGTGACCAGATTGGCGACCCCGTCCGGCAGGCCGGCCTCGGCCAGCAGGTGGACGAGCTCCACCGTGGACAGCGGGGTGATCTCGCTCGGTTTGAGGACGAAGGTGTTGCCCGCGGCGAGGGCCGGGGCGACCTTCCAGCCGGCCTGGAGCAGCGGGTAGTTCCACGGGGTGATCAGGGCGCAGACGCCGACCGGTTCATGGACCACGACGCTGTGGACGTCGGGCGATCCGGCGTCGACCACGCGTCCGGCGCTCTCCGCCGAGACCAGGTCGGCGAAGTAGCGGAAGGCCTCGCTGACGCAGTCCACGTCCACGCGCCCCTCTTCCAGGGTCTTGCCCGCGTCCCGGCTCTCCAGCAGCGCGAGGCACTCGCGGTTGCGCTGGAGCAGGTCGGCGGTGCGGCGCAGCAGGGCGGCGCGCTCCGCCACCGGGGTACGGGGCCACCGGCCGCCGTCGAAGGCGGCCCGGGCGGAGGCGACCGCGGCGTCGGTGTCCGTGGCGCCGCCCTCGGCGACGAGCGCGAGGACGGTCCCGTCCGCCGGGTCCAGGACCTCACGCGTGGCCCCCGAGGCCGCGGACCGCCAGGTCCCGGCGATGTGGATGGTTCTCTGCTCCGACACGACGCGCTGTACCTCCGCTTCCGGCACCGCGGCTCACCCGCGGTGCGTGCTGCTTCGGCGCGCTTGCCCTGCGGCCCGGCCCACATGCCCCATCCGTCACGGGAAGTGACGGGAGTCACGCCACGTGAGCGCGCCTTCGGAAGAGGGGGCGGCCTGCGGAGGAGGGGGCGCCGGTCGGTCCGCGTCGCCCTCGTGCGGGCGCCCGCGGCGGGTCCGGCGGCCCCGGCGGATCAGGTCCACGCGGACCACGACCGCCGGCCCGCCGTCCGGCCCGGTCCGCCGCATCGCCGCGCCCGGCGGTACCCGGCTCGTCCTGCTCCGTCGTGTTCGGGTGGAAAATCCCGTCCGGGGCGAAAGGTCAAGTCCGCCGAACCGGCCATCCGGGCTCTGGCGGGGAGCGGCGGCCGCCGGGCTTCCGGTTCGGCACAGGGGCTCCGTACGCGCTCGATCATCGCGGGAACGGGGCGGCTCCGCTCCTCCCGGCGTCGCTCGGGAGGGCGGGAAGCAGTCTCGGCCAGTCTCCCCGGCGCCCCTTGCGCCCACGCCGAGGAGCCGTGGTGAACTGGTCGGGCCTCAACCGATCAGGTGCCCGAGCGCACTGCGGGGCGGGCCAGGGGTGAACGGCACCCCCTTCTCAGCGCACCGCCGGGTGCGCGGCGGCCGGCGTGCGTGCGCGCCCCGAGTGGCCACCGGGCAGTGTCCGCCCGGGCCCGCTCGTTCCCCTTCCCCTCCTCCTTCTCCTTCCGTCTCTTCGCCCCTCGCCACGAAGCCCGAAGTCCGAAGTCCGAAGCCCGAACCCCGAATGGAGTGATCGTGCACCACGGCACCGACATGCCCGGAGCGCACTACGAGGCGGTGGCCGTCACCGGCGGCGCCGGATTCGTCGGACGGCACCTCGTCACGGCCCTCAGCCTCCTGTCCCGGAAGGTCACCGTCGTCGACCACGCCCCCCTTCCCCCCGACCTCGCGGCCCTGCCCGGCGTCTCCTACGTCCGTGCCGACCTGCGGGACTACGGGGAGACGTTACTGGCGCTGCAGAGCGCCGACGCCGTGTTCCACCTTGCCGGCAACGCCAGCGGCACCGAGTCGGTGGCCAACCCCCGCCACGACTTCCACCTCAACGCCCTCGGGACGTGCAACGTCGGCAACGCCTGCCTGGAACTGGGCGTCCGCCGCCTCGTCTACCTCTCCTCCGCCATCGTCTACGGGACCCCGCTGCACAGCCCCATCCGGGAGGACCACCCCACGCAGCCGTTCCTGCCGTACGGGGCCTCCAAGCTGTCCGGGGAGCTGACCCTGCGCAGCCTGCACGCGACGGCCGGACTCCCCGTCGTCATCGGCCGGTCCTTCGTGGTCTACGGCCCCGGCGAGGACCCGCGCCGGGCCGGCGGCGAAGTCTCGCAGTTCATGCGCTGGCACCTCAACGAGCAGCCCATCCCGGTGGTCGGAGACATCGACCGCAAGCGCCGCGACTTCATCCACGTCGAGGACCTGTGCCGGGCCATGATGACCCTGGCCGGCCTCGGCGCCGACGGCGAGGTCTACAACCTGGGCACCGGCACCGCCGTCTCGATGCGCGAGCTGGCCGAGGCGGTGGGCGCGGCGACCGGGCGCCCCGCGCTGCTGGACGCCGACGCGTCCAGCCTGGCGGACAGCTTCACCCTTCTCGCCGACGTCACCCGTCTCGAAGGGCTGGGCTTCGCCCCGCGCGTCAGCCTGGCCGAGGGCCTGGCCGGTCTCGCCGACCTGCTCGGCCCCTTCCCCGAAATCCCCTCCGCCAAGGCCGTGTTCCGCCGAGAACCCCCCGCCCGCCGCAGGGTCACGCTGACCGCAGCGGTCGGTGCCGCGGCCGGGTCCGTCACCGCCGAGGAGGCCAGGACGTGCTAGCCGTCGACGGAGGTTCCCCGCTGCTGCCCGAGAACGCGGTGGCCCCCTGGCCGCTCATCGTCGACGCCGACCGCAAGGCCGTGCTCGACGCGCTGGAGGAAGCCACCCCCTGGCACTGGCCCATGCGTACGGTCGCCGAACTGGAGGCCGCCTGGGCCGAGTTCACCGGCATGCCCTACGTCCTCGCCGCCAACTCCGGTACGGCGGCCCTGCACATGGCGATCGCGGCCGCCGGAGTGGAGCCCGGCGACGAGGTGCTGGTGCCGGCCGACACCTTCCTGGCCTCGGCCTCCTGCGTGCTCCAGGCCAACGCGATCCCGGTGTTCGTGGACACCGATCCCGCGACGTTCAACATCGACCCGGCCCGGATCGAGGAACGGATCACCGACCGGACCCGCGCCGTCGTCGCCGTGGACCTCAACGGCCTGCCCGCCGACCACGACGCCCTCCGCGCCATCACGGACCGGCACGGCCTCGTCCTCATCGAGGACGCCTCCCAGGCCCACGGCGCCGAATACCGGGGCCGCCCGGTCGGATCCCTCGGCACGCTCAGCGGTGCCAGCCTCAACGGGTCCAAGACCCTCTCCGCCCTCGGCGAGGGCGGCCTGTTCGCGACCCGTGACGAGGAGCAGCACCGGCTGGCCCGCCGGGTGCTGATGTTCGGCGAGGAACTCCCGGGCCAGAGCCGCGACTACAACGCCCGCATCATGGGCTGGAACTACCGCATCGACGTCCTCGCCGCCGCGTTCGCCCGCTCCCAGCTCACCCGCCTGCCGGAGATGTCCCTCGTCCGGCAGGCCAACGGCGCGGCGCTCACCGAGGCCCTCGCCGGAATCCCCGGCATCCGCACGCCGGCCGTGCCCGAGGACCGCACGCACGTCTACTTCTTCTATACGCTGCTCGTCATGCCCGAGGACCTCGGACTCGACGGGCTTCCCGTCGCCGCCTTCCGCGACGCCCTCGCCCGGGCGGTGAACGCGGAAGGCCTGAAGATCATGCGCTGGCAGCCGCAGCCCGTTCCCGGGCAGACCCTGTTCCGGGAGCTGCGCGGCTACGGCCGCGGATGCCCCTGGAGCTGCGGCCACGCCCGCCCCGGGCACCACTACGATCCGGCGCAGTACCCCGTGAGCGAGGAGATATGCCTGCGCCGCCTGGTGCTGGGGCAGAGCTTCAGCTCCTTCGGCCCGCCCAACGACGTCCGGACGATGCGCCGCTACGCCGAGGTCCTGCACAAGGTCCTGGTCGAGGAGCGGGAGGCGCTGATCGCCCTGACCCGGCGGACGGCCGGCGCGGCACGCTGAGACGGTACGGCCGGACCCGCCGCCGGGGCGCGCGGGCCGGACCGGGTACGACCGGGGTACGAACGACAAGGGGACGGACGTAGATGCGCGACGAGCCCGAGACCGCGGGCGGGATTGCGGCACCCACCGCCGGAGGGCGGACCCGGAGCCCACGGACGATGCGGGTGGCCGTCTGCGCCGTCTTCTTCGTCACCGGGGCCGCCTTCGCCACCTGGGCGGCCCGGGTGCCAGCCGTCCAGAGCCGGCTGGACCTGTCAGCCGGCGAACTGGCCGTGGCCCTCGTCGGCCTGAGCGGCGGCGCCTTCCTCGGGCTGCCGGTGGTGGGCGGGCTCGTGGCCCGGTTCGGCAGCCGCAGGGTCCTGTGCGCCGGCATGGCCGCCTACCTGGGCGCCCTCGCGAGCCTGCCCCTCGTACCGGACCTCGCGGTGCTCACGGCGGCGCTGGCCGTGTTCGCGTGCGGCAACACGGCCGTCGACGTCGCGATGAACACCCAGGGCGTCCTGGTCGAACGCGCCTACGGCCGGCCCGTCCTCGGCGGCTTCCACGCCATGTTCAGCCTCGGGGGCATCGCCGGCGCCACGGCGGGGGGCCTGGCGGCCTCCGCCGGGATCGGCATCCGGGCGCACTTCACGGTGACGGCCCTGGTCCTGCTGGTCGTGGCGGGGGCGGCGGCCACGGCCCTGGCCCCCGAACCGCCCCCGGACGGGCACCGGACCCGGGCCGTTCCCCTGCTGGCCCTGCCCGGGCCGGGCCTCTGGATCCCCGGACTGGTGGCGTTCTGCGCGCTGATGGGGGAGGGGGTCGTCAACGACTGGGGCGCGGTCTACCTGAAGGAGGAGACCGGCGCCTCGGCCGGAGCCGCGGGCCTGGGGTACGCCGTCTTCTCCGTCGGCATGGTCGTCGGCCGGCTCTCCGCCGACCGGATGCGCGCCGGACTGGGAACGGTCCGCTTCACGCTCCTGTGCGCCGGCGTGGCGGGAACCGGGGCCCTCATCCCGATCCTCAGCGCGACGACGACGGCCGGCTTCGTCGGCTACACGCTGCTGGGCCTCGGCATGGCCGCCGTCATCCCCCTCGTCTTCGCCCACGCGGCCGCCCTGCGCCCCGACCACACGGGCTCCTCCCTCGCGGCCGTGTCGGCGGTGGGCTACGTGGGCTTCCTCGCGGGCCCTCCGGTCATCGGAGCGCTGGCGGAGGCGACGACCCTGCGGTGGGCGATGCTGGTGCTGCCCGCCCTGATGGCGGTGATGGCGGCCCTGGCCCCGCGCCTGCGCCGTCCCTGACCCCTCCGGAGCGGGACGTGACGCGTTCAGCCGGATCATCTGCCCCGCCTTCCGCGCCGCATGGCCCGCAGAGAGGGACACCCCGGCGCGGGCAGCCGCTTCGCGCGGTGCTCTGCGAGGAAGTCGTCGGGGTCGACGGGGCGGCCGTTGGCGGGCGGCATGCTCCGCGCGGCCGGCGGGGTGGAAGAGGAGGAGCACCCCGCCGGGGGCGGTGACGCGGCCCCATTCGCGGCGACAAGGCGCGCCCGCCCACCGGACGCGCGGGGCCCCGGGCGCGCCGCCGTGCGGACCGCCGGTGAGGCGGCCCGCACGGACCGAAGGGCGCTCTGGCCCGTCAGCAGTCGTCGCCGTATCCACCGCCCCAGTCGTCATCGTCGTCGTACCAGCCGTGGCCGTGCCCGTGACCGTCGTCGTCCCATCCGCCGCCGCTCACGTACGCGACCGGGTGGGCGGGCGTCGCCGCGGAGGCCGTACCCGCCGCTCCGAGGGCGGCGCCGCCGGCCATCAGGACGCCGATCGCGGATGCCGCGAAGAGCCGCTTCATTCTCAGTGCTCGCATGGTTCCAGAACCCTTCTCGTCACTGCGCCGCTCACGCGGCGCCAAGCGGTTTCTGCCTCCTTTCGCCCACAGCACGGAGGTGTTCCCTGTTCCGGTAAACGTGTGGAGGGCGTGTCCGCCGTCAACGCGGCCGTTCGAGCCGCGGACCGTCGGGCTGGACCGCACATTCCCCGAGACGATTTCATCACCGCAGGTGAAAGACCTTTCTTCGCGGTGGCAGCCGTCCTCAGCCCATGCTAGTCACCTACCTGTGAGTCGTCATTTCGGCGGCGCGGAACGGAAAGGGGTGTGCTGCCGTGGAACGCACGACCTGCTGCGTGGTGGGAGGCGGGCCCGCCGGCATGGTGCTGGGGCTGCTGCTGGCGCGAGCCGGGGTCGAGGTGACGGTGCTGGAGAAGCACGGGGACTTCCTGCGCGACTTCCGCGGCGACACCGTGCACCCCTCGACCCTGTCGCTCCTGGACGAGATCGGCCTCGCCGAGCGCTTCGCCCGGCTGCCGCAGCGCCGGGTGACCTCCGTACGGCTGCCCGTCGGCCCGGACCGCTCCCTGGTCACGGTCGGCAACATCGGGGCGCTGCACGGGAAGTACAACTACATCGCGATGGTGCCCCAGTGGGACCTGCTCGACCTGCTCGCCGACGAAGCGCGCAAGGAGCCCTCCTTCCGGCTCCGCATGCACACCGGGGCGACCTCCTTCCTCATGGAGCGCGGACGCGTGGGCGGCGTCCGCTACCGCACCGCCGACGGCCGCACCGGCGAGCTGCGCGCCACCCTCACCGTGGCCTGCGACGGCCGGAGTTCACTGGCCAGGGAGCTGCCCGAACTCGGCCTGGAGGGCTTCCCCTGCCCCATGGACGCCTGGTGGTTCCGCCTGCCGCGCCGCGCCGACGACCCCACCGGGCTCGTCGGAGGCCTCGGCGACCGTTTCTTCACCGCGCTCATCGACCGCGGCGACTACTGGCAGTGCGCGGCGCTCATCCCCAAGGGCACGGACGCCGAGCGCCGCGCCGAAGGGCTGGAGCGCTTCATGACCCGCTTCACGGACGCCGCGCCGTGGCTGGCCGACCGGGCCGGCTCCGTCACCTCCTGGGACGAGGTCAAACTGCTCGACGTACGGCTCGACCGGCTCCGCCGCTGGCACCGCCCCGGGCTGCTGTGCATCGGCGACGCCGCCCACGCGATGTCGCCGGTCTTCGGCATCGGCATCAACCTCGCCGTCCAGGACGCGGTGGCCGCCGCCCGCCACCTGGTGCGCCCGCTGCGCGAGGGCACCGTGGGCCTGCACGACGTACGCCGCGTGCAACTGCGCCGCTGGCCCACCACGGTGGCGACGCAGGGCCTCCAGCGCCTGGCCCACACCCAGGTCATCGAACCCCTGCTGGCCGGCCGCACCGCCTTCGGTGACCCCCGGCGCGCGCAGCGCCTCACGGAACTCGTCACGGACTCCCGCTGGCTGAACCGCGTCCCGGCCTACTTCATCGGCTACGGAGCCCTCCGCGAGCGCCCCCCGAAGGAGTCCCTGCGCTGACCGCTCCGGGTACGGCGGGCCCCCGGCGGCCGTACCCGGAGGGCGGGCTATCCGGCGGCGCGCAGGCGGGCGGCGGCGGCCTCGGCCTCCCGTACGACGCGCTCCGTGTCGACGTCGACCAGCCGGCCGCCGAATTTCAGCGCCCGCCCGTCCACGAACACGGCGTCGACGTTCTCGGGGCGGCCGTTGAAGACGAGCTGGCCCACCCAGTCGAAGCGCGGTGCGAAGTTCAGGGCGGCCGGGTCGACGACCACGAGGTCGGCCCGCTTGCCGGGGGTCAGGGAACCCACCCGGTCCGCGATCCCGAGGGCCTCGGCGCCGCCCAGCGTGGCCATCCGCAGGACGTCGTGGACCTGCGGGAAGACCCCGGCCTCGGCCGTGCGGGCGCGTTGCAGCCCGACGGCCGTCTTCATGAGCGCGTGGAAGTCGGAGGTGTCGTTGGTCCCGCCGTCCAGACCGAGCCCGACCTTGACGCCCCTGCGGCCGAGGTCGGACAGCCGCATGATGCCCGAGGCCAGCCGCATGTTGCTGAGCGGGCAGTGGGCCACGCGCACGTCGTGGTCGGCGAGGGCGGAGATCTCCGCGTCCGTCAGGTGCACCGCGTGGTTGATCAGGAGCCGCGGACCCAGCGCGCCGATGTCGGAGAGGACGCCGAGGGGGTCGTCGGCGCGCTGCTCGGGACGCTCCAGCACATGGGAGTTGAGCATGACCCCCAGCTCCCGGGCCGTCTCCCAGTGGGCGCGGTTGTGGGCTTCGGCGGCCCGTGCCGCGTGCGTGGCGACCTGGAAGGAGGCGAGCGGCACCGGGTCGACGAGCTCCTTCTTCACCTTGGCCACCAGCGCCCCGTCGGGCGCCGGCGGGAACATGGCGTACGTGAACCGCAGTCCGGTCCCGGCCAGGGCCCGCACGTAGCTCGCGACGAGGTCGTACGAGAAGATGTCCACCCAGTCCACCAGGGTGGTCACGCCCGACTGCACGGCGTCCAGCGCGGCCAGCCGGACGAAGCTGTGGAGGGCCGCGGGCGTCAGACGGCCGCGCTGGGGGTCGGTACAGCCCTTGAACCAGCCGAACAGGTCCCGGTCGGTACACCCGCCCCGGATCACCGCCTGCCAGAGGTGGTTGTGGGTGTCGACGAATCCCGGCATGACCAGCTTGCCCGAAGCCTCCACCACCCAGGTGCCGGCCGGCGGCCGTAAGCCCGGACCCACCGCGGCCACGGCGCCGTCGCGCATCAGGACGTCGGCGTTCTCGAAGGCACCGAGGGGGCCTTCGCCGAGGGCGGGGTCCATGGTGAGTACCAGGGAGGCTCCGCGGAGCAGCACCGTCCGTACGCCCGGCGCGGGCGGCCCGGACGGGAGGTCGCGGTGCGCGGTGCGGGGGGTGGCGCCGAGGACGAGCGGAGCGGCGGCGGCCAGGCCGAGGCCGGCGAGGAGGCCGCGGCGGCTGGGGGCCGGCGGCGGGGCGGGGAAGGACTGCATGGCGTGGTACCTCCCGAGGGCTCAGAACGGAAGGCCCGCCCGGGGGCGACGCGGAGGAGGAGACGGGGCGCCGTACCGGGGCGGGGAGACTGACCGGAGCATTCCCAGCGGACGCCCGTTCGATAGGCGTCAGCGGAAAACTCTTTCCGTTCCGGTCGGATACCGGTCATGCCGCAGCCGGCGTACCGTCACCTCGCCTGACCGGACGGCCTCCCGCCGCGCCTCGGACCGGGCGGCGGCCCCGGTCACTAGCCTGACCCCATGACACCCCCCGCCCACCCCGCCCCGGACCGGTACACCGTCGTCCTCCGCCCCGGTCCGCCCGGCGTCCAGGACGCCAAGGGCCACGACGCCGTCCTGCGCACCGCCCGGGTCCGCGCCACCGGTGCCACCGGCGTCTCCGGATACCCGCGCTACGAGGGGGAGGGGGTCCAGGCGGAGATCGACCCCGAGAGCCGGGCCGTCGAGGCCGTCACCGTCGACGGCGAGGAGCTCCCGTACGGCTGGATCGCCCAGCTGGCCGACGACGCCTGATCCACCACCAGCCCCCGCATGGCAAGAGCCCCGCCGTCCCGGGTGTGCGGGACGGCGGGGCTCTGCGGTGGTGGTGCCAGGGCCTGTCGCCAGGTCAGTTGACGGCCGGCGCGGGCCGGGCGGTCGTGGCCCCGGTGCCGGCGGGGTCGGTGCGGTGGCTGAGGAGACGCTCCGCGAGGACGCCGAAGACGATCGCGAACGCGGCCCACAGCACGGCCTGGACGGCGATGGAGGCCACGCGGAACTCCCAGAGCAGGGCGGCCGGGAAGTCCGGCTTGGCCGCGTCGGTGTTGGCGGGGAGGACCAGGAAGGCGACGGCGGTGGCGACGACGAAGCCGGCCCCGGCGGCGAGGGTGGCGTTCCAGTTGCCCAGACGGGGGGCCAGGCGCCGCCCGAGGATGATCGCGCCGACGCCGAGGAGGACGCTCAGGAGGATCATCAGGAAGAACAGGGTGGTGCGCTGGCCGATGGTGTCGGGATTGCCCACGGCCGGCGGGGTGGCCGGGTACTTCAGGAACGGCACCAGGTAGACGGTGGTGAAGGCCCCGGCGGCCGTGAGGGCCGCGGTGGCACGCGGGCCGAAGCGGCCGGCGCGGCCCAGGAGGAAGGCGAACGCGAGGGAGGCGATGCCGCCCAGGGCGACGCCGTAGACCAGGACACCGGTGGCGAGACCGAGGGTGGACTGGACGGGCCGGCTGACGAGTTCCTCTTCCTCGGCCCCCTCGGCGGCGGCGTCGCCGTGACCGGAGTGGGCGGCGGAGTGGGCGGCCGCGGCCTCTTCCACGGCGATGGAGCCGCGGACGGGAGGCTCACCGACGACGTAGGCGACGGCGAAGGCGAACAGGCCTGCGATCAGGCCCGCGAGCATGCCGCGGACCAGGAGACCCCTGACGGTGGAGGCGTACATGGTGCGTGTGCCTCTCAGTGGCAGGGGAAGCCGAGGAGGTGGCGTCCGTCGTGGACCCACTCGTGGACGGCCTCGCCGGAGAAGACGGCGGTGGCGCCCTGTTCGGCGCCGACGAAGTAGAGGGCGACGAGCATCAGCAGGCCGGTGAAGAGCGCCCAGGGCAGGACGGCCTTGACGGGCAGGGGGGCCGACGGGGAGACGGCGGGGGCGGGGATGGCTGCGGAAGCGAGTGCCTCGGCCATGGTGGAACCTCCTCGGGGAACGACGCGTCCCATGTGGTGGTGCGGAACGACGGTCCGAGGGTCTGACTCACCGCGACCCACTCCCGTGCGGGGGTGTCGTCGCAGCACACAGTGGCGCGACCATGCCGGATTCTCACCGGGCTTCCGTCTCGCCGTCGTCGCTATGTTCAGATGTCGCCGTGACGCTACCGTCCCGCACGCGGTCCGACCAAGCGGATGAGTCGCTGATCACACGGGACGCGGGCGTCCGTACCGGAGCCGGGCTCAGGCCGGGCTGGAGGGTGCGCCGGGGCGCCGGGGCCGCGGCGGGTGTGCCGGCCGGCAGGCGGGGGCGCTCGCGGCAGGGGGCCGCCGGGCATCCGCCACACCGGAACTCCCGATGTTCGCGCAGGTGCGGCGAGAGGGAGAGAAACTCCTCGCATATGCCGTCCGCCACCCCGGCCGGCTGGCCGGAGTGCGCGCGGAAACGCCCCGTCCGAGGGCCCGTTCGGTCGCTTGACCGAAGGACCTGCGGCAACGTAACTTCTGCCGGACCGGCTCGTGAGTTGACGGAAGGAGGCGAAGTCGGATGTCGACCATCTCCGAACTGATTCGCCTCGCTCACCAGATCGCCTGGGCTCCGGGCCGCGTAGCACACGGCTGCTGAACAGCCCCTTCTCCGGCGTGCCCTGTTGCGGCCCCGGTCTTTTTCGATTTCTGTCACTGCCTGCGGCATTTCGCCGCACGCTGATGCGCGCTCTCCGTGGTTTCGAGCTGCGCCACCGAAACAGAAAGCTTCTGAAATGGCGATGACGTCAGTCAGTTCCACCGCGCTCCGAAATGAGGACGTGCCATGGTAGCGGCGCGGATCACGGTCAACGGGAAAGAAACTCCGATTTCTCCGGCGGCCCCCCACACCACGGTGCTCGACTTCCTGCGCGAGCGCGGCCTCACCGGGACGAAGGAGGGCTGCGCCGAGGGCGAATGCGGGGCCTGTTCCGTCCTGGTGGCCCGGCCCGGCGTGGACAAACCCACCGACTGGGTGGCGGTCAACGCCTGCCTCGTCCCCGTCGCGGCGCTCGACGGCCAGGAGGTCGTCACCTCCGAAGGGCTCGCCACCCCCGGCGAGCCCGGCACGCCGCCCGTCCTGCACCCGGTGCAGGAGGAGATGGCGGTCCGCGGCGGCTCCCAATGCGGCTACTGCACACCGGGGTTCGTGTGCAGCATGGCCGCCGAGTACTACCGGCCCGGCCGCTGCGCGCACGCGGAGCCGGACCCCGCCGAGGGCACCGACCCCGAGCACGGGCCGAACGGCTTCGACCTGCACGCGCTGAGCGGCAACCTGTGCCGCTGCACCGGCTACCGCCCGATCCGTGACGCCGCGTTCGCCGTCGGCGCCCCCACCGGGGACGACCCGCTCGCGCGGCGCCGCGAGCAGTCCCCGCCCGAACCCGTCCCCACCCGGTACACCCGGGACGACAGCACGTTCCTGCGGCCCGGCAGCCTGCCCGAGGCGCTGCGGCTGCTGCGCGAACGGCCCGGGGCCGTGGTCGTCGCCGGCAGCACCGACTGGGGCGTGGAGGTCAACATCCGCGCCCGCCGCGCGGATTGCGTGGTCGCCGTCGAGCGGCTGCCCGAACTGCGGGAGCTGCGGGTCACATCCGACTCCGTCGTCATCGGCGCCGCCCTGACCCTCACCGAGATCGAACGCCGCCTCGACGGCACGGTCCCGCTCCTCGCCGAACTGTTCCCGCAGTTCGCCTCCCGGCTCATCCGCAACAGCGCGACCCTCGGCGGGAACCTCGGCACCGGATCCCCCATCGGTGACAGCCCGCCGGTCCTGCTCGCCCTGGAGGCGTCGGTGCTGCTCGCCGACGCCGACGGGGAGCGGGAAGTCCCCCTCTGCGACTACTTCACCGGCTACCGGCAGAGCGTGTGCCGGCCCGGCGAACTGATCCGTGCCGTGCGCGTCCCGCTGCCGCCGGCACCGGTGACCGCGTTCCACAAGATCGCCAAGCGGCGCTTCGACGACATCTCCAGCGTGGCGGTCGCCTTCGCGCTCGACATCGAGGACGGCACCGTCCGCAAGGCGCGCATCGGCCTGGGCGGCGTGGCCGCCACCCCGATCCGCGCCCTCGCCACCGAGGCCGCCCTGGAGGGCCGGCCCTGGACGGCGGAGACCGCCGAGGCCGCCGCCGGCCTGCTGCGCGCCGAGGGCACGCCGATGGACGACCACCGAGCCAGCGCCGGCTACCGATCCGCGATGCTGGGCCAGAGCCTGCTGAAGCTGTACGCACAGACCACCGAGGCGGTGCCGTCATGAGCCGACTGTCCGAACGCCCCGAGAAGCCCGTCGTCGGTCTTCCGGTACCGCACGAGAGCGCCGTCCTGCACGTCACCGGCGCCGCGCTCTACACCGACGACCTGGTCCACCGCACCAAGGACGTCCTGCACGCCCACCCCGTCCAGGTCATGAAGGCCCGCGGCAGGATCACCGCGCTGCGCACCGCGCCCGCGCTCGACGTGCCCGGCGTCGTCCGTGTCCTGACCGGCGCCGACGTGCCCGGCGTCAACGACGCCGGGATGAAGCACGACGAACCCCTCTTCCCCGAGGAGGTCATGTTCCACGGCCACGCCGTCGCCTGGGTGCTCGGTGAGACCCTGGAAGCGGCCCGGCTCGGCGCCGCGGCCGTCGAGGTGGAACTCGACGAGCAGCCCTCCCTGGTCACCCTGGAGGAGGCGATCGAGGCCGGCAGCTTCCACGGCGCCCGGCCCATGATGGTGACCGGCGACGTCGACGCCGGCCTCGCCGACTCCGCGCACGTCTTCACCGGCGAGTTCCGGTTCTCCGAGCAGGAGCACTTCTACCTGGAGACGCACGCCGCGCTGGCCCACATCGACGAGGCCGGGCAGGTGTTCGTCCAGAGCAGCACCCAGCACCCCTCGGAGACCCAGGAGATCGTCGCGCACGTGCTCGGCCTGCACAGCCACGAGGTGACCGTGCAGTGCCTGCGCATGGGCGGCGGCTTCGGCGGCAAGGAGATGCAGCCGCACGGGTTCGCGGCCGTCGCCGCGCTCGGCGCCCTGCTCACCGGCCGGCCGGTCAGGCTGCGGCTCAACCGCACCCAGGACCTGACCATGTCGGGCAAGCGGCACGGGTTCCACGCCGCGTGGAAGATCGGCTTCGACGCCGACGGCCGCATCCGGGCCCTCGACGCCACGCTGACCGCCGACGGCGGCTGGAGCCTGGACCTCTCCGAGCCGGTGGTGGCCCGCGCGCTGTGCCACATCGACAACACCTACTGGATCCCCAACGCCCGCATCGCCGGCCGCATCGCCAAGACCAACAAGGTCTCCAACACCGCCTTCCGCGGCTTCGGCGGACCGCAGGGCATGCTGGTGATCGAGGACATCATGGGCCGGTGCGCGCCCCTGCTCGGCATCGACCCGACGGAGCTGCGGGAGCGCAACTTCTACCGGCCGGGCCAGTGCACCCCGTACGGGCAGCAGGTCCTCCAGCCCGAACGCATCGCGGCCGTCTGGCAGCAGGTCAAGGACAACGGGGGCATCGCCGACCGCCGGCGCGAGATCGCGGCCTTCAACGCGGCCCACCCGCACACCAAGCGGGCGCTCGCGCTGACCGGCATCAAGTTCGGCATCTCCTTCAACCTCACCGCCTTCAACCAGGGCGGCGCGCTGGTGCTGATCTACAAGGACGGCTCGGTCCTGATCAACCACGGCGGCACCGAGATGGGCCAGGGCCTGCACACCAAGATGCTCCAGGTCGCCGCCACCACGCTGGGTATCCCGCTGCACAAGGTACGGCTCGCCCCCACCCGCACCGACAAGGTGCCCAACACCTCGGCCACCGCCGCCAGCGCCGGCGCGGACCTCAACGGCGCGGCGGTGAAGAACGCCTGTGAGCAGCTGCGTGAGCGGCTCCTCCAGGTGGCCGCCACCCAGCTCGGCGCGAACGCCTCGGACGTGCGCGTCGTCGAGGGCGTCGCACGCGTCCTCGGCAGCGACAAGGAACTCGGCTGGGACGAACTCGTCCGCACCGCCTACTTCCAGCGGGTCCAGCTGTCCGCGGCCGGCTTCTACCGGACCGAGGGACTGCACTGGGACGCGAAGGCGTTCAGGGGTTCACCGTTCAAGTACTTCTCCCACGGCGCCGCCGCGACCGAGGTGGAGGTGGACGGCTTCACCGGCGCGTACCGCGTCCGCCGGGTGGACATCGTCCACGACGTCGGCGACAGCCTGTCCCCGCTGATCGACATCGGCCAGGTCGAGGGCGGCTTCGTCCAGGGCGCGGGCTGGCTCACGCTGGAGGACATGCGCTGGGACGGCGGCGACGGGCCGAACCGCGGCCGGCTGCTGACCCAGGCCGCGAGCACCTACAAACTGCCGAGCTTCTCCGAGATGCCCGAGGAGTTCAACGTCACCCTGCTCCAGAACGCCACCGAGGAGGGCGCGGTCTACGGCTCCAAGGCGGTGGGCGAACCCCCGCTGATGCTGGCCTTCTCCGTACGGGAGGCCCTGCGGCAGGCCGCCGCGGCCTTCGGGCCCGCCGGGGTCAGCGTGGAACTCGCCTCCCCGGCGACCCCGGAGGCGGTGTACTGGGCGATCGAGGCCGCCCGCGCCGGCGGCACCGGCGGCGGGATCCCCGCCGACACGAGCGCTCTGAGCAATGCCTGACATGACGTGGGTGGCCGCGGTCGCGCGGTTGCGGGCCCGCCGGGAACCCGGCGTGCTCGTGACCGTCGCGACCGTGCGCGGCCACGCCCCCCGCAAGGCCGGCGCCAAACTCGTCGTGGGACGGACCGAGACCTGGGGCTCGATCGGCGGAGGCAACATCGAGGCCGTCGCGATCGACCGGGCCCGCGAGGTGATCGGGACGTCCGACGCGGAGCCGGAGCTGATGGACTTCGCCCTGAACGACAAGGTCACCGGCCCGCACGGCGTGCAGTGCTGCGGCGGAGCCGTGAGCGTACTGCTGGAACCGCTGCGCGTCGTACCGGCGGTGGCCGTCTTCGGGGTCGGGCACGTCGGACTGGAACTGGCCCGCATCCTGGCCCGCCAGGACCTGGACCTCCACCTGATCGACACCCGGCCCGGCCAGCTGACCGACGAGCGGCTCGGCGTGCTCGCCGACGCGGTGGCGCAGGTCCACGTGCACCACACGCCCCTCCTGCCGGAGGAGGTGCTGGCGGAACTCGCCCCCGGTACCCACGTCCTGATCATGACGCACGATCACGCCGAGGACGCGGCGCTGTGTGACGCGGCGCTGCGCACCCCGGCGCTCGGCTCGATCGGACTGATCGGCTCGGCCGCCAAATGGGCGCGGTTCCGGCACCGTCTGGCGACCGAGGGAGGGCACGACGACGCCGCCATCGACCGGATCAAGACCCCGATCGGGCTGACGGAGATCACCGGCAAGGAGCCCGCCACGATCGCGGTGGGCGTCGCGGCCGACCTGCTCCGCACCTTCGGACGGGACGGCGGGTGAGGGTGCCGTCCCGTCCTCGGGTTCATTCCTGCGCGAAGTGCCGCCGGAGCCAGGCCAGCAAGGCGGCGAAGGCGGGTGACCTGGAGGCGTCCGACTGCCGGAGGACCGCCGAACGGGCCCCGTCCTCCACGGTGATCGTGTAGCTCATCGCGTCCCTGGCGCGGCCGTCGTCGGCCGGCCGTGGTGTCTCCACGGCCGCCGCCACCAGCCGGGCCAGCTCGGCCGCCGCTTCCTCCGGCAGGGTGTCGGTGTCCACGACCTGGGGCGGGCGGTCCAGACCGGCCGCGGCCGCCAGCCCGCCGTGCGATTCGAGGGTCACCCTCATCGGGAGGCCTTCAGCGCGGAGACCTCCCTGGCCAGCGCCGTCAGCTTGTCGTCCACGGCGCTGATCTGCCGGACCAGGGCGGCCAGATCGGTCTCCCGGCCGGCGCCGCCGTGCCCGTTGACCGGGAAGCTCCGGGACCGCCCGAGGCCGGCCGGAACGCCTCGCACCTGGATCTCGACTTCCTGCCACCCCGCCAGTACGGCCGTCTGCTCGGGGCTGCCGGCGCCGAACAGCTCCCCGGCCTTGCGGAAGGTGGTGTCCGCGAAGTCCTGGAACTGGTCCTGGGGGCCGGACGCCTTGAGGGCCTCGAACCAGATGGCTCCGGCGGTCTCCCAGGCGAATCCGCCGATGCCCACGGCCGTCGCGTGGAACGCCTTGTTCGGAATGCCGGAGTTGATGTGCACCCCGCCGTTGTCCCCGGCCTCGGTATCGGGCAGGTGGACGAACTTGCTCATGCGGGAGGGCTGGCGGTCCTTCCCGAGCAGAGGATGGTCGAACGCCTGGCCCGGCGCCTTCATCGACCGCAGGGCGTCGCCCTCGATGCCCGGGCTCCACACGTCGGCGCCGATCAGCCAGTCCGCCTCCTCGGCCGTCTGCTTCAGCGACCACTGCTTGACCAGCGAGCCGAAGACGTCCGACATCGACTCGTTCAGGGCCCCGGACTGCACGTGGTACTCGAACCCCGAGGTGTGCTCGGTGACTCCGTGTCCCATCTCGTGCGCGACGACGGAGAGGTCACGGGTGAGGTCGCTGAACACCCTCCCGTCCCCGTCGCCGAACACCATGCGCCGGCCGTCCCAGAAGGCGTTCGCGAACCGGAAACCGAAGTGGGCGAATCCGTCCAGGCGCATGCCCCGCCCGTCGATCGAGTCGCGCTGGAACACCTCCTTGAAGAAGTCACGGGTCAGCCCGAGGGCGTCGAACGCCTGGTTGACCGACGCGTCCCCGGACACCGGGCCGTCCTCCGACCTGGCGAGGACGGCGCCGCGGAGGGATTCCCCCTGCTCGCAGTCGAACACGGTGCGCCGGGCGTTGCCGGGTGTGTCAGCGCCGGCGAGGCCCGCGCGGACGGAGCGCTCGCCCCGCAGCCGGGCGGTGGCCAGCAGGGTGGCCAGCGCCGCCTGGCGGACGTCGCCGTCGTCGCTCTCCAGGAGCTTGTCGAGGACGTACGGGGGAGTGATGCAGCTGATCGGGCGGGTCCTGCTCATGGTGCACCTCCGGGGTGCGAGGACCGACGGTTGACGGTTCATCGTTCCGGCCGCAGAATTCGAAGGGTGAACGTGCGCGACGGTGGCCGGGATTCGACCGGCCGGGACGGCGTTCACGGGCCCCTGAGGTGACCGGGGCGGACGCGTGGGCGCGACCCACGGCAAGCATGCGACAGGCGCCGGCATCGGCCCGGTCAGCCCTGTTCCCCGCGGCACGGCCACGCTGATACCACCAGTCTCCTGCCGTCCGCAACCGCCGGCAAACGCAGCGACGGCCGACGCTTCACGCCATGATCGTTCCAAGTCGGCCCGCGGGTACGGTGGTTCCCGTACGCGGCCCCTTCCGGGCCGCGCGCCGCTGACCGTCCGCCGGCTGGGCCACGGCGACCGCGTCACCGCCTGCCGGCGCCGCCCCTGACCGCGCGGCCCCGGCCCTAGGGCCTGTCGTCGAACTTCCGTCTGCCCCGCGACGCCTTGCACGCGCTCTCGCCGCACCGGGCGGAAGCCCGAGTACGTCCAGTACGAGG
>NZ_JBWKEE010000003.1:0-297357 GCF_056435605.1 Streptomyces sp. NPDC043896
TCCCCCACCGAATGCCCGGCCAGGAAGTCCGGGCGCACACCCCACGACTCCACCAGCCGGAACAACGCCACCTCCACCGCGAACAACGCCGGCTGGGTGAAGGCGGTCCGCTCCAGGAGCCCGGCATCCCCGCCGAACACAACATCCCTGAGCGGGAGTTCCAGATGCGGATCCAACGCCGCACACACCGCGTCGAAGGCCTCAGCGAACACCGGCAACGCCGCGTGCAGTTCACGTCCCATCCCCAGGCGCTGGCTGCCCTGCCCCGAGAAGAGGAAGGCGGTCCGGCTGCCACCGACGGGCGTGCCCTGCGCGGTCTCCCCCCTCAGGACCGCCGTGGCCGTCGTGCGGCCTGCGACGAGGTCCTCCAGGCCGGCCAACAGCTCCTCGCGGTGCGTGCCGACGACGGCGGACCGCAGGTCCAGGCCTGCCCGGGGTGCCAGGGACACGGCCACGTCGAGGGGGTGGAGGTCAGGGTGGGCGGTGAGGTGGGCGAGGAGGCGTCCGGCCTGCGCGCGCAGCGCCGCCGGGTCCTTGGCGGACAGCGGCCAGACGACGGCTGGAGCGGGGGCCGGTACCCCTTCGGGCGTGTGGTGCCGTTCCGCGTCCTCGTCCTGTGCGGGCTGCTCGATGACGACGTGGGCGTTGGTGCCGCTGACGCCGAAGGAGGAGACGCCCGCCCGGCGCGGACGGCCGTCACGCTCCTCCCACTCCCGGGCCTCGGTCAGCAGGCGTACGTCTCCCGCCGACCAGTCCACGTGCGGCGACGGCTCGTCCACGTGCAGGGTCTTCGGCAGCACCCCGTGGCGCATCGCCATCACCATCTTGATGACACCCGCCACACCGGCCGCGGCCTGCGTGTGTCCGATGTTGGACTTGAGGGAACCCAGCCACAACGGCCGCTCCGCCTCCCGGCCCTGGCCGTAGGTGGCCAGCAGCGCCTGGGCCTCGATCGGGTCGCCGAGGGTGGTGCCCGTACCGTGCGCCTCCACCGCGTCCACATCACCCGCCGACAGCCCGGCCTGCGCCAGGGCCTGCCGGATCACCCGCTGCTGCGCGGGCCCGTTCGGCGCCGTCAGACCGTTCGAGGCACCGTCCTGGTTCACCGCGGAACCCCGCACCACCGCCAGCACCCGATGCCCGTTGCGGCGCGCGTCGGACAGCCGCTCCACGAGCAGCATCCCCACGCCCTCGGCCCAGCCCGTCCCGTCGGCATCCGCCGAGAAGGCCTTGCACCGCCCGTCGGCAGCCAGCCCACGCTGCCGGCTGAACTCCACGAAGATGTTGGGGGTCGACATCACCGTCACCCCACCCACCAGGGCCATGGAGCACTCGCCCTGGCGCAGCGCCTGCGCCGCCAGGTGCAACGCCACCAGCGACGACGAACACGCCGTGTCCACCGTCACCGCCGGCCCCTCCAGGCCGAAGGTGTACGCCACGCGGCCGGAGGCGATGCTGCCCGCGCTGCCGTTGACGAGGTAGCCCTCGAATCCCTCGGGGACGACGGAGAGTCGGGAGCCGTAGTCGTGGTACATGACGCCGGCGAAGACACCCGTACGCGAACCCCTCACCGTCCCCGGATCGATCCCGGCCCGCTCGAACACCTCCCACGAAGCCTCCAGCAGCAACCGCTGCTGCGGATCCATCGCAAGCGCCTCACGCGGCGAGATCCCGAAGAACCCCGCATCGAACTCCCCAGCCCCGTACAGGAACCCACCCTCACGCGCATAACTCGTCCCCGCATGATCCGGATCCGGATGGAACAACGAATCCAACGCCCAGCCACGGTCCACCGGGAACCCGCCGACCGCGTCACCACCCCCGGCCACCAACCGCCACAAGTCCTCCGGAGAACGCACCCCACCCGGATAACGACAGCTCATCCCCACGATCGCGATCGGATCGTCGACCGCCGGCACCTGACCGGCGGCGACGGCCGGCTCCGCCCCCGCGGGCGCGTTGCCGAGGATCTCGGCGCGCAGGAAGCGGCTCAGGGCCAGCGGGGTGGGGTGGTCGAAGACGAGGGTCGCGGGCAGCCGGGTGCCGGTGACGGCGCCCAGCAGGTTCCGCAGTTCGACGGCGGTGAGCGAGTCGAAGCCGAGGTCCTTGAAGGGGCGTTCGGCTTCCACCCGGTCGGGCGAGGCATGGCCGAGGACCGTGGCCACCTGGCCGATCACCAGGTCGGTCAGGACGCGGTCCTGTTCGGCTTCGGGCAGCGCGTGCAAGGTCGCGGCCAGGGCGGAGGCGCGGTCGGCGGCAGGGGTGGACGGGGCGCCGGGGCCGCCGTGGGCCTTGCGGACCGGGGGCTTGACCAGTCCGCGCAGCAGGGCGGGGACCTTGCCCTCGGCTGCCTGGACGCGGAGTCCGGCGTGGTCGAGCGGCACGGGGAAGAGGAGGTCCGCGCCGCTCGCGCAGGCGGCGTCGAACAGGGCGAGGCCGGTGGCCGCGTCCATGGCGACGAGGCCCATGCGGCGGATCCGCGCGAGGTCGGTGGAGTCCAGCTTGCCGGTCATGCCGCTGCCGTCGGCCCACAGGCCCCAGGCCAGGGACACGGCGGGCAGCCCGGCCGCGTGGCGCTGCTGGGCGAGCGCGTCGAGGAAGGCGTTGGCGGCGGCGTAGTTGGCCTGGCCCGCGCCGCCGAGCGTGGCGGAGACGGAGGAGAAGAGCACGAACGCGGACAGGTCCATGTCGCGGGTGAGCTCGTGCAGGTGCAGGGCGGCGTCTGCCTTCGGGCGGAGTACGTGGTCGACGCGGTCCGGGGTGAGGGCGGGGAGTATGCCGTCGTCGGTCACGCCGGCCGCGTGGACCACGCCGGTCAGCGGGTGCTCGACGGGAACCGACGCCAGGAGTGCGGCGAGCTCGGCGCGGTCCGCCACGTCGCAGGCGGCGGTGGTGACCCGGACTCCGAGGGTGGTGAGTTCGGCCTCGAAATCGGCCGCGCCCTCGGCGGCCGGGCCCCGGCGGCCGGCCAGCAGGAGGTGGCGTACGCCGTGCTCGGTGACGAGGTGGCGGGCGACGAGCCGGCCGAGGGTGCCGGTGGCCCCGGTGACGAGGACGGTGCCGTCGGCCCGGAAGCCCTGGTGCCGCTGCGGGGCCTCGTCGGCCGGGCGGTCCGGGTGTGCCGTCAGGCGAGGCAGCAGCAGCACCGTGCCGCCGCCGCGTACGGCGAGCTGGGGTTCGCCGGTGGCGAGCGCGGCGCGCAGGGCCGCCCGGCCGGGTCCGGCGTCCGGGTCCAGGCCGGGCTCCAGGTCGAGGAGGACGAAGCGGTCCGGGTTCTCCGACTGTGCGGTGCGCAGCATGCCCCACACGGCGGCCTGGGCCGGGTCGAGCGTGGCGCGTTCGGCGGGGGTGGCCGCGACCGCGCGGTGGGTGACGACGACGAGGGGGCGGCCGGACGTCTCCTCGGCGAGCCACCGCTGGATCAGGGCGAGCGTGCGGTGGGCGGTGGCGCGTACGGCTTCGGCCGGGCCGTCCGGTGCCGTACCGGTGCCGTCGGGGTCCGGGCCTGCGAGGGCCACGACGCAGTCGGGTTCGGGGGCGTCGGCGGGCACCGGGGCCGGGGTCCAGTGGAGGCGGAGGAGGCTGTCGGCGCGGGGGGCCGCCGCCGCGCGCAGCCGGTCGGCGGAGACCGGGCGCAGGACGAGGGCTCCGACCGATGCGACGGTCTGCCCCGCCGTGTCGGCGACCAGGACGGAGACGGTGTCCGGGCCGGCCGGGGTGAGCCGGACGCGTACGGCGGTGGCTCCGGTGGCGTGGAGGGTGACGTCGCTCCAGGAGAAGGGCAGCAGCCCCTGTCCGGTTCCGGTGCCGGAGAGCAGGCCGAGCCAGGAGGCGTGGAGGGCGGCGTCGAGGAGCGCCGGGTGCAGGCCGAACGCGTCCGCGTCCGGCGCGGTGCCGGCGGGCAGGGCCGCGGCGGCGTACAGGGCGTCGCCGTGCCGCCAGGCTTCCGTGAGTCCGCGGAAGACCGGGCCGTAGCCGAAGCCGAGGTCGTCGAGGAGCTCGTAGAGGTGGTCGGTGGCGACCGGTTCGGCGCCGGGCGGGGGCCATGCCGTGAGGTCGGCCGCTGCGCCGGCGGGGGGTGCGGCGGGTTCGGCGGACAGGGTGCCGCCGGCGTGCCGCGTCCAGTCGCGGGCGGTGGCGGGGTCCTCGGGGCGGGAGTGGAGCTCCAGGGCGCAGCGGCCCGTGGGGTCGGGTGCGCCGACGGTGAGGCGGAGCTGGACCCCTCCGTGTTCGGGAAGGACGAGCGGGGCCTCCAGGGTGAGGTCCTCGATGTGTGCGCGGCCGGCTTCCCGGCCGGCCCGCAGGGCCAGTTCCACGAAGGCGGTGCCGGGGACGAGTACGGCTCCGGAGACGGTGTGGTCGGCGATCCAGGGGTGTGTGGCGAGGGACAGCCGGCCGGTGAGCACGATGCCGCCGTCCGGAAGTACGACGGTGGCGCCCAGGAGGGGGTGTTCGGTGTCGGTGACGCCGATCGCGGTGGGGTCGGCGGTGGCCGGGACGTGCAGCCAGTAGGTCTCGCGCTGGAAGGGGTAGGTGGGCAGGTCGATGCGGCGGGCACCGTCTTCCGCGTACCGGGCCGTCCAGTCGACGGGGGTGCCGTGGACGTGGAGGTGGGCCAGGGCGGTCGTGGCGGCGAGCTCCTCCGGGCGGTCGGCCCGCAGCACGGGCACGGTGACGGCCTGCTCGTCCAGGAGTTCCCGGGCGAGGGCGGTCAGGACGCCGCCGGGGCCGATCTCCAGGAAGGTCCGCACCCCTTCCAGGGCCATGCAGTCGACGGCATCGGCGAAACGCACGGCCTCACGGGCATGACGCACCCAGTAGTCGGCCGAGCAGAACTCCTCCGCCGCCACGATCCGGCCCGTGAGCGCGGAAACGACCGGAACCTTCGGCACCTGGAAGGACACCGACTCCGCAACCCGGCGGAAAGCGTCCAGCATCGGGTCCATCAACGGCGAGTGGAAAGCATGGGAAACCGACAGCGCCTTCGTCTTGCGGCCGGCCGATGACAGCCGCTCCACCACCACGGCCACCGCGTCCCCGGCACCCGAAACCACCACGGACGCAGGCCCGTTGACGGCAGCGATCCCCACCCGGTCCTCCACCCCGGCCAGCAGGGGGCGTACCTCCTCCTCCGAGGCCTGGACCGCCACCATCACACCACCGGCCGGCAACTCCTGCATCAACCGACCACGAGCAGCGACCAGCATCGCCGCGTCTTCCAACGACAGCACACCGGCCACATGAGCCGCCGCGAACTCCCCCACCGAATGCCCAGCCAGGAAGTCCGGGCGCACACCCCACGACTCCACCAGCCGGAACAACGCCACCTCCACCGCGAACAACGCCGGCTGCGTGAAGGCGGTCCGCTCCAGAACCTCCGCGTCCCCGCCGAACACGACCTCGTTCAGAGGCAGTTCGAGGTGTCCGTCCAGGTGTGCGCAGACCGCGTCGAAGGCATCGGCGAACACGGGGTAGGCCGCGTACAGTTCACGCCCCATGCCCAGACGCTGGCTGCCCTGCCCGGAGAACAGGAACGCGGTCCGGCCCGGTTCGTGGCCGGTGGCCACGTCGGTGACGCCGGTGATGACGTGGGCGGCGGTGCCCGCCGTGTCCTCGTCTGCGAGGGCGTCCAGGCCGCGGAGCAGTTCGGCGCGGTCGCTGCCGAGGACGGCGGCGCGGTGCTGGAGGGCCGCCCGGCCGGTGGCCAGGGAGAAGCCGATGTCGGCCGGGGTGGCGTCCTCGTGCGCGGCGAGGTGGGCGCGCAGGCGCCGGGCCTGGGCGCGGAGTGCGGTGGGGGTCTTCGCGGACAGCAGCCAGGCGACGGAGGTGTCCGAGGCGGTGTCCTCCGCCGCAGCCGTGGCAGCCGTCGCGGCCGTGGCCTCGACGTCCTCGCCGTCCCCGCTGTCCCGCGCGGACCCGGCGGCTTCGGGCGCGGCCGGTGCGGCGGGGGCCTGTTCGATGATGACGTGGGCGTTGGTGCCGCTCACGCCGAAGGCCGAGACCCCGCCCCGGCGGACGTGTCCCGTGGTGTCGGGCCAGGCTACGGGGGCGGAGAGCAGTGCGACCGAGCCCGCCGTCCAGTCGACGTGCGGCGTCGGGGCGTCGACGTGCAGGGTGCGGGGAAGTTCCGCGTGCTGGAGGGCCAGTACCAGCTTGATCACGCCGGCGACGCCGGCGGCTGCCTGGGTGTGGCCGATGTTGGACTTGAGGGAGCCCAGCCACAGCGGCCGGTCCCCGTCCCGGTCCTGGCCGTACGTGGCCAGCAGGGCCTGGGCCTCGATGGGGTCGCCGAGCCGGGTGCCCGTGCCGTGGGCCTCGACCACGTCGACGTCGCCGGGCGCGAGGCCCGCGTCCGTCAGGGCCTGGCGGATGACGCGCTGCTGCGAGGGCCCGTTGGGGGCGGTCAGGCCGTTGGAGGCGCCGTCCTGGTTGATCGCGGAGCCGCGTACGACGGCCAGGACCCGGTGCCCGTTGCGGCGGGCGTCGGAGAGCCGCTCCAGGAGCAGCATGCCGGTGCCTTCGCCCCAGCCGGTGCCGTCGGCGGCGGCCGCGAAGGCCTTGCAGCGGCCGTCCGGGGCCAGGCCGCGCTGGCGGCTGAACTCGACGAAGATGCCGGGGCCGGACATGACGGTGACGCCGCCCGCTAGGGCGAGTTCGCATTCGCCCTGGCGCAGGGACTGGACGGCGAGGTGGAGGGCGACGAGGGAGGAGGAGCAGGCCGTGTCGACGGTCAGCGCGGGCCCTTCGAGGCCGAAGGTGTAGGCGAGACGGCCCGAGACGACGCTCGCGGCCCGGCCGGTCAGGAGGTAGCCCTCGACCCCTTCGGGGGCCTGGCGCAGGCCCGAGGCGTAGTCCTGTCCGTTGGAGCCGATGAAGACGCCGGAGCGGCTGCCCTTGAGGGTGGCGGGGTCGATGCCGGCGCGTTCGAAGGCCTCCCAGGTGGTTTCCAGCAGCAGTCGCTGCTGGGGGTCCATGGCGAGGGCCTCGCGGGGGGAGATGCCGAAGAAGGCCGCGTCGAAGTCGCCTGCGTCGTGGAGGAAGCCGCCTTCGCGTGCGTAGGTGGTTCCGGGGTGCTGCGGGTCGGGGTGGTAGAGGGTTTCGAGGTCCCAGCCGCGGTTGCGGGGGAAGGCGGAGAGGGCGTCCTCGCCCTGCGCGAGGATCTTCCACAGGTCCTCGGGGGAGGTCACCCCGCCGGGGAAGCGGCAGCTCATCGAGACGATGGCGATGGGTTCGTCGTCGGCGGGCCGGGCGGCGGGTGCGGGAGCGGTCGTACCGGTCGCCGTGGTGCCGAGGAGCAGGGTGTCGAGGTGGGCGGCGAGCTCGGCCGGGCTGGGGTAGTCGAAGACGACGGTGGTGGGCAGCCGCAGGCCGGTGGCGCCGGCCAGGCGGTTGCGGAGTTCGATGGCGGTGAGCGAGTCGAATCCGGTGTCGCGGAAGGCCCGCCGGGGCTGGATCGCGTCGGCGCCGGAGTGGCCGAGGACGGTGGCGGCCCGGGTGCGGACGAGCTCGGTCAGGGCGCGCAGGCGTTCGGGGGCCGGGAGTCCGGCCAGCTGTCCGGCGAGCGCGGGGCCGCCGTCGGCGGGGCCGTTCGCGCCGGTGGGGTGGGCGGCGCCTTCGAGGATGCGGCGGGCTTCGGGGAGGCGGTGCAGGAGCGGGTAGTCGCCGGTGTGGGCGAAGGCGGGTACGAAGCGCTCCCAGTCGATGTCGGCGACGGTGACGGCCGTGTCCTCGTGGTCCAGGGCGCGGCGCAGGGCGGCGATGCCCAGGTCGGCGGGCATGGGGAGGATGCCGCGCCGGGTGAGGTGTTCCTCGGCGTGGCGGCCCATCATGCGTCCGCTGCCCCAGGAGCCCCAGGCGATGGCGGTGGCGGGCAGGCCCTGGGCGCGGCGCTGGTGGGCGAGGGCGTCGAGGTGGGCGTTGGCGGCGGCGTAGCCGCCCTGGCCGCCGTTGCCGACGATGCCGGCGATGGAGGAGAACAGGACGAAGAAGTCGAGGTCGTGGCCGGCGGTGAGTTCGTGGAGGTGGAGTGCGGCTTCGGCTTTGGGACGCAGTACGTGTTCCAGCCGGTCGGTGGTCATGCCGTCGAGGACGCCGTCGTCGAGGGCGCCCGCGGTGTGGATGACGCCGGTGAGGGGGTGTTCGGCGGGCAGGGAGCCGAGGAGGCGGGCGAGGGCGGGGCGGTCGCTGACGTCGCAGGCGGCGAGGGTGGCGCGGCAGCCGAGGGCGGCGAGTTCCTCGCGGAGTTCGGCGGAGCCTTCGGCGGCGGGACCGCTGCGGCTGGTCAGGACGAGGTGGGCGGCTCCGGAGCGGGCGAGCCAGCGGGCGACGTGGGCGCCGAGGGTGCCGGTGCCGCCGGTGACCAGGACGGTGCCGTGGGGGCGGGCGAGGGTGTGGTCGCCGGTGGGGGCGGCCCGGTCCGCGGTGGCGCGGACGAGGCGGCGGGCGAGGATGCCGCCGGCCCGGACGGCGAGTTCGTCCTCGCCGCCGGGGTCGGCGAGGAGGCCGGTGAGGTGGTCGAGGGCGCGGGCGTCGAGGGTTTCGGGCAGGTCGACGAGGCCGCCCCAGCGCTGGGGGTGTTCGGCGCCGGCGACCCGGCCGAGGCCCCAGAGCTGGGCCTGGGCGGGGTGGCGGGGCGGGTCGGCGGGTCCGGTGGCCACGGCGCCGGAGGTGGCGCACCACAGGGGTGCGCCGATGCCGGTGTCGCCGAGGGCCTGGACGAGGGCGAGGGTGGCGGCGAGGGCGGCCGGCACGCGGTGTCCGGGTGCGTCGGCGGGGTCTTCGGCGAGCAGGGAGAGGACTCCGGTGACGGTGTCGGCCGTCAGGGCGGCCCGGCCGAGCCGGTCGGTGAGGAGTGCGGCGACGGTCTGCCGGTCGGGGTGGGCAGCCGGGTCGAGGGCGAGGTGTTCGACGCGGGCGCCGCGGGCGGTGAGGGCCTCGTGGACGGCGGTGGCGGTGGCGCTGTCGTGGTGTGCGGTGGTGGTGACGAGCAGCCAGGTGCCGGTGAGCCGGGGGCTGGCGCCGCGCCGGGTCCGCGGTTCGGTGGGGGTCCAGGTGACGCGGTAGCGCCAGGTGTCGATGCGCGCGGTCCGGGTGGTGCGGCGGCGCCAGTGGGCGAGCCGGGTGAGCA
This sequence comes from Streptomyces sp. NPDC043896, assembly GCF_056435605.1. Lineage (NCBI taxonomy): Bacteria > Bacillati > Actinomycetota > Actinomycetes > Kitasatosporales > Streptomycetaceae > Streptomyces > Streptomyces sp. NPDC043896. The sequence continues at coordinate 9,128 of NZ_JBWKEE010000003.1, forward strand.
TGCTGTCGAGGGAGGCGTCGGGGTCCAGGTCCAGTGAGCTGGTCAGGGCCTGGACGTCGGTGTTCTCGACGGCGGCCCAGAAGCGGGCCTCGTCCTCGCTGTGGGCGGTGCCGGTCGCGGGGGTGGCCGGTGCGGCGGGGTCGAGCCAGAAGCGGCGCCGCTGGAAGGGGTAGGTGGGCAGGTCGGCGGGGCGCGGGTGCGGGCCGGTGAAGGCGGCGCCCCAGTCGGCGGGGGCGCCCCGGGTCCAGGCCTCGCCGAGGGAGGTGAGGAAGCGGGCGGAGCCGCCGTCGCCGCGGCGCAGGGAGGGGATGACGTCGACGGTGGCGGCGGCGTCCTCGGCGGTCTCCTGGAGGCCGATGGCGAGGACGGGGTGGGGGCTGCATTCGACGAGGAGCCGGTGGCCGTCGGCGATGAGGCGGCGGGCGGCGGGCTCGAAGCGGACGGTGGTGCGGAGGTTGGTGTACCAGTAGGCGGCGTCGAGGGCGGCGGTGTCGACGGGTTCGCCGGTGACGGTGGAGTAGAGCGGTACGCGGGGGGTGAGCGGGGTGATGCCGGCGAGGGCTTCGGCGAGTTCGGCCTCGATGAGTTCGACGTGGGCGGAGTGGGAGGCGTAGTCGACGGGGACCCGTTTGGCGCGGACGCCGTCGGCGGCGCAGGCGGTGAGGAGTTCGTCGAGGGCGTCGGCGTCGCCGGAGACGACGGTGGAGCGGGGTCCGTTGACGGCCGCGATGCCGAGCCGCCGGCCCCACCGTTCCAGGCGCCGGGTGACGTCGGCGAGGGGTTCGGGTACGGAGACCATGCCGCCGAGTCCGGCGAGGCGGGCGAGCAGGCGGCTGCGGAGGGCGACGACCCGGGCGGCGTCGTCGAGGCTGAGGGCGCCGGATACGGCGGCGGCGGCGATCTCGCCCTGGGAGTGGCCGATGACGGCGGAGGGTTCCACGCCGAAGGAGCGCCACAGTTCGGCGAGGGAGACCATGACGGCCCACAGTGCGGGCTGGACCACGTCGTCGGCGCTGTCGAGGGCGGGGGCGCCGGGGGTGCCGCGCAGGACGTCCTCCAGGGACCAGTCCACGTACGGGGCGAGGGCGCGGCCGCAGGCGCGGAGCCGCTCGCGGAAGACGGCGGAGGTGTCGAGGAGTCCGGCGGCCATGCCGGCCCACTGGGAGCCCTGGCCGGGGAAGACGAAGGCGACGCGGCGGGCGTCGGCGGCCGTGCCCTGCGCGGTGCGGGGCGTGGAGCCGCCGGCGGCGAGGGCGCGCAGGCCCTCGGTGAGTTCGGCTTCGGTGGTGCCGGTGACGACGGCGCGGTGTTCGAAGGCCGTGCGGGTGGTGGCGAGGGCGTGGCCGGTGTCGGCGGGCCGGCGGCCGGGGTGTGCCCGGGTGTGCGCGAGGAGGGCTTCGGCCCGGGCGGCCAGTGCCTCGGGGCTGCGGGCGGACAGGATCCAGGGGATGGCGGTGGTCCCGGCCTCGGGAGCCCCGTCGGTGGGGGTTCGCGCCTCGGGGGTCTCGTCGGCGGGGGCTTCTTCGATGATGGCGTGGGCGTTGGTGCCGCTGATCCCGAAGGAGGACACGCCGAAGCGGCGGGGGCGGCCGGTCGCGGGCCAGTCCACGGCGTCGGTCAGCAGCCGGACCCGTCCGGCGGTCCAGTCGACGTGCGGGGAGGGTTCCTCGGCGTGCAGGGTCCTGGGCAGGAGCCCGTGCCGGAGCGCGAGTACGGACTTCAGTACGCCGGCGATGCCCGCGGCGGCCTGGGTGTGGCCGATGTTGGACTTGAGGGAGCCCAGCCACAGCGGCCGGTCCGCCTCCCGGTCCTGGCCGTACGTGGCCAGCAGGGCCTGGGCCTCGATGGGGTCGCCGAGCCGGGTGCCGGTGCCGTGCGCCTCGACGGCGTCCACGTCGGCGGGCGTCAGCCCGGCGTTGGCCAGGGCCTGGCGGATGACCCGCTGCTGGGCGGGGCCGCTGGGCGCGGTGAGTCCGTTGGAGGCGCCGTCCTGGTTGATGGCGGAGCCGCGTACGACGGCCAGGACCCGGCGGCCGTTGCGGCGGGCGTCGGAGAGCCGCTCCAGGAGGACCATGCCGGCGCCCTCGGCGAGGCCGAAGCCGTCGGCGTCGGCGGAGAAGGCCTTGGAGCGGCCGTCGGGGGCCAGCGCGCGCTGCTTGCTGAACTCGATGAAGGAGCCGGCCGTCGGCAGGACGGTGACGCCGCCGGCCAGGGCCAGGGAGCATTCGCCGGTGCGCAGCGACTGGGCGGCGAGGTGCAGGGCGACGAGGGAGGAGGAGCAGGCGGTGTCGACGGTGACGGCGGGGCCTTCGAAGCCGAAGGTGTAGGCGAGGCGGCCGGAGGCGACGCTGACGCTGTTGCCGGTCAGCAGGTAGCCGCTGATGTCCTCGGGGGCCTCGTGGAGGCGGGGTCCGTAGTCCTGGTTCATCGCCCCGACGAAGGTTCCGGTGCGGGTGCCGCTCAGGGTGGAGGGGTCGATGCCGGCGCGTTCGAGGACCTCCCAGCCGGTCTCCAGGAGGAGCCGCTGCTGGGGGTCCATGGCGAGGGCCTCGCGCGGGGAGATCCCGAAGAACTCCGGGTCGAAGGCGGCGGCTTCGGGGAGCATGCCGGCTTCGCGCTGGTAGTAGCGGCCGGGGCGGCCGGGTTCGCCGTCGTAGAGGCCTTCGACGTCCCAGCCGCGGTCGGCGGGCAGGGCGGACACGGCGTCGCCGCCCTCGGCGAGCAGCCGCCACAGGGCTTCGGGGGTGTCGGTGCCGCCGGGGAGGCGGCAGCTCATGGCGACGATGGCGACGGGTTCTTCCCAGGCGGCCGCGGTGGTGGCCGCGGTGGTGTCGTCGTCGGCCGGGCCCTCGTGGGTGCCGAGGGCTTCGGCGAGGATCCGGCCGGTGAGGGAGGCGGGGGTGGGGTGGTCGAAGACGACGGTGGGCGGCAGGCGGAGGCCGGTGGCCTCGTTCAGGCGGCCCCGGAGTTCGACGGCGGTGACGGAGTCCAGGCCGAGGTCGCGGAAGGCCCGTCCGGGGGCGACGGCGTCGGGGCCGGGCAGCCCCAGCAGGGCGGCGGTGAGGGAGCGGACGAGTGCGGCGGCGGTGCGTTCGCGTTCGGCCGCGGGCAGCAGGGCGAGCCGGGCGGCCGGGGACGGGTCGGCGGCGGCCTCGCCTTCGGCGGCCCGGTCGTCGGCGGAGGTCCGCCGGAAGGGGTAGGTCGGCAGCGGCGTCCGGTCCGTCGGGGCGTCGGGGAAGGCGGCCGCCCAGTCGACGCCGACGCCGTGGACGCAGGCCTCGGCGAGGGCGGTCCGCAGGCGGTGCAGGCCGCCCTGGTCGCGGCGCAGGGTGGCGACGGTGACGGCGTGGCGTCCGGCGGCCGCGGCGGTCTCCTGCACGGCGGCGGTCAGCGAGGGATGGGGATTGATCTCCACGAAGGCTTCGTGGCCGTCGGCCAGCAGGGCGTGGGTGGTCTGCTCGAAGCGGACCGGACGGCGCAGGGCCTCGAACCAGAACCCGGCGTCGAGGGTGCGGCCGTCGACGAGGCCGCCGGTGGCGGACGAGTACAGGGGGGTGTGGGCGGCGCGGGGCGCGAGGCCCGTGAGCGCGGCGAGCATCCGGTCGCGTACGGCGTCGGCGTGCGCGGAGTGGGCGGCGGCGCCGAGGCGTACGCGGCCGCAGCGGACGCCCTCGCCCTCCAGTTCGGCGCGCAGGGCGCGTACGGCGTCGCCGTCGCCGGAGACGACGTGGGACTCGGGTCCGTTGTGGGCGGCGATGACCAGCCGGTCCGCCCGGTGGGCGAGCCGCTCCTGGAGCCGGTGACCGGGCAGGCTCACGGCGAGCATGTCGCCGCCCTGTCGGGCGAGTTCCGCCAGGGCCTCGCCCCAGGCGTGGATGGTGCGGGCGGCGTCCTCCAGGCCGAGGGCACCGGCCAGGTGGGCGGCGGCGACCTCGCCGATGCTGTGGCCGGCGTAGGCACGGGGGCGGACCCCGTGGGCCCGCCAGGTCTCGGCGAGGGCGATCTGCACGCCGAAGGTGGCGGGCACGCTGACGTCGGGCGTGTCCAGGGCGGGGGCGCCGGGCGCGCCGCGGAGCACGTCGGTGAGGAGCCAGCCGGTGAAGGGGGCGAGGGCCTGCTCGCAGCGCAGGGCCGCGGTACGGAACTCCGCCGAGGTGTCGAGGAGTTCGGCACCCATGCCGGGCCACTGTCCGCCGATGCCGGACAGGACGAAGGCGGCGGGGCGGTCGGTGGCGGTGCCGCGGACCACGTCGGCGGCGAAGCCGCCGTCCGCGAGGTTGGCGAGGGCGTCGAGGAGCCGGCCGGGGCCGTCGCCGAGGAGGACGGCGCGGTGCGGGAAGGAGTGCCGGGTGGTGGCGAGGGCCCGCCCCACGGCGGCGGGGTCGAGGCCGGGGTGTGCGGTGAGGTGCTCGTGGAGCTGCCGGGCTCGCGCGCGCAGGGCCTCGGGGCCGGCGGCGGACAGGACCCAGGGCAGCGGCGCCCCGGCACCGTCGGCGCGGCCGGTGACGGCGGCCGCGCCGGAAGCCGTACGGGGGACGGCGTTCCAGCCCAGGTCGGCAGTGGCGGCCTCGGGGCCCGTACCGGGGGCGGCGGGGGTGGTGAAGCGGCCGTCCGGGCCGAGTACGGCGAGCACCCGGTCGCCGTCGGCCCGGGCTCCGGCGAGGGACTTCAGCAGGACGGCGCCGTAGCCGCCGGCCCCGGCGCCGGGCGCGCCCGGCAGGTGTACGCCGGGGCCGGCGGCCAGGGCGAGGCTGCTCTCGCCCCGGCCGAGGCTCTCGCGGGCCGCGCGCAGCGCGTCGGCGCCGGTGGGGAGGCGGTGCGGCGGCGGGGCGGCGTCCGGGGCGAGCCGCAGGACCGCACCGACCGCGGCGGCGGCCTCCTCCTGTTCCGGGAGCCCGGCGTCCGGCCCTGCGGGGACGGCGAGGAACACGCCGGTGCGCGGGGCCGCGGCCGGGACGACTCCGGCGTCCTCCAGCGCCGCCCACCAGGTCTCCGCGGCGGCCGGGCCGTACGGCAGGGCCGCGGCCAGGGCACCGGCCAGGGCGGGGTCCGACGGGTCTCCGGTGGCCTCCGCGAGGAATTCCGCGTCGAACGCCCGGCCCGTGCCGGTGTCCTCGGCCGGCCGGTGTGCCGACCCGATCGCCACGATCACCTCGTGTGCGCCGTTCCCGGATTCCTCCGGCATCGCAACAGACTCGCGCATCATGTGTGCTCCATCGACCCGTTGAACTACTGCTGGTGTGCTGGTTCCGCAGCGCCTCGGGGCGTGCGGGCGTACCGGGGAGGACCCCCGTGGTGTTCCCCTGTGCTGCCGGACCGGTCGCCCCCTCGGGCCCGGCGGACCGGCGTCCGCCGCCGGCTAGGAGGCGGTGACGTCCTGCCGGATGACGCGCTCGATGTTCCGTTCGGCCAGGGCGGTGATGGTGACGAACGGGTTCACGCCGATGGAGCCGGGGATGAGCGAACCGTCGGTCACGTAGAGGTTCTTGTAGCCGTTCACCCGGCCGTAGTCGTCGGTGGCCCTGCCGAGGACGCAGCCGCCGAGCGGGTGGTAGGTGAAGTCGTCGGAGAAGGCCTTCAGCTGCTTGCCGAAGAGGTCGTAGCGGTACATCGTCGTGTTGGCCCTGTTGATGCGGTCGAACAGCGACTTCGCGGCGTTGACGGCGGGGGTGTTCTGGTCGCGGGTCCAGCGCAGGGCCGCCCGGTCGCTCGCCGCGTCGTAGGCGAAGGTGCCGCGTTCGGGGTTCTTGGTGATCGCCAGGTAGAGGCTGACCCAGGTCTCCAGGCCGGCGGGCATGGGGGCGATCTCGGCGAAGACGGGGTTCTGCGGGTTGTCCCAGTCGTCGATGCCCAGGGCGGGTATGGAGGACTGGCTGGCGCCGGTGGGGTTCCACACGTGGTTGGCGCGGGCGGTCATGATGTTGCCGTTGGGGCCCCAGCCGGCACCGATCTCGGAGCTGAGCTCGGGCAGGGTGCCGGTCTCGCGGGCGCGCAGCAGGAGTTCGGTGGAGCCGAGGCTGCCGGCGCCGAGGAAGAGGTACCGGCAGGAGATCTCCCTGGTGGCCAGCAGCCGGCCGTCGGCGTCACGCTGTTCGACGGTCAGGAGGTAGGTGCCGTCCTTCTGCTGCCGGATGGTCCTGGCCTGGTGCAGGGTCTCGATGGTGACCTTGCCGGTGCCGAGGGCGGCGGCCAGGTAGGTCTTGTCCAGGCTCTGCTTTCCGTGGTTGTTGCCGTAGATGACCTCGGCGGCCAGCGCGGACTTGGGTGCCTGTCCGGCCGCCTCGCGCCGCATGTGGTCGAAGTCGTAGACGTTGGGGACGTGGACGGTGCCCAGTCCGGCCTTCTGGGCCTGGTCACGGGAGACCCGGGCGAACTTGTACCACTCGGTGTTCTCGAACCAGGTGGTGTCGATGTGGTTGACGCGGAGCATCGAGTTGGCTCGCGGGAAGTAGCGGGTGTACATCTCGGCGGCGTCGACGCGCGGCAGCACCTCCTCGAAGTACGAGCGCTTCGGGGCCACCGCCATGCCGCCGTTGACGAGGGAGCCGCCGCCGACGCCCCGGCCCACGTACACGGACATCTGGTCGAAGTTGACGCGGTCCAGGACGCCCGCGTACGGGTCGATGTCGCGGTTGGCCAGGTCCAGCCAGAGGAAGCTGCCGAGGGGGGCCTCGGTGCGGTTCTTGAACCAGGTGGTGCGCTTGTCGGGGTTGAGCATGCCGGCGAAGACGTTGCCGTCGGGGCCGGGCTGGTTCCACAGCCGGCCCATTTCGAGCATGACCGTGCGGATTCCGGCCTCGCCCAGGCGCAGGGCGGAGACGGCGGCGCCGTAGCCGGTGCCGATGACGACGGCGGGGACGAACGCGGTGCCGTCGGCGCGGTCGGCGGCCAGGGCCCGGGGGGCGCCGATGGTGGTGCCGCCCGCGAGGGCCGCCGCGCCGAGGGCCGTCAGTCCGAGCAAGCGGCGGCGTGACAGGTGCTGTTCCACGGTGTGTACCTGACTTTCGGGAGGAATGGGGCGAGCGGTGGCGTGGGGGTGCCGGGCGCGGCGGACGCGGGAAGGCGTCGGGGGCTGGACGCGGGGAACGGCACGCCGGGGACGCGGGGGCGTGCGGGCGTGCGGGCGCGTGCGGTGAGGCGTCAGCCGGCGGTGCGCAGGGTGATGGCCGAGCAGGGGCACTGGTCGGCGGCCTCGCGCACGGCGGCGTGCGCGGCGGCGGGCGGGGCGGGGTCGAGGAGGACCACGAAGCCCTCGTCGCACTGGTCGAAGACCTCGGGGGCGAGCAGGGCGCACATGCCGGCGCCGCAGCACAGCCGGCGGCTGACCCCGACCCGCAGCGGGCCGTCCGTCACCAGGCGACCGGCAGCGCGTACACGCCGTAGACCTGCATGTCGTGGCGGAGCCGGATCTCCTCCGGCGGGCAGGCCAGCCGCAGGTCCGGGAAGCGCTCCAGCAGGGCGGTGAAGCCGACCCGCAGTTCGATGCGGGCGAGTTGCTGGCCGAGGCACTGGTGGATGCCGTGTCCGAAACCGAGGTGGCCGGCGGCGCGCCGGGTCACGTCGAAGGCCTCGGGGTCGGGGAAGCGCTCGGGGTCGCGGTTGGCGGCGGCCAGGGAGACCATGACGACCTCCCCCTCCTTGATGAGGGTGCCCTCGATCTCCACGTCCTCCAGGGCGGCCCGGGTGGGGCCGTGGTGGACGATGCTCAGGTAGCGCAGGCTCTCCTCGACGGCGCCCTCGATCAGGGAGGGGTCGGCGCGCAGCGCGGCCAGCTGTCCCGGGTGTTCCAGCAGGGCGAACGTGCCGAGGGCGAGCTGGTTGGCCGTGGTCTCGTGGCCGGCGACGAGCAGCAGGAAGGCGATCGAGGTGAGTTCCTCGTCGGTGAGGCCGGGGTCGGCGGTGATCAGGCCGCTGAGGATGTCGTCGGCGGGGTCGGCTCGCTTGAGGCGCACCAGGCCGCCCAGATAGGCGCCGAGCTCCAGGAAGGCGGCGGTGACGTCCTCGGTGGACTCGCCGAAGCTGCTCCAGACGTGGGTGTGGTGCTGGAAGGTGGCCCTGTCGGCGTAGGGCACGCCGAGCAGTTCGCAGATGACGAGGGAGGGGATGGGCAGCGCGAAGTGCTCGAAGAGGTCGGCGGGCGAGCCCAGGCGCTCCATCTCGTCGAGCCGCTCCGCGGTGATCTTCTCGATCCACTCGGTGAGCAGGCGCATGCGGCGGACGGTGAACTGCCCGACCAGGAGCTTGCGGTAGCGCTGGTGCTCGGGGTCGTCGTGCTGGATGAACATGCCGGGCGGCGCCGCCGGGGCCTCGTCGAGGGTCGCGGCGCGCGGGACCGGCGGGTGCTTGAGCTCTCCGCGGGCGCTGAACCGGGCGTCGGCGAGGACGGCCCGGGCCGCGGAATAGCCCGTGACGAGCCATCCGAGATGGCCGTCGGCGAATTCCATGCGCGTCAGCGGTTCGTTCCGGCGCAGTTGCCGGACCGCCGGGGGCGGGTTGAAGTATCCGTCCCGTACGGTGGAAAAGTGCACCGGTAAACCCTGGCTCATACATGCCCTTCCATGGCCGGCCGTATTGCGGCTGAATCCTTCGGAAACGCGGCCTCAACACGGCGTCAACGCGTTCTCGACACGGCGTTCTGCAATTCGAACTCCGCCGTCCGCGCAGTTCGATCAGCGCCATGACGAAGGTATGGAGATCCGGTGAAAGGTGTCAACGAAATCAATCCCCCGCGCACTAACCCTGTGGGCGTGTGCCGGGGGGGTACGGTTACGGGCGGTACCGGGGGGCTTCGGTTCGGTACGGTACGCCCCCCCGCCCCCCTCCCCCGCCCCCGTCGGATCTCCCGCTCCGTCCTCCCCCGGCTACGCAGGGGGGTCGGGGCAGCGGTCCTCGGACAGCAGCCTCGCCATCGGGGCGAGTTCGGCGCGTCCGTCGATGCGCAGCTTGCGGTAGGCCTGGGTGAGGTGCTTCTCGACCGCCCGGGCGCTGACCTCCAGCCGTTCGGCGATGGCCCGGTTGGAGGTGCCGGCGGCCGCCAGTGCGGCCACCCGGCGCTCGGTACGGGTCAGCGCGGCGACCGCGTCCGCGCCCTGGGAGCCGGCGATGGTGTGCAGGGCCCGGCCGGCGCGGTCGGCGATCCAGGGGGCCCCGCACTCCAGCCCCTGTTCCCGGGCCAGGGTCAGCCGGTGCTCGGCCTCCGCCTCCCGGCCCGCCGTCAGCAGCCGTCTGCCGAGGAGCAGGGAGGTGCGGGCCCGTTCGAGGAGGTGGGCGGTCCGTTCCAGGGTGGCCGCGGACTCGCGCAGCAGGACGATCCCCCGTTCTCCCCCGGTGATCGCGCCCCGGCCGCGCTGGGCGCGGCCGATCGCCACGGGGCTGCCCCAGCTCACGGCACGCTCGTACTCCTCGTCCATGAGGTCGTGGGCCTGGCCGGGCCGGCCCATCCGGTAGTGGAGGGCGGAGACCCACGAGCGCCAGGGTGCGACGGCCGGGTTGTGCCAGTGGGCGCGTTCGGCCGTGCGCCCCCAGTCGAGGTAGCAGCCCAGCGCGGTCGGCAGGTCGCGGCGCAGGGCGGCGGCCGAGCCCCTGATGAGCAGCCGCAGCGAGGGCAGGTGGCCGTGGACGGCGTCCGGCGGGGAGCCGGACAGCAGCCGTTCGCACAGGGCGGTGTCCCGGGCTTCCAGGGCGGCCAGGACGACGGCGGCCAGGGTGCGCAGGGTGGCCCAGTCGGTGGCGCCCAGGCCGAGCGCCTCCGCGGCGTGGGCGCGGGCCGCCGCCAGGTCTCCCCGGGCCAGGGCGAGCTGGGCCAGCTCGACGGAGATCAGGGCGCGCGGGACGCCCGCGTGGTCGCGGCGGGCGCGGTCGTAGGCGGTGTGCAGCCAGGGGCCGATGGTACCGAGGGAGTCGGCGGCGACCAGGACGTCGGTGAGCAGCGGCAGGGCGGTGTGGACGTGGTCCGGGGTGGCCGGCTCGTGCTGGAGCAGCCGTTCGGCGAGGGGGACGGCCTCGGCCGCGGTGACCCGCTGGGCCAGGACGGCGCCGTGCAGCAGGACGGTGACCCGTTCGCGGTCCGCGGCGGTGTCCAGGCAGGGGACGCGGCCCAGGGCCCGGAGCCGGTCGGCGGAGGCGGCCAGTTCGGCCGGGGCGGCGACGGCGGCGTGCCGGAGCCGGGCCTCCAGCCGCAGGGCGCCGCGCCGGGCGGTGCCGGTGAGGTCGGCCGCGTCCCCCAGCTCGGCGGCCGTCCTGGCGACGGTGTCGAGGGTGGCGGGCGGGCAGTCGTCGAGGAGGAAGGGCGGTATGCGGCCCGCGACCCGGGCGCGGCGGTCCGGGTCGGGGAGGAGGAGCAGGGCCTGGGTGAAGTGGCGCAGGGCCGCCCGGGGGGCGAAGTCACGCTCGATGGAGGCGAGTTCGACGAGGAGGTCGGCGCGGGCGGGGCCGTCGGGCGGGCCGGTGAGCAGGGCGCGGCGCAGGTAGCGGGCGGCTGCCTCCGGGGCGGTGCGGCGCAGGGCGGCGGTCGCGGCGGCCCGCAGGACCTCCTGCGTCCAGGGTTCCGCGCAGGAGGAGACGGCGAGCAGCTGCGCGGCGGCCCGTTCGGCGGGGTACCCGCCCTGGTGCAGCATGAGGGCGGCGCGCAGGCGCACGGCCTCGGCTTCGGCGGGGGTCATCGCCTCCTCCACGGCGTCGGCGACGACGGGGTGGACGAACCGGGGCACCGGGTCCTCGGCCAGCAGGCCGAGCCGGCGCAGTGCCCGGACCGCCTCGGCGCGGCCGGTGGCGTCGAGGCCCGCGAGCCGCCCGGCGGGGTCCTCCGCGACGGCTCCGGCGTCCCCGTGGTCCCGGGGGGCTCCGGCCGCGGCGGTGTTCCCCGCGTTCCCGCGGCCCCGGGCGTCGCCGGCGCTCCCGGAGGCGCCGGGCTCCCGTCGCGCCCGGGATTCCCCCGCGTCCCGGTCGGTCCCGTCGGTCCCGTCGGTCCCGTGGACCCCGTCGGTCTCGTGGACCCCGCCGGTCCCGTAGGCCCCGCCGATCCCGTAGGCCCTGCCGGTCCCGCCGATCCCGTAGGCCCCGCCGGTCCCGTCGGTCTCGTGGGCCCTGCCGGTCCCGTCGGCCCCGCCGGTCCCGTCCGCCCCGGTGTACCCGCCGCCCTCACCTGCGTCCTCACCGAGGACGGCCAGGGCCGCCGCGAACCGCCATACCGGCGGGCGCTGGCCGCGCAGGACGACCGCGAGGCGTTCGCGCAGGCCGTCGGGGCGGATCCCGCGGATGACCCGCGCGTCCGGCAGCCCGTCCTCGTGGGACCGCGGTCCGGCCGCGGTCAGGGCGTCGAGGGTGGCCGTGAGCAGCAGGGGGTGGCCTCCGGTCGCCTCGTGGCAGGCGCGGGCGCAGTCCTGGTCCACGGCCCGGCCGAGGCGGGTCCCGACGAGGTCGGCGGTGGCCCCCGGGGACAGCGGGCGAAGCCGCAGGACGGCGGCGGCGCGACCGGTCAGCCGGTGCAGGCGGGGTTCGTCCTCGCCGGGGTCCCCTTCGCGCAGGGCGGTGACCAGGGTGACGCGGAGCCGGGGCAGCCGTCCGGCCAGCCGCGCGAGCCAGCGCAGCGAGGGGGCGTCCGCCCACTGGAGGTCGTCCACCAGCAGGAGCAGCGGTTTGCGGTCGGCGTGTTCGGCGACCAGGGTGAGCAGCTCGGCGTCCTGTCCGGGACCGGCCGCGGAGTCGGCGGGGTCCCCGGGCGGGGTGAGGGCGTCCCGGGCGGCGGGCAGCAGCGGGGTCAGCAGCTGGCTGAGCACACCGGAGCCGAAGGCCTGTTCGTGCGGTGCTCCGCTGGCGGTGAGGACGCGGATGCCGCGCCGTTCGGCGAGGTCCGGCAGGGACCTCAGCAGGGCGGTCTTGCCCATGCCGATGCCCCCGGTCACCACGGTCAGCGACCCGCCTCCCGCTCCGCGAGCCGTGGCGTCCAACGCCGCTGTGATGAGGCCCAGTTCCTGCTGCCGGTGGAGCAGGGGATTCATAACGGTTCCTCCGTCGCTGTTCGTTCGAGTGCTGCGGCCAGCTGGTGACGCCTTCGGATGCCGAGCTTCCGGTAGGCCTTCGTGAGGTGCTGTTCCACGGTGCGCGGGGTGACGGCGAGTTCCCCGGCGATGGCCCGGTTGGGCAGTCCTCCGGCGGCGAGCGCCGCGACCCGGGACTCGGCGTCGGTCAGGGGGACGGGCCCTGCGCCGGCGGCCGGCGCAGGGCGTCCGGCCGGGGTTCCGTCGCGCCGGGTGCCCTGCGGCCCGCCGGGGGCGGGGCCGTGTCGCTCCGGGTCCCGCCGGCGGCTCTCCCGTACGCCTCGTGCCGCGTCCGGTCCCGGTTGCCCGGCCGCCTCCGGTCCCCGGCCCGGCCCTCCGCGGCGTTCCGGTACGGGACCTGCGGCGGCCCGTTCGTCGCCCAGCAGGGTGTCGACGGTGAGGTGGCCCGAGAAGGGGGCCGTGCCGAGGGCCACGAGCGCCTGGCGGTACTGCCAGCCGGCCGCGCCTCCCCGGGGCCGCGCGGCCGCTCCGGGCGCGGCGGCCCCGCCGGGGCCGGGGGCCAGTGCCGTGGCCAGCGCGGCGGGCGAGCCCCACAGCAGGGCCCCGCGGCGTTCCTCGGCCAGCAGTCGCACCGCCAGGGGGTCTTCGGGGTCGCGGGTCCGCGCGGCGGCCGAACGCCAGGGCAGCAGGGCGGGGTTGGCGGCCTGCCGGGCCAGCAGCCGGCGCCCGCACTCCAGCAGGTCGGCGAGGGCCCGGTCCCGCTCACCGGCGGCGAGCCGGACCCGCCCGCGCGCGTAGAGGAGGTAGGCCCAGGCCAGACCGCCCTCGGCGGCGGGCGGCAGCCGGACGTCCAGGGTCCGCGCGGCCGCGTCGGCGTCGCCCCGCCGCAGGTCCAGCAGGGCCCGCAGGGCGAGGGGGCCGGGCGCCATGAGGGGGTGCCAGCAGTGGCCCGGCATGACCTCGTCGCACCGGTCCAGGGCCTCCGAGGCGGCGGCGTCCCGCCCGGCCCACAGCTCGGCGACGCAGCCGACGAGCAGGGCCACGCCCGCCACCGGCCGGGCGTCCCGGCGCCCGGCGGCCACCAGGATCCCGTCGAGGGCGTCGCGGGCCTCGCCGGTGTCGCCGCTGAGGACGAGTGCGTGCGCCGCGGCCGCCCGGACGGCCGCCGGCACGTGCGCGCGGGCCTCCGGGGCCAGGGCGGCCCTGGCGAGCCCGCGGGCGCGGGTGATGTCCAGGCCCCGCTGCGCGGTCCGCCAGGCGGCGACGGCGGCCTCGGCGGCCTGCGCCGGCCGGCCCGGCCATGGGTCGGGCAGCGGAGGCCCCCAGCCGTCCTCGGGGTCGGGGCGGCCGTGCTCGGCCAGCCAGAGCAGGGCCCGCAGTCCCGAGTGCTCGGCGGTGCCCGGCTCCGCCTCGGCGGCGGCCCGGGCGATGCGGGCGGCGGGGGTGAGGAAGTCGCCGCGGGCCACGAGGAGTTCCGCCGCCCGCAGCCGGGCCCGTACCGTGCCGGGGTCGGCGGGGGCGGTGGCGGTGGCGTCCGCCGGGGGGTCCAGGGCGCGGCACAGGTGCCGGCCCGCCGCCTCGGGGTCGGCGGGGAGCGCGGCGGTCCCCAGCTCGGTCAGCAGCCGGACCCGGAGGGCTTCCGGCACCGGCTCGCGCAGGGCCCGTTCGAGCAGCCGGGCGGCCCGGGCGTGGCGGCCGGCCGCCCGGTGTTCGGCGGCCCGGCGGCGCAGGGCGGCGACGGCCCAGGGGGCGCCGACCGGGCCGGCACCGAGCAGCATCCGGGCCACCGCGCCGTCGGGCAGGGCCGCCCGGTGGGCCCAGGCTGCCGCGCGGGCGTGGAGTTCCTCCCGGCGGCCGGTGCCGAGGTCGGCCAGGACGGCCCGGGCGGCGGCCTCGCTGCGCAGGGCGGGGCGGGGGCCGTCGGCGAGCAGCCCGGTGCCGGACAGCAGGGTCAGGGCCCGGGCCGTGCCCGGGGTGCGGGGGCCGGCGGCCAGCGCGTCGATCAGGGCGGGCGTGCAGTCCGGTCCGGCGACCGCGATCGCGCGCAGGACGGCGAGGAGTTCCGGGGGCAGCAGGGGGAGGGTGCGTACGGTGCGTTCCCTGACGGCTTCCGCCGTGCTCTCCGCGAGGTGGGCGAGGTGGCCGCTCCCGGGGGCCCAGCCGTGGCGTACGAAGCGGGCGATGACCGACCGGAGCAGGGCGGGGTTGCCCTCGATGCGGCGGGCGGCCTCCTGCTGGAACTCCGCGTCGACCGCGTCGGGCCAGGTGTCGTGGAGGATCTGCCGGACGGCGGCGTCGGGCAGCGGGGGCAGTTCCAGCACGTGCCGGGCCACCGAGCGCCCGTCGGCCAGCGGGCAGGGCTCGATCCGGTCGTAGGGGCCCGGGTGGGACGCGCTGTTGCGGGAGGTGAGCAGCATCAGCGGCACCCCGGCCAGCCGCCGGGCCAGCGCCTGCAGCCCGCGCAGCGACGGAGGGTCGGCCCACTGGGTGTCGTCGACGACGAGCAGCAGGGGGCGGCTGCGGGCGGCGGCGAGGAACGCGGCGCCCAGGTCGGCGGGCGAGCCGGTGCCGCCGTCGGCGGGCGTGCCGGTGCCGCCGTCGGCAGGCGCGCGGGGGCCGCCGTCGCCGGGCGCGCGGGAGCCTGCGTCGCGGGGCCGGACGGGGCCGGGCCGGAGGGCCCTGGCGGCCGGGGTGATCACGGGGAACAGCTGGGTGTGGAGCTGGGCGGCCATCCCGTGGGGCAGGCCGGTCTCCTCGGGCGAGCCCGCCGCCGCGGCGACCCGTACCCCGGCTTCGGCGGCGAGGGCCGCTGCGTGGTCGAGCAGGGTGCTGCGTCCGATGCCGGGCGGTCCGTGCACCTCCACGAGCGCGGGCCGTCCCCGCCTCAGGTCGGCCAGCAGGCCGCGCAGCAGCCGGTCCTCGGCCTCGCGCCCGGGCGGTGCGGCCCGGCCGCCGGGGGCGGGATGCGGCTGCGGGTACGGGTACGGGTCGGGCGGCCCCGTGGGCGGGGCGGCCGGGCGGGCTGTCGGGGCGGCTGTCGTCCGTGGCATGGCTGTCCGTCCTCCTGGGTGTGGTGTCGATGGGGCTCCCCCGCCGGCCCCGTGCGGCGTCCGCCGGCGGGCCTGACGTCCGGGTGGGTCCCGGACCGTGAGGCCCGTCAGGCAGCGGGCCGGGGTGCCGCCCTCGCGCGCGCCCCGCGCGCGGCTCCGCCCGTCACCGCCCGGCCGGTGCGGCGCCCCGGCCGCCACGGGCCTGACCGGCGCTGCCGTGCCGGCGGGGCCTGGTGCCGCGGCCGAAGGTTTCCCGGGGCGCGGCGCCGCTGGGGCGCCTCGCCGCGCCGTCGGACCACGCACGTACGCGCGGTACGGGCCGGGGCCCTGCGCCCCGCGACGCGCCGCACCGGACACCGCGGCCGGGCAGACCCTTCCGGCCGCGGTACTAGGGGGTGTCCGACGGATCATGGCCGGGCCCGGGCCGCCTGGCACACCCGCTAGTGCTGTGACCGGGAAGGTTTGCCGGGTCGCGGTGTCCGGTGCGGTGCATCGCAAGGCGGAGGGCCACGGCTCGTACGGGACGTACCTGCGTGGTCCGACAACGCCGCGAGGTGCCGTGCCGGGCGCCGCGACCCGGTGAGCCTTTCCGGTCACAGCACTAGGCCGGCACGCCGTCGGCCGGGTCGGGTGCGGCGGAACGGGGGCTGGGGTGGGGGCGGGGGCGGGAAGCCAGGCTGCGCGGCAGGTCGCCGCGGCCCCGGACGTCGAGCTTGCGGTAGACGTTGGTCAGGTGCATCTCCACCGTGCGCGGGGTGATGAACAGCGCCTCGGCGATCTTCTTGTTGCTGTGGCCGCGCTGGGCCAGGGTCGCGATCCGGCGCTCGCTGGGGGTAAGGGAGTCCACCGGGGCCACGGCCAGCTGCGGCATCCGCCCGCCCGCGGTGACCAGCGTGTCGCGGGCGGTGGCGGTCAGCGCGTGGGCGCCGCAGCGGGTGGCGAGTTCGATGGCCTGGCGCAGGTGGCCGCGCGCCGCCCTGGCGTCGCCGAGGGCGAGCAGCTCCCGGCCCAGCCGGTACTCGGCCCTGGCCAGTTCCAGCCGGGCCGGGGAGGCGGCCAGGGTCTCCACGGCCTCGGCCAGCAGCTCCGTACCGGCGCGGCCCCCGACGACGGAGGCCGCCGCGACCAGGCCCAGTCCCAGGGCGCGCGGGGTGCCCCAGCCGCGGGTCCGTTCCCGGGCGGCCTCCACGAGCCCGGCCGCCTCGGCGCCCCGGCCCAGCCGGGCCAGCGTGGTGGCGGCCGGCAGCCACCAGGGGGCGAGGACCGGGTTGGCGATGCCCGCCTCCTCCTGGCTGCGCCCGCACCGGCGCCACAGTTCGAGCGCGCCTTCGAGGTCGCCCCGCTCCCGGCGGACCTGCCCCGAGGTGTAGAGGTAGAGGTGCCGTTCCCAGACGCTGCGGTCCAGGTGGCCCGCGGTGCGGGCGAGTCCGTCGAGGACGGCGCCGGCCCGGCCCGCCTCCCCCTGGGAGAGCAGTACGGAGCTCAGTGCGAGGTGTGCCAGGGGCGGGGCTCCGGCC
Source organism: Streptomyces sp. NPDC043896 (assembly GCF_056435605.1). Lineage (NCBI taxonomy): Bacteria > Bacillati > Actinomycetota > Actinomycetes > Kitasatosporales > Streptomycetaceae > Streptomyces > Streptomyces sp. NPDC043896. The sequence continues at coordinate 25,694 of NZ_JBWKEE010000003.1, forward strand.
GGGCCGGTCACCTCGGTGGCCGCCCGGGCGTCCCGGGCGGCGGCGGGCACGTCGCCGATGCCGTGCAGGAGCAGGGAGCGGCCGGCCAGGGCGGCGCGCCGGGGCCACAGCGGCGGGTGCTCCTGGGCCGGTGACAGCACCCGGTCCAGGGCGGCGAGGGCCTCGTCCACGCAGTCGGCGAGTGCGAGGACGGCGGAGGAACAGAACACCCCCCAGCCGGCGGTGCCGGGTTCGTCGGCCCGTAGTGCCTGGCGGGCGAGGGCGGCGGCCCGGTCCGCGGATCCGCCGTCCAGGGCGGCGAAGGCGCTGAGCGCCGCGAGCAGGCGCCGGTCGGCCGGGCCGTGCCCGGTGGGGACGGGCAGGGCGGCGGCCCGGGCTCGGGCGGCGGGCAGCGCCTCGCGGTCGTTGACGGCGGTGGCCAGCAGGGCCGATTCGACGGTGGTGCGCAGGTGCCGGTCGGTGTCCGCCCCGCCGTTCGGGGGGCCGGTCAGGCCGTCCAGCACCCGCTCCAGTAAGCGCAGGCCCTCCGGGGCCCGGCGGGTGCCGAGCGCCAGCATGGCGTACTGGACGGCGACGGGTGCCCGTCCGCGCGGGTCGGGGGTGAGGGCGAGGGCCTGGCGCAGGTGCCAGAGGGCGTGTGCCGGGGTGACGACGGTACGGCTGGCGGCGCGGGCCAGTTCCACGTGCAGGCCGCCGCGTTCGGCGTCGGTGAGGCCGCGGCTCGCCTCCGAGCGCAGCCAGCGGCCGGCGGCCCTGACGGTCGCCCGGGTGGGTGCTTCGGCGGCGGCGTCGCGCAGGACGGCGAACATCCACGGCTCGTCGATCCGGTCGAGCGGGGCGAGCTGTTCGGCGACCTCCGCGGCGGGCCGTCCGGCGTCGCTGAGGACCCGGGCCGCCCGGACCCGCAGGTCGCGCAGTTCCGGGCCGGGCAGGGTGGCGAGGACAGCGCTGCGGACTCCCTCGCGCATGTGCGGCGGGGAGCCCGGCACCACGGCCTCGATCCGGCGCAGCGCCGTCAGCGCGGCCTCCACGGCGCGGACGTCCAGTCCGCAGAGCGCGGCCAGCGGGTCGGGCGCGGTCCGGCCGAGTACGGCGAGGGCGGTGGCGACCTGGCGGGTGCGGCGCGGGCCGGCGGCCAGCAGTTCGGGGACCCGTGCGGTCAGCACGCTCTGGTGGACGGCGTCCAGGCCGGGTACGGCGTCCGCGTCGGGCGGGATGCCGAGGGTGCGCAGGGCGGTGAGCAGCCGGTGCAGGAGCAGCGGGTTGCCGCCGGTGAGTTCGGCGCAGCGGCGGACGAACCGGCGGTCCGCCGGGGCGCCGGAGGTACGGCTGACCAGGTGCGCGATGGCGGCTTCGGTGAGCGGGGCGGGTTCCAGGAGGGTGCAGCGGCCCCGGGCGAGGATCTCGGCGAGTACGGGGGTGCCGGGGCCGGGAGCGTCGGTGCGCTGGGCGAGGACGAGGAGCAGGGGGCGGGCGGCGGCGTGGCGCAGGATGAAGTCGGCGCAGCGCAGGGAGGCTTCGTCGCACCACTGCGCGTCGTCGATGACGAGGGCCAGGGGGCCGGCGGCGAGCAGGTCCAGGGCCCGGCGGTGGAGCACGTGCCGGTCCGGGCGGAGGTCACCGGGTGCGGCGGGAGCCGGGAGCCCCGGCGGGTATACCGGCGGGAATCCCGTCAGGGATCCGGGCGGGGATCCGGGGGCGGGCGGCAGCAGGGTGTCCGCCGCCGGTGTGCGGGCCGGGCCGGCGGGCGGGCCGGCGGCGTACCGTACGGCGCATCCGGCGGCGGCCAGCCGCTGCCGCGCGAGGTCCAGCAGACGGGTCCTGCCCGTTCCGGCGGGGCCCCTGACGAGGACGGCCCGCGCGGATCCCGTCCGGGCCTCGGCTGCGTGGCGCAGCAGGATTTCGAGTTCAGGGGTGGGAACGTCCGGGGTACGGACGGGGTCCTGCGCCTTTCCAGCGGTGAACACCACGGTATTTCTCTCTTCCTTCGTGGAACCGCCTCCGGTCATCCCGGCGGTACGACGCCGGAATGTCCCTGCGTGACCAAGATCGTAAGGGATGTTCCCCGGGAACTTGCGGACGATCCGCTCGATTTGAGCCAGAATGCGCCGGACCTTGGCCGAGGCACATGCCACCGCGGACCGTCCAACGGCGAGAATTCCCACCGGATTTCGGACTTTCCCCGGAGCCGAATTCCCCGATTCGCCGTGGGAGCGGCGGGCGCGGGCCGGGCGCATGGCGGAAGAACGCAGCCGGAATCCGGCCATCAATTCCCGTTCACCGGCTGCTTTATCGTGCCGGAGCAGCAGTTGGCCGCCGAATCCACCGGAGAGTTGCGTGCTGTCCCATCCGGAACCGTCCTGCCCGCCGCCGGGCTGGCCGCCCGCCCCCTGGCCCGGGCCCCGTCCCCGGCCGGCCGGGGACGCCTCGGACCTGTGGCTGTTCCACGTCCCGGACTCCGGGCTGCGTTCCGTGGTCCTCGACCGGTCCCCGCTGGACGCGCGGGAGCGCGCCCGGGCCGCCGCGTTCGTGCACCCCCTCGACCGGGGCCGGTACGTGGCCGCGCACCTCGCGCTGCGCCGGGTGCTCTGCGCCTACGAGGGCGTCAGCCCGGCGGAGTTGCACTTCGTCCGCAGTCCCTGCCCCTGCTGCGGCGGACCCCACGGGCGCCCTGCCCTGGCCGGTTCCGGCGCGCCGCACTTCTCGCTGTCCCACACGGGCGGCCTGGTCCTGATCGGGGTGGCCGGGCGGGTGGTCGGCGTGGACGTGGAGGCGCTGCCGCCGCCGGACAAGGCGGCCACCGTGAGCGAGGCCCTGCACCCCGCCGAGCGGCGGGCCGTCCGCGCCGCCCAGCCGGCCCTGCGGCCCGCCGTGTTCGCCCGGCTCTGGGCCCGCAAGGAGGCCTACCTGAAGGGGCTCGGCACGGGGGTGGGCCGCAGCCCGGACCTGGACTACCTCGGCGACCCCGGCGTCGGGGCGCCGGCCCGGCCGCCCGGGTGGAGCGTCCGGGACGTGCCGGTGGGGCCGGGGCACGCGGCGGCCGTGGCCCTGGAGCGGGCGCCGGGCACGGACCCCGGGATCACCGTCCGCACGCACCACCTCGGGGTGCTGGACGACGCGGCCGCCGGGGCCCTGTCCGGGGTCCGGTAGCCCGGCCGGACCGGGCCGGGGGGACCAGGGTTCTCCGGCCTCCCCCGGATCGACCGTACACGGGGACCGGCACACATGTCCGCTGCCTCCTTCCGGCGTTCGGCGCGGGCGGCCGCGGCCGTCCTGGCGCCCGCCGCCCTGCCCGCCCGCTCCGGCGAGTCCACCCGCGAGATCCCGGGGGCGTCGGGGTCCGCCTGACGGCGGCCGAGGCCGGCCACTCCATGCCGACCTCCGCTTTCCCGGACCACACCCCGCACGAGGCGGCCGTCAACCTTTGGCTGGACGGGCAGAAGCGGATTACCTGCTTCGAGGTGACGACAAAGCTCACGCACATCGGCGGCAAGGCCGTCCAGGTGCGGGCCGTGCACACCTTCCGGCCCCGCCCACGCCCCCGTCACCCCGCCCCCCGTAGGGCCTGCTCAACCCGCCGAGGACGGCACCGGCGGGCGGCCGACCGTCCCGCCGAGCGGTCGCCGGCGACGAGGGCCCGTGCGGTACGTCCGAGGGCCCCGAATGGTTCTGTCAAGCGATCGTGTCGTTCAACACAATCATGAGACATTGTCGACTGACAAAGTCACTTGTACGTTGAGGGGACCGAATGACGCCGCGGAACGAAAGGCACGCCCATGAACCAGCCGTCCGTCCTCACGGCCCAGCCCGTCCCCGAGCGCCCGGCCCTCCCGCTCGTCGGCCACGCCCTCAGCCTCCCCAAGGGGTTCGCGGCGACCGTCCACATGATGAAAGAGGTCAAGGAACTCGGGCCGGTCTACCGGATCCGCGTCTTCGGGACCGAGGTCGTGGTCGTCGGCGGCCTGGATCTGGTGACGGAGCTGGCGGACGAGTCCCGCTTCCGCAAGAACGTGCACCCGGACCTGGCCGAGATCCGGCGGTTCGCCGGTGACGGCCTCTTCACCGCCTTCAACCACGAGCCGAACTGGCGGAAGGCGCACGACATCCTCATGCCGGCCTTCTCGCTCGGCGCCATGCGCGACTACCACCCGACCATGCTCCGGGTGGCGCGGTCCCTGATCGGCACGTGGGACCGGGCCGCCGGCCGGAGTGCCGTGGACGTGCCCGAGGACATGACGCGCCTGGCCTTCGACACCATCGGACTGTGCGGCTTCGGCTACGACTTCGAGTCGTTCCGCCGGGAGGACCCGCACCCCTTCGTGGGGGCCATGGGCCGGGCCCTGGCGTTCACCCAGGACACGGTCGAGTCCATCCCCGGCACGGAATGGCTCCAGCCCAGGCGGTCCCAGCAGTTCCGCCAGGACGTCGACCTCATGACCGGCCTCGTCGACGACGTCATCCGCCGGCGCAGGCAGTCCGGTGACACCGGCACCGGCGATCTCCTGGGCCGGATGCTGCACACCCCGGACGCCCGGACGGGCCGGCCGCTGGACGACGTGAACATCCGCAACCAGGTCATCACCTTCCTCATCGCCGGGCACGAGACGACCAGCGGCGCCCTGTCCTTCGCCCTCCACTACCTGACCAAGCACCCCGAAGTGCTCGCCCGGGCCCAGGCCGAGGTCGACGCGCTGTGGGGCGACCAGGAGACGCCCGACCCCGGCTACGGCGACGTCGGCAGGCTCACGTACGTCCGCCAGGTGCTCAACGAAAGCCTGCGGCTGTGGCCGACCGCCCCCGGCTACGCGGTGGAACCCCTGGAGGACACCGTCATCGGCGGCAGGTACGCCGTCCGCAAGGGCGAGACGCTGCTCGTGCTCACCCCCGCCCTGCACCGGGACCCCGCCTGGGGAGAGAACGTGGAGCTGTTCGACCCCGAGCGCTTCACCCGGGAGCGGGAGGAGGCGCGGTCCGTCCACCTCTTCAAGCCGTTCGGCAGCGGCGAACGCGCCTGCATCGGACGTCAGTTCGCCCTCCACGAGGCCACCCTCCTGCTCGGGCTCCTCGTCCACCGCTACCGGCTCATCGACCACCACGACTACCGGCTGGAGATCAAGCAGACGCTCACCCTCAAGCCCGAAGGCTTCACCCTCGGACTGGCCCGGCGTACCGGCGCGGAGCGGCGCCGCCCCGCCGCGCCGGTGAGCGGGACGGCGAGCCGGCCGGAGGCGGGCGACGCGGCCCGGCGGGCCTCCGGCACCGCGCTGACCGTGCTGCACGGCTCCAACCTCGGGACCTGTTCCGGGATCGCCCGCGAGCTGGCCGCGGACGGCGGCGACCGCGGCTTCGCCGCCTCCGTGTCCCCCCTCGACGACCACGCCGGCCGGCTGGACCCCGCCGGCGGTCCGCTGGTGATCGTGGCGGCCTCCTACAACGGCCGCCCCACCGACGACGCCGCCGGGTTCGTCGCCCGGCTGGAAGGGCTGGAGCCCGGCTCGCTCGCCGGTCTGCCGTACGCCGTGCTCGGCGTCGGCGACCGCAACTGGGCCGCCACCTACCAGCGGATCCCCGCCCTCATAGACGAGCGCCTCGCGGCGGCCGGGGCCGTGCCCCTCCTCGCACGCGGCGCCGCCGACGCCTCCGGCGACTTCGCCGGCACGGTGGACCGCTGGACGGCGGACCTGTGGACCGCCCTGCTGGAGCGGTACGGCGACGCCCCCGCCGGGGCCCCGGCCGCCGCGGACCCCGACCGGGGGCAGGGACTGTACGAGCTGGAGGACACCGCCGCATCGGTCACCGCCGGCCTCGCCTCCCGGCACGGCGTCCAGCCAATGGAGGTGCTCGACGCGTACGAACTCGTCGACACGGAGCACGCACTCGGGCGCTCCAAGCGGTACCTGCGCCTGCGGCTGCCCGAGGGCGTCACGTACCGCACCGCCGACCACCTGGCGCTCCTCCCCGCCAATCCGGAGCCGCTCGTCCGGCGGGTCGCCGACCGGTTCGGCCTCGACCTCGACCGGACGGTCCGGCTGCGCGCCCGGCGCCGCAGCCGCGGCGCGCTGCCCGTCGACCGCCCGCTGACGCTGCGCCGGCTGCTCACCGAGTTCGTGGAACTCCAGGATCCGGCCACCCCCGAGCAGGTGGCCGTCCTCGCCGGGCACACCGCCTGCCCGCCGGAGAAGCAGCCCCTGGCCGCGCTCGCCGCCGACACCGGGGCGTTCCACGAGCGGGTGACGTCACGGGGCATCAGCGTCCTGGACCTGCTGGAGCGGTACCGCGCCTGCGAGCTGCCCTTCGAGCGCTTCCTGGAGCTGCTGCCGGTGCTGCGCCCCCGCCACTACTCCATCTCCTCGTCCGCGGCCGCCCGGCCCGGTGAGGTGGAGCTGATGGTGTCGCTGCTCGCCGCGCCCCACCGCTCCGGCGAGGGCACCTTCCGGGGCATCGCCTCGGACTACGCGCGGCGCGTGCGCGCCGGTGACGTCGTCCAGGCGCGGGTGCTGCCGTGCGGGGAGTCGTTCCGGCTGCCCGAGGACCCGTCCGTCCCGGTGATCCTGGTCAGCGCGGGCACCGGTCTCGCGCCGTTCCGCGGCGCGGTCCTCGACCGGCAGCACACCGGGTCGGGCGGCACGCTGCTGTGCTACTTCGGCTGCGACCACCCGGACGTCGACTACCTGCACCGCGAGGAGTTCGAGGCGGCCGAGGCGGCCGGAGCCGTCCGCATGCGCCCCGCCTTCACGCACGCTCCCGTCGACGGGGCCCGGTTCGTCCAGGACCGCATCGCCCGGGAGGCCGAGGAGGTGTGGGCGGTCCTGGAGGCGGGAGGCCGGGTGTACGTCTGCGGCGACGGCCGGCGGATGGCGCCCGCGGTGCGGGAGGCGTTCACGGCCGTCTGCCGCGAGCGGACCGGCGCGGACGAGGGGGAGGCGGCCGGCTGGCTGGCCGGCCTGATCGAGTCCGGCCGCTACGTCGAGGACGTGTGGGCCGGCTGAACCGGGGCCGTACGCCCTGAGGGCCCTGAAGGCCCTGAAGGCCCCCAAGGCTCCGCATCACGTCACGGCCACGGGTGCCGCGCGCACCCGTGGCCGTCGGCTCAGCCGGTCCGGAGGGCGGCGAAGTCCAGCCGGCCGCCGGCCAGGGCGACGGTCGCGGCGACCAGGACCTTGAGGTCGGTGCTCCCGGTGGGCTCCTCCGGGGCGTAGAGGCGCTGCATGGTCAGGCCGTCGAAGCCGTTGAGGAAGAAGCGGGCGACCAGGTCCGCGGGCTGGGCGAGGACGTAGCCCGTGCGGGCCGCCGTCTCGGTCATGATCCGGGCCGTGATCTCGCTGACCTGCCGGTGGTGGGAGCGGCGGGCCTCGTCGAGGGCGGGGGTGCGCAGCGCGAGCAGGGCCAGCTCCGTGAGCAGCCGGTAGCCGCTCGTCTCCTCCTCCACGGTGCGCCAGAGGGCGCCGGCTAGTGCGGCGATCGCCTCCTCGAAACGGGCGTCCTGCGGGGCCGCCCGTTCGACCCGCGCGATCAGGTCCACGGTGAGCTGCTCCATGACGGCCCGGTACAGGTCCTCCTTCGTGCCGAAGGTGTAGTGGACCGTCGCCTGGGCGACGCCGAGCTCCGCGGCGATGGCCCGCGTGCTCCCGGCCGCGACGCCCTCCCGGGTCATGAGGGTGATGGCCGCCTTGACCAGCTGGGGACGGCGCTCGGCCGCGGAAACGTGAGCCATGCCGCCACTATAGCGACTTGGTCGGTGGATCAAGTCGGTGGACGAACATCGCCGCCGCGGGTCCTCGACGGTGATCCCCCGGCCCTGCGGCTGCCGGCCGGGCGTGGACGCCGCGTACGCGGGCCCGCCCCGGCCAGGACCGACGGCCGGCGCGGCTCCGAGCGCCTCCGGCCGGGTGCGGCGGCGGACCCGGCGTCAGCCGGTCCGCAGGCCGAGGCCGTAGTAGGTGACGTCGTAGCCGTCCACGTACTCGGCCTCGCCGCCCACGATCAGGTCGGAGGGCTCCCGTACCCCGGCCGCCCTGGCCGTGGCCACGAGCAGCTCCGCGAGCTCCCGGCCCCGCGGCTCGCCCTGGCCGCCGCCGTCCACCCGCCACACGGGATCGCCGTCGTCGAACACCGCCGCCGTGGCGGGGTGTTCGGCGACGGTGCCCCAGCCGAGCGCGGCCGGGTCGGTCCCGTCGGGGGCGAAGCAGCCGATCGACAGCCGGCCGTCGCACGCCACGTCGAAGAGGAGCGGGGCCCCGTGCTCGGTGCGCCCGTAGACGGGCATCCCGATCCGGATGCCGAGGGCGGAGGTCTCGGCGGGCAGCGGTCCGAGGAAGTCGGCCAGCGACCGGGTGACGGTCTCCCAGCTGCGGGCGGTCCAGCGGCCCGGGAAGCCGAGGCCGGCGTTGGCCGCGTCGCGGTTGCTGCCGAAGAAGCCGCTGATCGAGTGCTCCTCGCCGACTCCCTGGCGCCAGAACCAGTTCTCCGCCGGGCCGGTGGGCTGGAGCACGAGTTCCGGACCGGTCTTCCCGCCCCGCAGTTCCAGCGTGTCCGGGCTTCCGCGCCAGCGCATGAACGGGGCGCCCCAGAGCTGCCCGCTGTCGTAGAAGGGGCCGATGTCGCCGTGCGAGCCGATGACGGAGGGCTTGCCGAGTTCCGCGCTCACGGCCTCGGACGCGGCGCGGAAGGCGGCGGCCTGGGCCGCGGCGCCGGCCGCGGCGGCCGTCAGGGGGACGGCCAGCTCCACGTACGACTCGCCGTCGGCGTAGCGTTCCTCGTACGTGCCGACCGGGCGCAGGCGGGCGTTGCCCGGGGCGCGTCCGGTCAGGACGGGGCCGTCCGGGCTCCCGTCCCACTCCCAGCCGAGCGCGGCGACCAGCGCCGTCACTCCCTCCGGCGTCCAGCCCCGGGTGTCCGCCCCGACGAGCCGGCGGGCGAGACCCGCCACGGACTCCTGTTCCGCATGTCCTTGCCGATCACTCATGTGATCATCATTTCGCATCGTCGTGCGGGGTCCTCCGCAGGGGGCACGGTACCGGTGGGGCACGTCCGCACGTCCGCGCGGGCGGCGGCCGGCGGAGTGGCTTGATCCGGCCGCTGTGACCGCCGGGGGCGGAGCGGGGCTGGGAACATCGGCGGATGCTGGGAAACCGTGGTGTCGTCCTGACCGTGGTGGCGGCCGCGTACGGCCTGTCCTCCATGGGGGACCAGATGGCGATCGTCTCCCTGACCCTCCGGCTGCACGACCAGGGCCGGTCGGGCGTCGCCGTCTCGGCCCTGGTCGTCGCGAGCGTCCTGCCGCTGGTCGTGGTCGGGCCGCTGGCCGCCCCGCTGGTCGACCGGGTCGAGAGCAGCCGGCTGATCGTCGCGGTCACCCTCCTCCAGGCCCTGGCCGGCGCGGGGCTGGTGTTCGTGACCGGCCTGGCCGGCACGCTGGTCCTGCTGGTCCTGCTCGGGGCCGGGCTGGCCCTGGCGTCCCCGGCGCTGCTGCTGCTGGTCCCCCGGATCGTCGGCGCGGACGACACCGCCCGGGGCTATGCCCGGCTCGACGCCTTCCGGTCCGTCGGCAACGTGGCCGGGCCGGGGCTGGCCGGTGTGCTGATCGCCGTGGCCGACGTACGGGTCGCGCTGCTCGTGAACGCGGCCTCGTTCCTGGTCATGGCCGTGGTGCTGGCCTTCCTGGGGGTCCGGCGCGAGCCCGTCGAGGGACCGGGAGGGCGCTGGCTGGTGCAGGTCCGCGAGGGGGTGCGGGTGCTGGGCGGGGACCGTCTGCTGCGGACCGCGATCCTCGCGCTGGCGTCGGCGATCGTGTTCACGGCCGTGCTGAGCGTGGCCCGCGTCTTCTTCATCCGGGACGACCTGGGCGTGTCCGGCACCGGGTACGGCTTCCTGGTCAGCGCGCACACCGTCGGGATGCTGGCCGCCTCCACGCTGATCGCCCCCCGGGTCCCCCTGGAGTGGCAGCCGCGGGTGCTGGCCGGGGCCGGGGTCCTGATGGGGACGGGGCTCGCCGTCGGGGCGGCGGTGCCGGTCTTCGCCGTGACGCTGGCGGCGTTCGTCCTGACCGGTGTCGCCAACTCCCTCCAGGGGCTGGCGATCCGCAACCTGATCCACGCCCGGGTCCCGGCGGCGGTACGGGGCCGGGCCTTCGCCACTTCGGGGGCGACGCTGAACGGGGCCAACCTGGCCGGGACCGCCCTCGGCGGTCCGGCCACGACGCTGCTCGGCGGCGCGGGGGCCCTGGAGCTGGCGGGGGTGGGGACCCTGCTCGTCACCCTGGCGGGCAGCCCGGTCCTCCTGCGGCACACCGTCGGGGCGGACGCTCCGGAGCCGTCACGGGCTCCGGACCAGGTGCCCGACCACCCCTCGCAGGAGTAGGTGGCCGATTCCCGCTGGTCGGCGTTGACGGGCCGCCGGGTCGTCCCTAGCGTCGAAATCCGACCGGAATCGGTCCAACGGACGGATGCGGCCGAGCACATCCGAGCACATCGTGTCTGATCTCAGAGGGTGCCAGGCGGTCCCTGCCACCCGTCAGAGGGGGAAACCCATGTCCAGCACGATCCTTCCCGGCAATCCCGTCACCCGCGAACTGGTGCTCCTGGGCGACTCCGCGCCCGGGCGCCGGGGCGACCGCACCGTGGTCGCCCAGTCCCACTGTGAGATCGACCTCGCCTCCGACGAAGCCCTGGACCGCTGCGTCCAGGCGTTACGGGCCTCCGACGAGCGCCTCGCCGGCCGGCTCGACGGCCCGTACGACTGGCAGCGGACCTGGGTGGAGCGCAACGGCGCGCCCGGCGGCAAGGTCGTCTTCGACGTGGCCTGGTACGACGAGGCGTTCTTCCAGGAGAAGAAGGACACCTTCCTCGCCCCGGAGCACCTGGCCATGTACGCCCACATCGGCGCCGAGGACGGCGCGGTCCAGGTCACCCACTGGCACAAGGTGGACTGACGCCGCGTCGGGCACCACCGGGAGGGCCGTCCGCCGTCACCGCGGGCGGTCCTCCCGCACGCTCCCCCTCCTCCCGGGCGACGGCCGAGGCGGACACGAGGGTCGCGGCGGCGAGGGTGCCCCAGAGAGCGGTCGGGCCGTGGGGCGCGAGGGCGGTGATCACGGCCGGGGAGACGGCGAGGCCGAAGCCGGAGGAGAGTTCGAAGCGGGCCAGGGTGCGTCCCAGGGCGTGGGCCGGGGCGAGGGCCGTCACGAGGGCGGTGGCGCTGCCCGCGTAGACGATCTCGCCGAGGGTGCAGACGACGGAGACCGCGGCGACGGCGGGGGCGGCCCACGCGTGCCCCTCGCCCAGGGAGGCCGCCGCGAGGAAGCCGAGGTAGGAGGCCGTGAGGACGACGCCGGCGACGGTCAGCGCGGTGCGCCGGGCGTAGCGTGACATCAGGACGGTGACCGGGACCTGGAGCGTGACCACCAGCACCGTGTTGGCCACGAAGATCGCCGCCGACCACATCGGGGAGGCGTCCAGCTGGGTCAGCAGGACCAGCGGGAGCGCGATCTCGGGGACGTTGAGGCAGAAGACGTAGACCACGTTGGCGGCCAGCAGGGCGCGCATGCGGGGTGCGGGCTCCTCCTGCCCGGCCGGGCTGCCGGACCGGCCCGGTACGCGGTCCACGCGGACGCGGACCGACCACGAGAGGCCGGCGGCCGCCAGGTACGCCACTCCCGTGCCGGCCGCCAGGGCCCGCAGGGCCGGGGTGCCGCCCGCCAGGCAGGCCATGGCGAGGAGCGCCCCCACCCCCAGCCCGGCGTTGCGCAGGGCGCGTCCCGCCGCCAGGGCGGTGTCGCGCTCCCGGCCCTGGGCGAGGGTGGCGACGAGGGCCGCGTGCGCCGCCGGCCACGCCTGGTTGCCGATGCCGAGGAGGAGGGCCGCGACCGCGAACGGCCAGACCTGCCCCGCGGGTGCGGCCAGCAGCACGGCGGCACCGGCCACGCGGACCAGCATCGACGCGGCGACGACGGTGCTGCGGGCGCCCCGGTCCAGCCAGCGCCCGACGGCGGGCATGCACAGCAGCCCGATGACGATGCCGGCCGTCATCGCGAGGCCGGTGGCCGGCGCGGACAGGCCGAGCACGGTCACTCCGTAGAGGAGGAGGAAGGGCCGCAGCAGGCCGGTGCCGAGCGCGTCGACGGCCAGGGCGACCGCGTACCGGGGGCCGCCGGAGGCGCGGAGGAGGGCCCGGGGGCCGGTCCTGGGGGTGGGGGTGGTGCTCGTGACTGCCATGGACTGCACGGTGGGGTCACCGGCCCCGCCGGGCACGTCGCTTGACGGGAATCGTCAACAGTCGTCGCGGCCGTCCGCCGGTGCGGTGATGATGTGCGGATGACGTTGAGGATCGACATCGGCGGCATGCCGTCCGAGGGGCTGCGGTTCGCCGCCTCCCCGCTGGCCGAGCTGACCGCGATGCTGCACGTGCTGGCCGAGCCCGAGCACCATCCGGAGCTCGCCGCGTGGGCCGCCGAAGTACGGTCGGGGCTGCGGCCGGGACTGGCCGAGCGCCTGCGGGAGGCGGAGTTCCTCTGGCGCACGTCCCAGGCCGACTTCATGCTCCCGGCCCGGCCCCGGGCGACGCTCCGGGAGGAGCTGGACGACGTGGACCGGATCGACGACGAGCGGTACGTCTCGGCCGCACTGGTCACCACCTGCGGCAACCGGGTCCACTTCACCTCCCCGTCGCCCCTCACCGACACCGTCGCCCGCGACCTGGCCCTGGACCTGGCCCAGGCCCGGGGCCCGCGCCAGGAGGCCTTCGCGGAGCGGCTGCTCGCGGACCCCTCGGCGGTGCGGGTGCGCGTCCGCGACACCCTGGAGGCCTGCGCCGAGGCCTTCTTCGACGCGGCCTGGGCCGACGCCGCCGTCCGCCTCGCCACGGACCTGCGCCTGAAGAACGACCTGCTGAAGCACCAGGGCGTCGGGGCCGCCCTCGCCTCGGTGTCCGGCGCGGTCACCCTGGCCCCGGAAGGCGACCGCATCCTCGTGGACAAGCTGCTGGACAAGACGACGACCGCCCGCGGGACCGGCGTCACGTTCATCCCGAGCGTCTTCGGCCGGCCGCACCTGGCCATGGTCCACGCGCCGGGCTGGCAGCCGGTGGTGCAGTACCCGGTGGCCGAGCCGGACCCGTCGGAGCCGGTCTCCCTGGACACGGTGACCCTGCGGCTGGAGGCCCTGGCCCACCCGGCACGGCTGCGTCTGCTGCGCACCCTGGCCCGGGGCCCGCACACCAACGGCGAGCTGGCCCACGCATGGGACCTGACCCCGCCGGAGGTCTCCCGCCACCTGGCCCTGCTGCGGCAGGCGGGGCTCCTGGTGGCCCGGCGGGAGGGGCGGTACGTGCGCTACAGCCTCAACCTAACGGACCTCACGACGCTGGGGACGGACGTGCTCGCCGCGGTGTTGCGGTGAGCACGTCCGTCCCCGTCCTTTCCCCGCTCAGGCCGCGGATTCGGGAGAGGCGACGATCGTGAACAGCTCCGCCGACCCGGTGATCCGCAGCAGCCGAGTGAACTGACCGGTCGGGCCGGCCAGGTACAGGTCCGGACCGCCGTCGGCGGCCGCCGCCCGGGCCTTCAGGAGGACGTTGAGCCCGGAGGAATCGCAGAAGGCCAGGTCGCGGAGGTCGACCACGACCCGGTGCGGGCGCGCGGGGGTGGCCAGGGCCGCCATCAGCGCCTCGCGGAACTGCCCGGCGCGGGTGATGTCCATCTCGCCGTACGGTCTGACCACGGTCATCCCGTCGCGGACCCGCACTTCGGTGCCTGCGCCGACGTCGTCCGCCCCCGGCACACCCGTGTCCCCCTCCCCCTCGGCCGGGGGGACGCCTTCGGCCGGCGTGGGCACGCGCGCGAGGGGGTCGTCCGGCCAGTCCCGGACGGTGAGGAGACGGTCGGCCTGGGTGATGCGCAGGAGGCAGGCCATCTGGGGTGCGGGGGCGGTCAGCACGAGGGTCTTCCCGGCCCGGCGGGCCGCTCGGTCCAGGTCCAGCAGGACGTTCAGGCCTGAGCTGTCGCAGAAGGCGACGGCGGACAGGTCGACGTCGAGGCCGGTGACGCCGGCGGTCAGGGCCCTGCCGAGGTCCTCGCGCAGCCCGGCCGCGTCGTCCATGTCGATCTCGCCCCGCACCCGTGCCAGCACCCGCCGCGGGCCGGGTTCGATGAGCACGCTGACGACGGAGGGGTGCATGGTGGCCTTGACGTGGAGCGCGGGCGCGGCGGGCCGGCCGGCCGGATCAGAGCTCATGGCGTGCTCCCTTCACAGCCTCGACGCGGGAGGGGCGCGGCGGCGGACCGGCCCCGGCGGGATCAGCGGCCCTGACCCGGCTCACGGTGGTCACCTTCCCGGTCCGGGCGGGCGACGGCCCGTGGATCGAGGTCGACCAGCAGGCGCAGGAAGTCCCCGATCTGGTGGTGCCCCTCGGCCGGGTGGCGGAAGGCGGTGCCGGGGGTCACCTCGTAGTGGTTGCGGCGGCCGTGGCGCACCCGTGTCAGGTACCCCGCGCTCTCCAGGTCGGTGACGATGGCCTGGGCCGCGCGTTCCGTGAGCCGGCAGCCCGCCGCCATGTCCCGCACCCGGATCTCCGGGTCACGGATGATCATGACGAGGATCCGGGCGTGGTTGGTGACGAACGTCCAGCTGGACCTGGACTCCACCGACTCCATGTCCGGAATTATATGGTTTGCGATTCTGGTATGGCCAGAGGGGAATCCGGCTTCCCGTACGGATCCGGCATCGCCCGGCGGCCCGGGCCGGCGGGCCGCCGGGCCGCCGGGCTCAGTCGACCTGTACGCCGATCACGCAGGTGTCGTCGTCGGTGTCGGACCAGCTCTCGGCGAGCAGCGCGTCGAGCCGGCCGTCGAGGTCTCCCGCGCCGGTGGCGGCCGTGACCAGCAGATGGGCCAGGGAGTCCTGGACGGAGGCGTCCCGGCGCTCGACCAGGCCGTCGGTGAACATGAGCAGGGTGTCACGCGGTTCGAGCCGGACCTCTCCCTCCGCGTACGTGACGTCGGGCAGCGCGCCGAGGAGCAGGCCCTCGATGAGGGGGAGGGCCTGGGCCCCGTCCTTCCTGACGAGCACGGGCGGCAGGTGTCCGGCGCGCGCCCAGCGCATGACGCGGGTGCGGGGGTCGTAGAGGCCGCAGACGGCGGTGGCGGTGACCTGCTTGGTGAGGTGGTGGGTGACCGTGTTCAGCCAGGACATGAGCTGGGCGGGGCCGGCTCCGGTGACGGCGAGGCCGCGCAGGGCGTTGCGCAGGACGACCATGCCGGTGGCGGCTTCGATGCCGTGTCCGGCGACGTCGCCCACGGAGAGCATGATGAGGCCGGAGGGCAGGACCAGCGTGTCGTACCAGTCGCCGCCGACCAGGGACTCCGTCTCCGCCGGCCGGTAGCGGACGGCGACGCGCAGCCCCGGCGCCTCGATGTGGTGGTGCGGGGGCATGATGGCGTGCTGGAGCTGGAGGGCGAGCCGGTTGCGTTCGGCCGATTCGGCTTCGGAGAGGGCGAGCTGGTCCCGGGTGGCGGCGAGGGCAACCTCCGTCCAGTGCTGGGCGGAGATGTCCTGGTAGGCGCCGCGCAGGGTGTGCAGCCGCTGGGCCGAGTCGAGTACGGGCTCGGCGACGACCCGGATGTGGCGCAGGATGCCGTCGGACCGTCGCAGGCGCAGGTTGACGGAGGCCGGACGCCGGTAGCGCAGGACCGCGCGCAGGAAGCGGCCGAGGGCGGCGGAGTCGTCCGGGTGGGCGTGTTCGGGCAGGTCCCGCAGGGGCACGGGGGCCGCGGTGGCCGGCAGTCCGTGGAGGGCGTAGAGCTCGGAGTTCCAGGTGATCTCGCCGGTGGCGAGGTTCTCCTCGAAGCCGCCGATGCGGCCGAGGCGCTGGGCGTGCTGGAGCAGGTTGGCCAGCCGGGCGGTCTCGTCCTCGATCCGCCAGACGAGCAGGACGGCGGCGCCGTGCCGGCTGACGCTGATGTCGGCGACCGAGGTCAGCGGGATCTGGTCGACCAGCGCGGTCAGGCTGACGCGCTCGGCCCGGAAGGGCTCGCCGGTGGCGTGCACCCGTTCGATGGTGTCGAAGAGGCCGCTCTCGCCGGCGGCCATCGGGTAGGCCTCCAGCAGCCGTGCTCCGTTGACGTCGGCGCGCGGGCGGCCGACGGGATCGACGAACCGGCTGTTGGCGTGGCGGATGCGGAAGTCGGCCAGCCGGCCGTCGGCGTCGAGGACGGGGGTGAGGACGACGGTGGGGTCGTGCAGCCCCTCGGCGAGGTCGATGAGCTCCGAGACGTCGGGCAGCAGTCCCTCGGCCGCTGCCGCGTCGGGCACCGGCGCCGTGTCCAGGGTGTGCGCGCACAGCTCGGCCAGTGCCTCCACCTGGCGCTGGATCTGCGGGGGCTGTGGCGGAAGGGGCTGCGGCCAGCAGACTTCCAGGACGCCGTGGACGCGTCCGCCGGTCCCGGCGGGTACGGCCATCCGGCCGCCTCCGGGCCATTGGAGGTGCCCGATGGAGGGAAGGCCCTCGCGCCCGAGGTCGGCGATGGTGACGGCGGCGCGTTCGCTCAGGGCGAGCCGGGGGACGGTCGCGACGCCCGGGGGGACGTGGCGCCAGCGGGAGGCTTCCTCGGAGGGGAATCCGGCGTGGCCCGCGAGGGCCAGTGAGCCGTCGGGGGCCGCGGCCCACACGGCGACGGCGACCGCTCCCAGCGGGGTGAGGGCGTTGGCCAGCAGGGATTCCGCCACGGCCTGGGTGTCGGCGGCGGCGGCGAGGGCGCCGCTCTCGGCGGTGCGCAGGCGTACCGACAAGGTGGGGGCCCGGCCGGCGGGCGGGGCGGCCGAGGTGCGCTCGACGAACTCGGCCGCGACCTCGCTGACGTGGTCGCGGGCCGCCTGGTTGACGATGTCGGCGGCGAGTTCGAGGGGGGACAGCCCGGCCTCGCGGCACAGCTCGTCGAGCTGGTGGGCCGCGGCGGCCGGGGTGCAGTTCAGCCGCCCCATCAGGATGCCCTTGGCCAGTTCGACCAGGGCCCGGCCGTCGGCGGCCGCGTGGGCTTCCCGTACCTCTCGGCGCAGCCGCTCGACCGTGGCGACGAGCCGTCCCAGCGGGGTCGGCGCCTGCCTGGGGAGGGAGCCCTGCGGCTCTTCGCCCGTTCGTGCCCCGTGGACCGGGGAGGTGTGCGCGTGGGTCACCGTGCGGCCGCTCCCTCGTGGCGGCGGCCGGGCCCGGTGAGCCAGTGGCGGACGCGGCCGATGAGGTCGTCGGCGTCCACGGGCTTGGTGACGTAGTCGCTGGCCCCGGCGGCCAGGCTCTTCTCCCGGTCTCCGGGCATCGCCTTGGCCGTGACGGCGATGATGGGCAGTCCGGCGTGGGCCGGCATGCCGCGGATCTCGGCGGTGGCGGCGTAGCCGTCCAGTTCGGGCATCATCACGTCCATCAGGATCAGGTCGATGCCGGGGTTGCGGGTGAGCGTCTCGATGCCTTTGCGGCCGTCCTCGGCGTGGAGCACGTGCATGCCGTGGAGTTCGAGGATGCCGCTGAGGGCGAACAGGTTGCGGGCGTCGTCGTCGACGACGAGGACGGTGCGTCCCGCCAGCTCCCCGTCGGGCAGCGGGGGCGTCTGCTCGTGCTCCGCCGCCCCGTCCGCGAGGGGCGGCACCTCGCCGGGCCGGTCGGCGGACAGGTGCAGGACGATGCGCTCGCGGAGTTCGTCGAGGCTGCTGAGCAGTTCGACCCGGTGGGAGGCCGCGCGTTCGCGCAGGGCCTGCTCCTGGCCGCTCCTCAGGCGCGGGTTGTTGTGCGCGAGGACCGGCAGCGAGCCGAGTGCCGGGTCCCCGTCGAGCGCGTCGAGGAAGCCCAGTGCTTCGCCGCCGGGCATGTCCAGTTCGAGGACGACGCAGTGGAACGGCTCGGACGCCAGCACGGACGCGGCCTCGCGCGAGCTGGTGGCGCCGACCACCTGGATGCCGCTCGGCCCGCCGTTCGGGGCGGGGTGCGGTACGAGGTCGCGCTCGGCGCTCTCGGCGACGAGCGAGAGCAGGCCGCCCTGGCGTTCCTCGATGACGAGCAGGCGGCGGGCCAGGCGCTGCGCGCCGCCGCCCCCGCCGTGGCCCTCGTCGTCGCCCTCGTCGTCGCCGCTCTCCCCGTCGTCCTCGTGCCGCGGCGCGGGCAGTGCGTGCGGGGTGTCCGCGGTGGGCGGCACCGGGATTGCGGGAAGGGAGCCGGGTCCGTCCTCGAACTCGGTGTGGCTGACCGGGAGGTAGAGGGTGAAGGTGCTGCCCTGGCCCGGGGTGCTCTCCGCGGCGACGGCACCGCCGAGCAGCTGGGCGATCTCGCGGGTGATGGAGAGGCCGAGTCCGGTGCCGCCGTACTTGCGGCTGGTGGTGCCGTCGGCCTGCTGGAAGGCGCCGAAGACGGATTCCAGCTGCTGTTCGGGGATGCCGATGCCGGTGTCGCGGACCCGGAAGGCCATCATGGGCCCGCGGCGGAGCGGCCCGGCGGCGGCCTCGGCGTCGGTGGCCCGCTCGATGCGCAGTTCGACGCCGCCGCGCTCGGTGAACTTGACCGCGTTGGAGAGCAGGTTGCGCAGGATCTGGCGCAGCCGGGCGTCGTCGGTGAGCAGGTCGGTGGGGGCGTCGGGGGCGGTGGTGACGGTGAAGTCGAGGCTCTTCTGCGTGGTCATCGGCCGGAAGGTGGCCTCGACGTAGTCCAGCAGCTGAGGCAGGTGGACCCGCTCGGGGTGGATGTCCATCTTGCCCGCCTCGACCTTGGAGAGATCGAGGATGTCGTTGATCAGCTGGAGCAGGTCGGAGCCGGCCGAGTGGATGATGCCCGCGTACTCCACCTGCTTCGCGGTGAGGTTGCGGGTCGGGTTCTGCGCCAGGAGCTGCGCCAGGATCAGCAGGCTGTTGAGCGGGGTGCGCAGCTCGTGGCTCATGTTCGCCAGGAACTCCGACTTGTACTTGGAGGCCAGTGACAACTGCTGGGCACGGTCCTCCAGTTCCTGCCGGGCGTGCTCGATCTCCAGGTTCTTGGCCTCGATGTCGCGGTTCTGGCTGGCCAGCAGGGCGGCCTTCTCCTCCAGTTCCGCGTTGGAGCGCTGGAGTTCCTCCTGCTGGTCCTGGAGTTCGGCGGAACGCGCCTGGAGTTCGGCGGTCAGGCGCTGGGACTCGCCGAGGAGTTCGTCGGTGCGCGCGTTGGCGACGATGGTGTTGACGTTGACGCCGATGGTCTCCATCAGCTGGCCGAGGAAGTCCCGGTGGACCGCGGTGAAGGGCGAGAACGAGGCGAGTTCGATGACGCCGAGGACCTGGTCGTCGACGACGATCGGCAGGATGATCAGGCTGCCCGGCGTGGTGTGGCCGAGGCCGGAGGAGATGACGTAGTCGGCGGGGACCTGGTCGGTGGCGATGATGCGGTGGCTGCGGGCCGCCTGTCCGACGAGGGAGTCGCCGAGGCCGAACCGGACGGCGACGCCGTCGGCGGCGGAGCGGCCGTAGGAGCCGACGAGCGTCAGCATGGTGCCCTGCGGGGTGTCCTCGGCCAGGTAGAAGGCGCCGTACTGGGCCGCGACCAGCGGGGTGAGCTCGTCCATGACGAGTTCGGCGACGACCGCGAGGTCGCGGTGGCCCTGCATCAGGCCGGAGATCAGCGCGAGGTTGGACTTGAGCCAGTCCTGCTCCTGGTTGGCGCGGGTGGTCTCCCGCAGTGAGCCGACCATGGAGTTGATGTTGTCCTTGAGGTCCCCGACCTCGCCCGGTGCCTCCACGGTGATGGAGCGGGTCAGGTCGCCTTCGGCGACGGCGCTGGTGACGGCGGCGATGGCCCGGACCTGCCGGGTGAGGTTGCCGGCGAGCTCGTTGACGTTCTCGGTGAGCCGCTTCCAGGTGCCGGACACCCCCTCGACCTCGGCCTGACCGCCGAGCCGGCCCTCGCTGCCGACCTCCCGCGCCACGCGGGTCACCTCGGCGGCGAACGCGGACAGCTGGTCGACCATCGTGTTGATGGTGGTCTTCAGCTCCAGGATCTCGCCGCGCGCGTCGACGTCGATCTTCTTGGACAGGTCGCCGTTGGCCACGGCGGTCGTCACGAGGGCGATGTTGCGGACCTGGTTGGTCAGGTTGTTCGCCATGGAGTTGACGTTCTCGGTGAGGTCCTTCCAGGTGCCCGCCACGTTGGGTACGCGGGCCTGGCCGCCGAGGCGGCCCTCCGTGCCGACCTCGCGGGCCACGCGGGTCACCTCGTCGGCGAACGCGGACAGCGTGTCGACCATCGTGTTGATGACGTCGGCGAGTGCGGCGACCTCGCCCTTCGCCTCCACCGTGATCTTCTGCGACATGTCGCCGCGGGCGACGGCGGTGGCGACCTGGGCGATGGAGCGCACCTGGCCCGTCAGGTTGGAGGCCATCACGTTGACGTTGTCGGTGAGGTCCTTCCAGGTCCCGGAGACCCCGCGGACCGTGGCCTGTCCGCCGAGGTTGCCCTCGGTTCCGACCTCGCGGGCCACACGGGTCACCTCGTCGGCGAAGGCGGACAGCTGGTCGACCATCGTGTTGATGGTCGTCTTCAGCTCCAGGATCTCGCCGCGCGCGGTGACGGTGATCTTCTGGGAGAGGTCGCCCTGGGCGACGGCGGTGGCGACCTGGGCGATGTTGCGTACCTGGTCGGTGAGGTTTCCGGCCATGAAATTGACCGAATCCGTGAGGTCCAGCCAGGCTCCGCCGACCCCCGGGACGTCGGCCTGGCCGCCGAGCGTCCCCTCCGTGCCGACCTCGCGGGCCACCCGCGTCACCTCGGAGGTGAACAGGGACAGCTGGTTGACCATCCCGTTGAACACGGTGGCGATCTCCCCGAGGAGCCCTTCCGCCGCGCCGGGCAGCCGCGTACGGAAATCCCCGTCCCGTACGGCCGTCAGCCCCTCCAGCAGCAGGCGCAGCTCCGACTCGGTGATGCCGCCCTCGCCGGGCACCACTGGCGCTCCGCCCGGTGCAACCGCGCCAGTCCGCTCAGCCATCGCCAACCTCACTTCCGCCGTACCTGACCGGTGAAGGCTAACCCCGTCACGCGGGACACCCGGCCGTCACCGGCCGAGGGCGTCCTCGACGCTCGGGTGCAGCGACAGGACCGTGTCCGCGCCGGTCAGGGCGAACAGGCGGCGCAACTGTTCGCCCGGAGCGGCGATCCGAAGCACCGTCAGACGGTGCAGCCTCAGCAGCAGGTTGAGGAACGAGGAGTCCCCGAACGTGACCGAACTCGCGTCCAGGACCACCACCCGGTGGCGGTCCGCGGCCGCTGTCAGGGCCTCCTCCAGCGACGCCAGGGTGTCCTGGTCCAGCTCTCCGCGCGCCGCGACGACCCAGCCGGGCCCCGCCGGATAGCTGTCCCCGACCACGCCGTCGCCCTGTGCGTCCCCTGCTCCGGTCATGTCCGCCTCCCCGGATCTCACCTGTACGGGTTCCGGAATGGAGTATGCATGCTGGGTCACCCGGCGACGACGTCCCATCGGCGGCGCAGTGCCGCGTGGCAGACGTCACGTTCCGGTGTGCGTAAGGCGCCGGTATCGGGGCAGGAGCGCGGCGGCAGCCATCGACAACAGGGAGGGACCCGCCACCATGCCTCGTTCGGCAGCAGTCGTGAACCCTGATCTCGCCACGGACCACCGGGTGCCGGCCACCGCCCCGGCCGCGGGAGGGCGGCCGCCCTCGGAATCACCGCTGCCCCGCGTGGAGCAGGCCCGGGAGATCGCTCCCACGGACGCCCGCGAGCTGTCGAGGCTGTTCTTCGCGAGGCTGCGCTGCCTGGAGGAGGGCACCCGGGAGTACCAGTACGCCCGCAACACGCTGATCGAGATGAACCTGTCGCTCGTGCACTACGCCGCACGCCGGTTCCGGGCCCGGGCCACCGGCGGCGGGCTCGACATGGACGACATCGTCCAGGTCGGCACCATAGGGCTGATCAAGGCCATCGACCGCTACGACCCGGACCGCGAGGTCGAGTTCTCCACGCTCGCGCTGCCCTACATCACCGGCGAGATCAAGCGGCACTTCCGCGACACCACCTGGGCCGTGCACGTCCCGCGCCGCCTCCAGGAGCTGCGGTCCGAACTCGCCAAGGCCCAGGAGACCCTGACGGAGACCCTGAACCGGGCCCCCACCGTCAAGGAGGTCGCCCACCACCTCAACCTGTCCGAGGAGGAGGTGATCGACGGCCTGGTCGCCGCGAACGGCTACACCAGCGGCTCGCTCGACACCGCCGCCGACGCCGAGGAGGCCCAGGGGACGGGCCGCCCCGCCCGCGCGCTGGCCGAGAAGCTCGGCGGGAACGATCCCGCGATGGAGCTCTTCGAGGACTTCCACACCCTCGCTCCGCTGCTGCGGAAGCTGGAGCCGCGGGAACGGCTGATCCTCAGCATGCGGTTCGGGCAGGAGAA
Source organism: Streptomyces sp. NPDC043896 (assembly GCF_056435605.1). Classification (NCBI taxonomy): domain Bacteria; kingdom Bacillati; phylum Actinomycetota; class Actinomycetes; order Kitasatosporales; family Streptomycetaceae; genus Streptomyces; species Streptomyces sp. NPDC043896. The sequence continues at coordinate 48,096 of NZ_JBWKEE010000003.1, forward strand.
GACGCAGGCCGAGATCGGCGCCGAACTCAACATCTCGCAGATGCAGGTCTCCCGCCTGCTGTCCCGCACGCTGGGCCGGCTGCGTGCGGGCATGCTCACCCCGTAGGAGTCCTGGTGGCACTGTCAGCCGTACCGCTGCGGGACCGCGCGGGCGCGCGCCCCGGCGGCAGCGGGGACCCGGACACCCGGCGGGCGCTGATCACCGCTCCGGCGGCCGGCGCTCCCGGGGCGTGCGTCCATCCCGCGCTCTTCTACCGGGGCCCCGACGCCTACCTCCACGGCGTGGGCGGCTTCGTGCGTGCCGCGCTCGCCGCGGACGAGCCCGTGCTGGTCGCGGTACCCGGGTCCCGGCTGGAAGTGCTGCGGGAGGGCCTCGGGGGCGGGGCGGGCGTCGAGTTCGCGGACATGACGCGGCTGGGCCGCAACCCCGGCCGGATCCTCGCCGCGCTGCGGGACTTCGCCGACCGGCACGAGGGCCGGCCCGCCCGCATCGTCGCCGAGCCGATCTGGCCGGGCCGTACGCCGGCCGAGGTGCGGGAGGCCACCCGCCACGAAGCCCTCGTCAACACCGCGTTCGCGGGCCGCGACGCCACCGTCCTGTGCCCGTACGAGGTCAGCGCCCTCTCCCCCGGCGTACTCGCCGACGCCCGCCGTACGCACCCCGCCCTCATCGAGGACGGCCGCGAACGGCCGAGCCCGGCCTACGCCGACGCCCCGGTGGTCAGCGGCGACTGCGACACCCCGCTGCCCGAGCCCCCCACCGGAGCGGCCGGCCTCGGCTACGCGGGCGGAGACCTGGCCCGGGTAAGGGAGTTCACCCGGACCTGGGCCACGGGGAGCCGCCTCGCCACGGCCCGGCGGGACGACCTGCTGCTCGCCGTCGGCGAGGCCACGGCCAACTCCGTCGCCCACGGCGGCGGCCGCGGCACCCTGCGGCTGTGGAACAGCCCGGAGGAGCGGGGCGTGGTGGCCGAGATCCGCGACGGCGGCAGGCTGGCCGACCCGCTGGCGGGCCGCCGCCGTCCCCCGCTCGCCTCCACCGACGGCGGGCGCGGCCTGTGGATGATCCACCAGCTGTGCGACCTCGTCGAGATCCGCGCCACGCGCTCCGGCCTCACCCTGAGACTGCACATGGCCGACGTCTGAGGACCCGGCCCCGTAAACTGTCCCGGCACTCGACGTCACCGGGGAGGCGGCCCGCCGGGTGTCCCCGGCCCGGGCCGGGGGCCACCGTCCGGACTCCGACGGAACCAGCCGGGACCCGAGCGGTCGCCGGGAGAAGACAGCCGTGCCAACGGCGGGGGTGAGACCACAGTGAAGAGCAGCGGACCTCAGACCGGCCGTCCACCGCGGCCCGGGCCGACGGCGGGCCAGCGCCGGCTCCTGGCCCTGGCCGGTGCCCGGGGCCAGGTCGCGAAGGGCCGCGACTTCGCGCGGCAGGCGCTGCGGGACTGGGAGTGGGACGGTACCGAGACCTCGGAGGACACCCTGCTCGTCGTCTCCGAACTTGTCACCAACGCCGGTCTGCACGCGGACGGCTGCCTCCAGCTGGTCCTCACCCGTGGCGAGGCCCTGCGCATCGAGGTGTTCGACGGCTCCACGGCGCTCCCGAACCGCCGTCCGGCCACCCGGCCGGGGGTCCCGGGCGGCCACGGGCTGCACATCATCGACCGGCTCTGCGACCGCTGGGGCTCCGAGGTCCACGAGCGGGGCAAGGTGGTGTGGGCGGAGATCGAGGGCGCCCGGCTGGTCTCCGGCAGGCCTACGGCGGGCTGAGCCCGCGCCGCGGGACCGTCCGGTGGTCCGGGGGTTTGAAGGCGCGGATCGGGGACACACGCGCAGTGCCGGTGCGTTTCCCCTTTGAGCGGTGTGGCAGCGCGCCGGGCACGGTGGCCGCACTCCGTTTTCCGTCCCCCCGGAACGGAGTGCGGCCACCTGCCGTCATCGGCCCGATGGTTCACCCGCGGCCGCGTCGAGGGCCGTCAGGACGAACGCGTGGCCCGCCGGGTCGGCGTAGCGGCGCTGCGTGGTCCTGCTGCCGGTGCCGGCGCCGTCCGCCTCCGCCGCGACCGGGCGTGCTCCGAGGGCCACGGCCTCGCGCTCGGCTTCGTCGAGTTCCTCCGGGGTCACGAGGATCTGCAGGTGGGGCTGTTGGGAGCCTTCGGGCAGCGGCCAGCTCGGCGGTACCCGATCGGGGTCGTGGCGGACCCCGAGGACGGTGCCGGTGGCGCCGGAGACGAGGAGGAGGCCGGCGTCGCCCGCGGCCGGGCCCACCTCGCCGCCCAGCAGGGAGGCGTAGAAGCGGGCCAGCGGTTCGGGTTCGGCGCAGTCCAGTACGAGGACGCTTGTCTTGGGTACGGTCATGGCCCGCGTGTGCCCTGCGCGGCCGCCCGCACACGTGGCGTCACGCGGGGAGGGGCGTTTCGCTTTCCGGACGGCCGGGGCGGATCCGTTCGCGCAGCGGCTTTCGTCCGGACGTCCGGGCCGCTGGAGTGGGCACATGCCACGCACACCGCCCTCACCGGCTCCCGAGCCCGCCGAACCCCCCGACGAAGGGGACGCCGACGACTGCGAGCGCGTCCGGCGCGTTCTGGCGCTGGCGGGATTCGACACGTCCCCGCGCGAGGGGGACGGACTGCGCGTGTGGACGGCGCCGGAGGGGGTCGTGGTCGGGTGGGCCGCCCGTGAGGTGCTGCGGCCGACCGTCCAGGTCCACGGCCACGAGGGCGACCTGTCACGGTTCACATCGCTGGCGGGCCTGCACAAGGCGCTCCGGACGGCGCTCGCCGTGATCCTGCGCGAGGCCGGCCTTGACGTCACCGACCACGGCGAGCACCTGCTCACCGTCCGGCCGCCGGAACCGCCGCCGCGGGCGCCGTCCTGAGCCGGCCGTTCAGGACCCGGCGAGCGTACGGCTGGGCATGCGCCCGTAGGCGGCGCGGTAGGCGGCGGCGAACCGCCCCTGGTGGTGGAAGCCCCAGCGGTGCGCGACGGCCGTGACCGTGTCCCGGGCGGGGTCCGCCGCGACGAGGTCGGTGTGGGCCAGCGCGAGGCGGACGCGGCGCAGGTACGCCGTCGGGGTGGTGCCGAGGTGGCGCCGGAAGGCGTACTGGAGGGCCCGGGGCGTGACCCCGGCGGCCGCGGCCGTCTCGGCCAGGCCAATTCCGGCGGCCGGCTGCGCCTCCATGAAGGCGACGGCCCGGCGGACGGTCTCCGGCGTCGCGTCCCGGCCGTCGGCCAGGACGGGGTCGGGGCGGGCGTTGGTGGGGAACGCGGCCAGGACGGTCGCGGCGAGCATCCTCGCGGCGGCGTCGAGGACCAGCGGCTCGCCGCCGGCCGGCAGCGCGAGGACGGTCTCCTCCACGTACGCGACCGTCCTCTTCCACTGGGCGGCCATGGCCTCGGAGACGGGCGTGAAGCGGGTGAAGCGCAGCGGGCGGCCTGCGCGGTCGGCCGGGCGGCCCGCGAGCTCCTCCACGAGCGCCACCGGTACCGTCACCGCACGCAGCTCGGCCGAGTACACCCGTCCCGCATAGGGCAGATGGGGCTGCGAGATCGCCAGGACGTCGCCCGGCCCGGCCTCGGCCTCGTCGTCGGAGCACTCCCGGGCCATGCGGCCGCCGACCACGTGCGTGACGGCCACTGCGCCCAGGGGCCCGGTGGCGTAGCGGTAGTCGGTCCGCAGCGCGATGGTGCTCAGCGACACGGGGCCGGCGCTGTGGCGGGTGTACCGGAAGGTGCTCGACGGGGCGGGCGTCTTCATGCGCAGGCTGGTCCCGTACGCCGACCTCAGCCAGTCCCGCGCCTCGTCCACGTCGGAGGTCCGGAAGGTGTGCGGCTGTCGTTGCATGGCGCTGGAGTCCTCCTCGCGGCGGCGCGGCACGAGGAGCTGCGCGGGCTCAGGGTACGTCGGGAGGCTGACGCGCGGGGCGCGTTGGCGGGGGTCGGACGGCCCGGCCCGTGACGGCGGGGCGGGCCCGCCGCCGGTGCCTCCCCCGGACCGCCCGCGACGGGGGCCCGCCGGGCGTGCCCGCCGGTCCCAGCAGGTGCTCCTCGTACCGGCCGAGCGCGAGGACCGCGCACATCAGCAGGGGCGGCACCAGCAGCCCCAGGAACAGCACGGGAGGTCTACCTGTGCCTGGCCAGGGTGGCCACCAGGACGACGAAGGCGAAGGCCAGCACCAGGAGGTGCAGCCAGACGGGGAGGGATTCGGCGGCCCGGGCGAGCACCGCGTTCGCAGAGGATGTCATACGAACGCGCTTGCCCGCCCGGGGAGATGTGACACGGCTGCGGCGGATCCGGTTGCGATCCGCCGAGTCCCGGGCGTCCTGGCTACTCGACCGTCGGCTTGGTGGGAGCCGGACCCACCGAGGGGCTGGACGTCGGGACCGGTACGCGGGTGGGGGCGGGCGTGTACGTGGGGAGGGGCGTGGGCGTCGGCCCGGTCGTGCAGGCGGGGCTCGCCGTCGGAACCGGCACGTAGGCGGGAACCGGGGTGGGGGTGGACTTCGGGACGGGTGTCGCGGTCGGCACGGCGGTCGCCGTCGGGACCGGCACGTAGGTCGGGAGCGGCGTGGACGTCGGCGCCGGGCTCGACGTCGGGGCCTTCGTGGGCGCCGGAGTCGACGTCGGAGCCACCGTCGGCACCAGGGTCGGCGTCGGAGCCACCGTCGGCACCGGGCTCGACGTCGGAGCCTTCGTGGGCGCCGGAGTCGGCGTCGGGGCCACCGTCGGCACCGGGCTCGACGTCGGAGCCACCGTCGGCACCGGGCTCGACGTCGGAGCCTTCGTGGGCGCCGGAGTCGACGTCGGAGCCAGCGTCGGCGTCGGGACCCGCGTGGGCGCCGGGGTCGGGGTCGGCGTGCACGTGGGGCTCGGTATCGGAGCCGGCGCGGGAGTTGTCGAGTCGGCCTGGGCCATGCCGGTGGCAAGGGCGAGGCCGAGGGCCGTTCCTGACACGGCGACAGCGGCCGCGATGCCGCGAACTCGGTGAGTACGCATGTGGGTCCCCCCTGGTCAGTATGCCCGGCGCGGTCGCCGGGCATGATCCAAAGAGAGCCAACACCGTCCGTCGCCGACCCGCAACAGGCTTCCGGCCGGGGCCCGGGCGGCGGTCAGGTGGAGCGGCCGGTGTAGACCTCGTCCTCGTCCCAACCGCCGATGACCGGGTCCTGGTGCACCGTGCCCGGATGCCCGGCCGGGAGCGTGCACTCCGCCTCGAACGCCTCGTCGTCGAAGAACACCGCCGACACACAGCACCTCTGCGCCGTCACGGCACCTCCCTCGGCAGAACCACAGCAGGCCCAGTATCGCGGACGGAGCCGGATCACCAGTGCCGGAGCTCCACCACGACCCCGCCCGGTGGCGCCACGAGCGGCGTACCCGTGGCGGGCCTGGCCCCGGAGGCAGCGGTGCGCCGCGCGCACATGGGCCCGGCGGGGACGGGTAGGCGCGGCCCATGGACACGCACCGTACAACCTCTGCCGTCGCCGGGGCCGGCCCCGGGCCGCTGCTCGCGGCCGTGGAGCGCCTCGAGCGCTCCTCTCGGGCCGACGCCCTGATCGCGGCGGTGCGCCGGACCGTCCGGGCCGTACCCCTGGGTGCGGCACGCGACCTGCTGCACGGTCGCCCGCTGGGCCACCCCGCGCACCCTCTGCTCGTCCAGGTCCCGATCGGCACCTGGCTGTCGGCCGGCGTGCTGGACCTGGTCCCGGGCCGGCGCACGGGGGCACCGCTGCTGATCGGCGCCGGGCTGGCCGCGGCGGCCCCAGCCGCGGTGGCCGGCTGGGCGGACTGGGCGGAGCTGCCGCCCGAACAGGCCCGTACGGGACTCGTACACGCCCTCGGCAACACGGCCGGCGTGGCGCTGTACGCGAGCTCGTTCGTGGCGCGCCGCCGCGGCCGGACCCTGCACGGCAAGGTGCTGGGGTGGGCCGGGCTCGCCGTGGTGGGGGCCGCGGGTGCCCTCGGTGGTCACCTGGCGTTCCGCCAGGCGGCCGGCGCGAACCACGCCGAGCAGGTTCCGCACCTGGTGTCCGACGGCTGGCACCGGCTCGGTCCGGTGGCCGGCTTCCCCGTGGACGGCGCGGGACGTGCGCGCGTCGACGGGGTGGACGTACTCGTCGTGCGCGAGAGCGGTGGAACCGTCCGCGCGGTGGCGGACCGGTGCTCCCACATGGCCGGGCCCCTCTCGGAGGGGGAGATCTCGGACGGCTGCGTCCGGTGCCCCTGGCACGGCAGCGTGTTCCGGCTCTCGGACGGGTGGAACGTCGAGGGCCCCGCGACCGCTCCCCAGCCCGCGTTCGACACCCGGACCGTCGACGGCCAGGTGGAGGCCCGCCTGCGCCGGTAGGCCGCGGCCGCTGCTCCACCACGATGAGGGGGTCTGCCTGGGACCGCCCGGGCGGTCCCAGGTTGCTCATGGGCCCGGTCAGCGTCCCAGGGCCCGCTTCAGCTCGGCCTTGTCCATGTCGGAGCGGCCCTTGATGTTGCGCTTCTTCGCTTCGTTGTAGAGCTGCTCCTTCGTCGGTCCCTCGGAGCCGCTGTGCGAGCGCTGTCCGCCGCGCTTGGACGAGGACGTGTCCTGGGTGGAGGACCGGCTCGCCGTCTTCGACTCGCCGGAGCGTGCCCGTTCCTTGTTCACGGTGCGTGCGGCGATCTCCTCCGCCCTCTTCTCCGACTCGCCCCGCTGCTGGGCGGAGTCCTTGATGTGCTCGTACTGCCGTTCCCGCTTCGGGGAGGATCCACGGGGCATGACGTTCTCCGTTCCTGTCGGGTTCTCTTCTCTCGTGCTCTCTCGCCGGTGTCCCCACGAGCGTGTTCGAGCGTGCTTCTCCGCGCCGCCGGGCCTCACGCCGCCTCGGCGGTTTCGCCGCCGCGCCGTGCCAGGGCGGGGAGGACCGTCGTGCGGTAGGCGTCGAAGAACGCGGTCTGGCCGGGGCCGATCTGGCCGATGTACACCTCGTCGAACCCCGCGTCCGCGTAGCGTCCGACGGCTTCGACGTGTTCGGCAGGGTCGTCCCCGCAGGGGGTGGAACCGGCCACCTGGTCCCGGGTGACGAGCTCGGCGGCCTGTTCGAAGTGGGCGGGGGTGGGGAGGAGCTGAGCGAGCTCGCCGGGGAGCTGTTCGCTCGGCCACAGGCGGTGGACGGTGTCGACGGCCGTGTCGCGGTCCTCGTGCCAGCACACCTTCAGTCCGCCGATGACGGGTTTGCCGGTCCCGCCTGCCCGGTGGAAGGCGTCGACCAGCTCACGGTCGGGGCCCATCAGGACGTAGCCGTCGCCGATCTCCGCCGCCAGCGCGGCGGCCTTCGGGCCGAATCCGGACACGTACACCGGCGGCGGGGTCCGGGGGCAGGTGTAGAGGCGGGCGTTCTCGACGGTGTAGTGCCTGCCGCGGTGGGTGACCTGCTCTCCCGTGAACAGTTCGCGCATGACGTGGACGGCTTCCCGCAGCATGTCCGCGCGTTCGTCGAAGGGCGGCCAGGCGTCGCCGTGGACGTGCTCGTTGAGGGCTTCGCCGGTGCCGACCCCGAGGCGGAAACGGCCTTCGGTCAGGACGCCGCAGGTGGCCGCGGCCTGGGCCGTGACACACGGGTGGATGCGTACGGTCGGGCAGGTCACCAGGGTGGTGACGGGCAGGGAGACGGTCTGTGAAAGGGCTCCGATGACCGACCACACGAAGGGGCTCTGGCCCTGGGCGTCGTTCCACGGGTGGAAGTGGTCGGAGACGGCCAGCGAGGTGAATCCGGCCGCCTCGGCCTGACGGGCCTGGTCGAGGAGCTGGGCCGGTGTGAACTCCTCACAGGCCAGGAAGTAACCGTAGGACGTCATGGCGGGTGCTCCTCTTCTCGTCTCGCTGTCGGGCCCCGGTTCCCGGCGTCTGCCCCGTGTCCGGGAGCTCACGCCCCTGCCGCCCGGGCCGCGGGACCCGCTCCGGGCCGAGCGGGGGCCTGCGCGTGTGTCGTGCGCCGCCGTGGCCCTCCCGCAGCCGCGGATCTGGGAGTTTGACGGCCATGACGAAGAGTGCCCTGGTCATCATCGACATGCTCAACACCTACGAACACGAGGATGCCGAGCCGCTCGTCCGGTCCGTCGAGCGGGCGCTGCCGGCCATGGTGCGACTGCTGGAGCGGGCCCGGGAGCGGGGCGTCCCGGTCATCTACGCGAACGACAACTTCGGCAGGTGGCGTTCGCACCACGGGGAGATCCTGGACGTGGCGCTCGCGGGCGCCCACGCCGACCTGGTGGAGCCGCTCCGTCCGGACGGCGACTCGTACTTCGTCGTCAAGGCCCGCCACTCGGTCTTCTACGAGACACCGCTCGCCTACCTCGTGAACCGGCTGGAGGTCACCCACCTGGTGCTGTGCGGGCAGGTCACGGAGCAGTGCGTGCTGTACTCCGCGCTCGACGCGCACATCCGGCACCTCTCGGTGACGGTGGCCCGGGACGCGGTCGCGCACATCCACCCCCATCTGGCCGCGGCCGCCCTGGAGATGATGGAGACCAACATGGGGGCCCGCGTCGTGTCCGCCGCCGAGGCCCTGCCCCCCGCGGGCTGATCCCCGGTCAGGGGCCGTGCGGCGGCTCGCGTACGAGCCTCAGCACCGCACGCTCGATCGCCCCCTGGGTGGCCGGGTGGCCGAAGCGGGCGTCCTCGCCGAGCCGCCCGAGGGCGCGGGCGATGGTCCGTCCGTTCTCGAAGTGTTCGATGACCTGCGGGTCGATGTAGGAGGCGCGGCAGACGGCGGGGGTGTTGCCCAGGTAGTCGGCGACCTCGCGGACGGCACGGGTGACGGCGCGGGAGCGGGCGGTGGCCGTGCCGTCGGCCGCGGGCTCGGACACGGCGAGTGCGACGGCGGCGAGGACGGTGGCGTGCCAGGTGCGGAAGTCCTTGGCGGTGATGTCCTGTCCGGAGCGCTCGCGCAGGTAGGCGTTGAGGTCCTCGGCCCGTACCTCGTGCCAGGCCCGGTCCGCCCAGTACGCGAAGAGCCGCTCGCCGGGGCCCGGGCGGCGCAGGAGTGCCCGTACGGCGGTGAACGCGGCGTCGTCGGCGAGGGCCCGGTGCTGGTGGCGTCCCGATTTGGCGGGGAAGCTCAGGCAGACCTCGCCACGCCGGCACCGCGCGTGCTCGCGCAGCAGGGTGGTCAGCCCGTGGCTGTCGTGGTCCCGGGCATAGCTCTCGCCGCCGATGCGGAAGAACCCCAGGTCCAGCAGCCGGGCCGCGCAGGCCAGGACCCGGTCGCGGCTCAGTCCGCGCGTGGCGAGGTCCTCGGCGATGGCGCGCCGCAGCCTGGGGAGGCCCGCCGCCACCCGCCGGACGTGGTCGTGCTTCGCCGCTTCCCGCTGCTCGCGGAAGCGCTGGTGGTACAGGTACTGGCGGCGGCCGGCGGCGTCGGTGCCCGTGGCCTGGATGTGGCCGTTGGGCCAGGGGCAGATCCACACGTCCTGCCAGGCGGGCGGGATGACGAGCGCGGTGATCCGTGCGCGCTGTCCGGCGGTGACCGGCCGGCCGTGGGTGTCGAGGTAGCGGAACCCCCGGCCGTGGGGCACGCGCCGCCAGCCCGGCCGGTGTGGGTCGCTGGTCCGCAGCCGCGCCGTCACGGGACGGGCCCGGTACGGGCGGGCGGGGCGGCGCCCCGGCGGCCGCGTACGTGCCCGTGGCGCCTCCGGGTCAGCGGGCGCACGACGGGTGCTCCGGTGCCGGCCCGGGGTCCGCGGTGCCCGGGCGGTCGAGGCGGCGGCGCAGTGCGCTGCGTCCGTCCCGCCAGGCGCCCAGTACGTGTGCGGAGAGGCGTTCCTCCACCAGCAGCAGAGCGTCACAGCCGAAGGCCACCTGAGCCTCCAGCCGGGGCTCCTGTTCGAGCAGTCCGCCGATGACCTCGCGGCGGGCGACCTGTTCGTGGACGGCGTCCGCGGTCACGTGCTCGGCGTAGAACCGGATGGCGGCGGGTCCGGCCCCGCAGGCGGTGAGCGCCTTGACCATGCGCCGGGCGCCGGGCGGCGAGGTGGTCTCGACGCAGGCGAAGTGCCCGGCGAGGGCGCCGCGCCAGGCCCGGTGGAGCCCGAAGAGGGACATGAGGTTGACGGTGGCGAGGGCCTCGGCCGGGGCGTGTCCCAGGTAGCGGCCGTAGGCCGGGTCCAGCCCGAGCTCGGCCATGAGGTCGGCGAACAGCCGGGCGTGGACGGCGTCGGCGTGGCCGGCGCCGAACTCGTCGTACTCGATCGCGGCGAGGGCGGCCTTGGGCCGGCCGGTCAGGCGCGGGAGGGCCCAGGCGTGGGGGTCGGCCTCCTTGAGCTGGTAGAGGGAGCGCAGGACGGCGTACTCGCGTACGAGGTCCAGGTCGGCCCGCTCGGCGAGGTGACCGCTGACGCCGCCGGGCGGGCCTACGGGCTCGCGGAGCAGCGGTGCGAAGGCCTCCTCGACGGTGCGGGGTCCGGGCACGGCCCGTTCGAGCTCCGTGACGAAGCGCTGTTCGAGGCGGGCGCGGAAGCGCAGCAGGTCCGGGTCCCACTCCAGGGCGTCGGGTACGCCCGGCAGGCCCCGGTAGTGGAGCTCGTACAGGAGGTAGAGGGCCAGGTGGAGGTCGTCTCCCCAGGGGTCGGCCTCCGCCACGGATCGCGGCGCCGGTCCGCCGTCCACGGCAGCGGTGCGGCCGGTGAGGAGGGCTTGGCCGACGGCCGCGCTCAGGGGGCCGCGGGGCTCGGCGTGCCACGGGGCGGGACGGGACGCGGGGGCGGTACTCACGGGCGCTCCCTGCGCCGGTGGCTGGTGTCGCACCAGGGGTAGGTGCGGCTGCGGCGGCAGGTGCACAGGGCCACCATGAAGCGGTCGCTGCGCGTGGTCGTGCCGTCGGGGGCGACGACCTCGACGGGCCCTTCCACGAGGACCGGGCCCTGTGGGTCGATCAGGACGCGCCGGACGGGCGGCCGCGCGGGGCCTGCGGGCGCTGCGGGCCCATGGGGTCCCGCGGGGCCTGCGGGCGCTTCGGGCCTTGCCGGGTCAGGGGTGCTCTGCACGGATCACCACCAGCTTCTCCCGCGTCGCGGACTCGGGGGCCAGGCCCTGCCGGAACAGCCAGGACCTCCTGGCCGACAGGACCGGGCCCCAGGGGATGTCGGCGCGCCGCACGACGCGGGCGGCCAGGCCCTGCCGGCGCAGCAGGGCCACCGTCGTGGCGGCGCCGCACAGCGCGGAGTGCACCAGCAGCAGGACGCCGCCGGGCCCCAGCCATCCGGCGGCGTGCCGGCACAGCTGGTCCACGACGGCGCGGCCGTCGGGGCCCGCGTCCCAGGCCAGGGCCTCGCCCGTGCCACCGCTGCCCGGCGCGGGTACGTAGGGCGGGTTGCTGATCACCAGGTCGAAGCGCCGTCCCCGGGCGCAGCCGGCGACGTCGGCGTGCTCGACGCTCAGCGGGAGGCCGCTGCGCCGGGCGTTCATCCGGGCGGTGCGCACCGCCTGCCGGGAGACGTCCACGGCGGTGACGACCGCGCCCCGGCGCGCCGCCAGCAGGGCCAGGACGCCGGAGCCGGTGCCGACCTCCAGGACGGCGCAGCCGGGCGCGATGGCCTCCGCGGCGAGGGCGTCGGCGAGGAGCCGGGTGTCGGCTGCCGGACGGTAGACGCCGGGCAGCAGGGCGAGGGTGCTCATGTGACGGCGCGTGCCCGGTGAGGCGCCGGGTATGCCCGGCGCGGTCCGGGGGTCGCGCCGCGCGCCCGTTTTCCCGCTCCGGGCCGGGGAAGGCGCGGGGGGAACGACGGCCGTGGTGCGGCGGTTCCGACCCGCCGCCACCGCCGTATCGTGCGCACCCTTCGACGGGAGCTGGTGACATGCACTCCGATCCCGGCCGTTCCCGGTCCTCCTCCCCCGACCCGGAACGCCTGCTCCGCATCTACCTCAACGACCATTACGCGGGCTCGGCCGGCGGCGTCGCCCTGGCGCGCCGCACGGCGCGGGCGCACCGCGACCATCCCGCCGGAGCCCGTCTGCGGGAGCTGGCGGACGAGATCGCGGAGGACCGCGACAGCCTCACGGAGATCATGACGGCCCTCGGCGTACCTGTCATGCGGACTCGGACGCTGCCCGTCCGGATCGCCGAGAAGATCGGCAGGGTCAAGCTCAACGGCAGTCTGGTCTCCCGCTCGCCGCTCAGCGACGTCCTCGAACTGGAGGCGCTGCGTCTGGGCGTGGAGGGCAAGCTGGCGCTGTGGCGCTCCCTCCAGGGTCTGGCCCGTACCGACGACCGGATCCCCCCGGGCGTTCTCGGCCGCCTGGCGGATCGGGCCGGACGGCAGATCCGGGAGCTGGAAGGCATGCGGCTGGCCGCGGTGGAGCGGGCCCTGGCGGGCGGCTCCCGGCCCGCCCCGCACCGGCCGGCCGGCCGTCGCCCACGGCTGCACCATCCGTTCCACTCGGCCGGGTGGGCGTCATGAGGGTCGTCGTGACCGGCGCCACGGGCAACGCGGGCACGAGCGTGGTCCGCGCCCTGTCGGCGGACCCGGCGGTCACGGACGTGCTCGGCATCGCCCGCCGCCTGCCGGGCCTGGACGTCCGCGGCGTGCGCTGGGCGGCGGCGGACGTCGATCCCGGCGGGGCCGACCTGGCCGGGCTGTTCGCGGGCGCGGACGCCGTGGTGCACCTCGCCTGGAAGTTCCAGCCCACCCACGATCCGGTGGAGACCTGGCGGACCAACGTACTGGGCGGTATCCGGGTCTTCGAGGCCTGTGCCCGGGCCGGGGTCCACGCCCTGGTGTACGCCTCCTCGGTCGGCGCGTACTCGCCGGCCCCCGCCGACGGGCGGCCCGTCGACGAGTCCTGGCCGACCCATGGCTGGCCCGGTGCCGCCTACACGCGGGAGAAGGCGTACCTGGAGCGGTACCTGGACGGCTTCCAGCTGACGCACCCGGACATGCGGGTGGTACGGATGCGGCCGGGCTTCCTGTTCAAGGAGGCGTCGGCGTCCGAGCAGCGGCGGATCTTCGCCGGCCCGCTGCTCCCCTGGCGGCTCGTCCGGCCCGGCCTGGTTCCCGCGCTGCCCGCCGTCACGGGGCTCCGCTTCCAGGCACTGCACACCGACGACGCGGCCGAGGCGTACCGGGCGGCCGTGGTGCGGCCCGTGCGCGGGCCGTTCAACCTGGTGGCCGATCCGGTGCTGGACACGGCGGCCGTCGCGCGGCTGCTGGACGCCAGGACGGTGCCGCTGCCCGCCGCGGCGGCCCGCGCCGCCCTGGCCGCCGCCTGGCGGTTGCACCTGGCCCCGGCGGCGCCCGGGCTGCTGGACGCGGTCCTGCGGCTTCCGCTGCTCGACGCGGGCCGGGCCCGGGAGGAACTCGGCTGGGTTCCCGCGCGTACGGCCACCGAGGCGGTCGGCGCCTTCCTGGAAGGGCTCCGCCGGGGCGCCGGGCTCGACACCCCGCCGCTCGTGGGGTCGGGGGCGTCCCTGGGCGCCGACCGGTAGCACCACGCGGAAGGCTGCGGAAGGCTGCGAGCGGGCCGGCTCGCAGCACCGCGGAAGGGCGCGGGCCCGCTCGGGGTCCGCGCCCTTCCGCTGTCTCGGGATCCGCTGTCGGGATCCGTGCATCATCAGGAGCGGCTACTTCTTCTTCTTGCCGCGCAGGGAGTCGTCGATGCCCCGGACGGTCTCCTGGGCCTCGCCCATCGTTTCCTTCGCCTTGCCCTTGGCCTCGTCCATCTTGCCTTCGGCCTTCAGCCGGTCGTTGCCGGTCGCCTTGCCGATGGTCTCCTTGCCCTTGCCCTTGAGCTGTTCCATCTTGCCCTTGGCCTTCTCAGCCATGTCCCTGGCTCCCTTCTCCGGACCATCTTCGTCACGCAGTCCTCTGCCGCCCCGCCTGCCCCGGGAGCCCCCGCCTACACCGGACCGGGGGAACGAAGTTTGCGGGCGCTCCCCCGGGTAGTCGCCCGGTATGCCCCGTATCGCAAGCACGGAAACGGCCGGTGCGCCCGGGACGGTCCCCGGACCGGGCGCGGACTCCGGTGTGCGCGCGGCGCTCTTCGACGTCGACGGAACGCTCACCGACACGAACCACCTGCACGTGACCTCGTGGTGGGAGGCGCTGCGGCAGGCCGGGCACCGCGTCCCCATGCACGCCGTGCACCACGCTCTCGGCCTGCCCGGCCCGGACCTCCTGGAACACCTGCTCGGCAAGGGCCACGACGACGACGAGGAACGGGAGGCCATCAGCACGGCCCACGACACCCTCTACGGCACCTACTTCACGCGGATCGCGGCGATGCCCGGCGCCGGGGAGCTGCTGCAGGCGCTCGCCGCCGACGGCTGGCGCGTCGTCCTGGTCACCTCTGCCTCCGGGGACGAGCTGTCGGCGCTGCGGAGGGCGATCGACGCCGACGACGTCATCCACGCGACCACCAGCGCGGACGACGTGGAGCACGGCAAGCCGCATCCGGAGCCCGTGCAGCGGGGGCTGGAGCTGGCCGGGGCGGAACCCGGCCGGGCGGTGTTCGTCGGGGACAGCGTCTGGGACATGCGGGCCGGCCGCCGGGCCGGAGTCGACCGCTGCGTGGCCCTGCTCTGCGGCGGCATACCGGAGGCGGACCTACGGGCCGCGGGAGCTGCCGTCGTCCGGCAGGACCCCGGGGACCTCCTCCACACCCTGCGCGCCGGACCGTTCGCAGGCGTTCCCGCCTGAGGGCGTCCACGCACGGCCGGCGGCCAGAAGATATACAAATAGATGTAAAGGAAACTTCCGGGCAACCCCTGCTTGAAAGGAGCGACCCCGTCCCTGCACGGCGAGGCCCTCGCGGACCGCAAGGAAGGGATCGTGGACCGATTCGCACGTCTGGCCACCCGCCTGCTGGGCACGCCCCGCGCGCTCGTGTGGATGGCCGGGGGCCTGGGGGAGGCGGAGGCATGGCCGCCGGGCGCTGCGGACGAGGACGCGGTCGCCTTCTGCCGGCGCACCGCCGAACACGGCCGCCCGTGGACCTGGCGGTCGCCGGGCGACCCGCCGGCCTCCTTCGCCGGGGTCCCCCTGATCGGCCCCGGCGGGGAACTGCTCGGCGTGCTCGCCGTCGCCGACGCGGGCTCCCGCCGCTTCGGCGAGGACGATCTGCGCGACCTCCGCGACCTCGCCGCCGCCTGCGGCGCGCAGGCACGCCTGCGGGCCCGTACCCGGACCGCGCAGCGCGGACAGCGCGAGGCCGAGGCGGCGGCCGGCCTGGCCGAGGTCGAGGCGGACCGCATGGAGACGCTGCTGTCCCGCGCCGAACTGCTGCTGCGGGCGGCCGAGGATCTCGGCGACACGCGCGGGCTCGCGGAGGTCCGGGAGCAGGTGGGCGAGCTGGTCAGCGGCGACCTCAAACCCTCCTACGTGGGCCTCCTCCTGCTCGGCGACGGCGGGCGGCTGCACCGCGTGTCCGGGGGCACCGGCCCGGACGCCGGTGCGCCGGAGGCCGCCGAGCAGGCCGGCGAGCCGCTCGACCGGGGAATCGACTGGCCCGGCGCCCGTGCGGTCCGCGAGGCCAGGACCGTTCTCTTCGACGTGCGGGAGGCCGCCGCCGCCGGCTACGAGCCGGAGGCCGCGGCCGCCTTCGGCTCCATGGGCCTGCGCACCGTGGTCGCCGTCCCGCTGATGGGCGTACGCGGCACGCTGGGCGCCCTCGTCCTGGGGTGGGACATCCCGTACCGGATCGACCTGGCCGAACGGGCCGTGCTGGCGGCGCTGGCCGGCTACACCGCACGCGCCGTCGAACGCGCGCGCTACCTGGACGAACGCGTCTCGGTGGCGCGCCTGCTCCAGGAGGCCATGCTCACCGCGCTGCCCGGGGCGCCGGGGCTGGAGAGCGCGGTGCTGTACCGTCCGGCCGCGCACGAGGACATGGTCGGCGGCGACTGGTACGACATGTACCCGCTGTCACGCCCCGGCGCGGCGGGCGGCCCTGGCTGGGCGGTGACCGTCGGAGACGTCACCGGACACGACATCTCCGCCGCCGCCCTGATGGGGCAGCTGCGCAGCATGCTCCGCCAGGCCGACCACGACCAGCCGGGCGGCGGCCCGCACCTCGCCGTGCAGGCCCTGGACTCCGCCTGCCGCACCCACGGCCTCGGGGCCGGCGGCACCCTCGTCCACGCCCACCTCGTCCCCCGTCCCGACGGGCACTGGCGGCTCACCTGGACCAACGCCGGGCATCCGCCGCCGCTCCTGGCCCGCCCGGGCCGCCCCACCCGCGCCCTCACCTCCCACGGCCTCCTGATCCACCCGGCCCTCCCCCCGACCCGTCGCCGCAGCCACACCCTGCTCCTGCCGCCGGGCAGCACCCTGCTGCTCTACACCGACGGGCTCGTCGAACACCGCGGCAACGACATCGGGCGCGCCATCGACCGGGCCGCCCTGGAACTCGAAGCGTCGGCACCCCACACCCCGCTGGACCGCGTCCTGGACCGCCTCACCGCGACCGTCGCCCCACCCCACCCCGATGACGACACGGTCCTCCTCGCCCTCCGCACGGCCTCGCCCTGACCCCCGCCCCGAACCGGCCCGGCCCGGCCCCGCCGGCGCCGTGCGCGGGGGCCGTGCCGGTGCCGGGCGCCGTCAGCGGGCGGCCGGGTGCGCCTCCGCCCTGGCCTCCGCAGGCTCCGCCGGGGCGAACTGGAGGGGGTGGGACACCGAGCGCGGGCCGCGGACCCGGGTCCCGAAGACGACGATCTCGCAGCCCGGCGCGACCCGGCAGTCGACCGCGCGCCCGTCGATGGAGGTGAAGGTCGCCGAGAGGCCGACGGTCTCCTCCAGCCGCCCCTGATCGGTGGTGGCCGGGGGGCGGCCGCGCGAGCGGCAGCCCGTGGCCTCCGTGGAGCCCGTGACGCACTCCAGGACCACCGAGTGGTACTGCGGTTCGTAGCCGCGTCCGGTGACCTGCACGGACTGGCCGTCCACCAGGCCCCCGGACGGATCCACCCGGACGGTGGGAGCCGGCTCCAGCTCACCGTACGGCCGGAAGCGCAGCGGGACGGTGGTGAGGACGGCCCTGGTGTTGTCCGTCAGGGCCAGCCGGCACGGGTGCTCGACGGTGGCGGTACGGCAGTCGAAGGTGCCCGCGCCGGTCGCGAGCTGCGCGTACAGCTTTTTCGGCGACAGCGGCAGGGTGCCGTCCGGCAGGACGCGGAACTGCCGCCCGGTGGCCTCGTCACAGGCCCCCGCCACCGTGACCGGGGCGCAGAGCTCGACCCATACGTACGCCTTGGGCGGACCACCCTTGACCGAGAACCCGACGATGTCCCCGTCGAGCAGGCCGCCGGTCCGCTTCACCAGCAGCTGCGGTGCCGCGGGCACCGCTTCCGCCGCACCGCCCGTGGCCAGCCCGGCCCCGGCCAGGGCCACCACGAGCCCGGCTCTTCCGAGAGCCCCCCACAACCCCATCGCTGCCCCCTTCTGCCCCGCCTGTCGGGTCGAAGGGGATCCTTCTGCCGCGCGGCCTCGCCCGCAAGGACGCGATCAGGCCAGACCCGGAGGGCGGCGTCGCCGCGGGATCAGCTTCCCGGGGAATCCGGCAGCCGGCGCAGTTCGAGCAGCGCGACCGCCACCTTCACCCCGGTGGAGACCGTCAGGGCCTGGAGGAAGGGCATGCCCATGAGCCACAGGGCCACCATCATCACCGTGAGCACCAGGAACGCGGGCACCAGGCTGGTGCGCGTGAGTACGGTCCTCAAGCGCCCGGCCGCGCTCCGGCGCCGGTCCGCCGCGGCGTCCGGACGCGCGGCGAGGCCCTTCTCTTCGGCCTGCGGCATCGTTTCCCGCCCTTCGCTCGTCCACGTCCGGGCCCCCTGTCACCGTCAACGAGCCTGGGGGGCGGCGCGGCGGGCCGCCACCGCTGCCGCCCGCGGCGCGGCCATCCGGCGTGAGGGTTCACCTCACCGGGCCGACGCCGGGCGACGCCTGCGACGCCTGCGACGCCGCACGGGACGTCATCCGGCGGGGATGTCCCCGGCCTCCCAGCGGAGCAGGTCGCCCGGCTGGCATTCGAGCACCTCGCACAGCGCCGCGAGCGTCGCGAAGCGCACCGCCTTGGCACGGCCGTTCTTGAGGACGGCCAGGTTGGCGGGCGTGATCCCCACCCGGTCCGCGAGCTCGCCCACGGACATCTTCCTCCGGGCCAGCATCACGTCGATGTCGACGGCGATGGGCATCAGATCACCTCGTCCAGTTCGGCCCGCATCTCCGCCGCCTCGGCGTCGCGCGCGACGGCCTGGGCGAGCAGCATCCGCAGCACGAGCACGATGAGCGCGACCCCGAGGATCGCCACGCCGATCCCGGCCATGATGACGGTGACGCCCGGATCCTCCCGCTGGCCCGGGGCGTGCAGGGCCGTGACCGCGAACCACAGGAGGGCGGCGGCGACGATGGCGCCGATCACGCCGTCCACGTACCGGAAGGCGGCGTGGGAGAACACGGTGCCGCGCCGCACCATCGTCACCAGCCGCCCTACGCAGACCAGGGCGACCTGGGCCGCCACCATGCCCAGGACGGTGATCAGGCGCAGCGGGGTCAGCGGGAGCGACCCGTCCTCCGGGTCGTTCCCGCTGACCAACGTCCACACCATCAGCACCTGTACGAACACCGTGCCCGCCAGCACCACCGCGAGCACGGCGCGGAGCGCACCCACCGTCAGTTTTCCCATGACCCACCCTTCCATCGACTTACGATGGGAATCTATCGAAAGTCGATAGGTCAGGGCAAGGGGAAGCCGGAGGAGCCGGGGCGACTCCACGCCTCAGGGGCGGACCGGCCAGGGATAGACCACTCCGGTGAGGCGTTCCGAGAGGGTCCACAGCCGGCGAGCCGTGGCGGCGTCCCGCATGGCACGCTCCCCGTCGCGCAGGACGGGTTCACCGCGGAGCTGGAGGGGCCCGTCGGGGACGACGTAGCTCCCGCCGGGCAGGCCGGCGACGGTCGCGGCGTACAGGGAGGTCTTGGCGCCCTCCGGTGTGGGGCGGAAGGCGCTGCGCAGGAGCAGCCGCACGAGGGTCGCGTAGGCGCGGCCTCGGGTGCCGTTGGCGCCGCCGGTGAGGACGTTGGAACGGGTGAGCCCGGGGGCGACGGCCATGCTGCGCAGCCCCAGCCCGGCACCGTCGGCCCTGCGCTGGAGTTCCGTGGCGAAGTAGAGGTTGGCCCGCTTGGACTGGATGTAGGCGTACAGGGCCCGGTAGCCGCGCTCGGCGTCGAGGTTGTCCAGGTCGAAGCGGGCGAACCGCTGGCCCTCGCTGCTGACCGTGACCACGCGCGGGTCCGGGGCGGCCAGCAGGCGGGGCACGAGGAGGCCGGTCAGCGCGAACGCGCCGAGGTGGTTGACGCCGAAGTGGGACTCGAAGCCGTCGGCGGTACGGGAGAGCGGAACCATGGCGATGCCGGCGTTGTTGACCAAGAGGTCCAGGCGGTCGTGCCGCCACTCCTCGGCGAAACGCCGGACGGAGCGCAGGTCGGCGAGGTCGAGGAGGCCCAGTTCGGCGCGGGCACCGGGGACTTCGGCCCGCAGGCGTTCCACGGCGTCCTGTCCGCGCTCGCGGCTGCGGCAGGCGAGGACGACGTGTGCTCCCCGGCGGGCGAGTTCGCGCGCGGTGACGTAGCCGATGCCGCTGTTGGCGCCGGTGACGACGGCCAGGCGCCCGGACTGGCCGGGAATGGAATCCGGCGTCCAGCGGCCGCGCGGCGAGGGACGGGGGGCGGGGGCGGACGTTCCGGGATCACGGGTCACGGGGATCTCGATCCATGGGTGGGTGGCGTGGTCGCGCGCAGGGCAGGGCAGGGCAGGGCAGGGCAGGGCCACATCGCAACAGGAAGTTGCAATACCCTGATGCTGTCGCACATATCCCCGATAACGCAACTAGGAGTTGCAATGCAGTCTGCCGGGACGCCCCCCGGGCGTGGCCCCGCCGTCGGGCGGGGCGGCAAGATGCGTGCCGCCGTGCTGGCGGCGACCATCACCGAACTCGCGGAGACCGGGTACGCCGCGCTGACGGTCGAAGGCGTCGCCCGGCGGGCCGGCGTGCACAAGACGACGGTCTACCGGAACTGGAAGACGTCGGACGGTCTGGTCGTGGAGGCGCTGACCGGCCACTTCGCCACGGACGTCCCGATCCCCGACACCGGGGCTGTGGAGAGCGACCTGCGCGCCCTGGCCCGCTCCCTCGTCGCCACCATGACCGGCAGCACGGGCAGGGCCCTGCTGGCCACCGTCCTCTCGGACGCCGTGCGCCTGCCGCAGCTCGCGGAGGTCAAGCGCGCGCTCTTCGAGGACCGCTTCCGCCGGGCGGAACCCGTCGTCACCCGAGCCGTCGAGCGGGGCGAACTCCCGGCGGAGACCGACCCGGCCGAGCTGGTCAAGGCCCTGGTCGCGCCGATCTACTTCCGCCTGGTCCTGACCGGTGAGCCCGTCGACGAGTCGACCGCGGACCGGGCGGTGGCGGTGGCGCTGGCCGCCGCGCACGCCCGCGCGCTGCCGGCGCCGTGACCCGCGCACGGGCCGGGCCGGGGGTCAGCCCGGCATGGCCGCCACGGCCGCGCGGGCGATCTCCCTGGCCTCGTCGCGGCACCGCTCGGGCGGGTGCTCGTCCCCGGAGAGGATCACCTGGACGACGAGGTTGCCGTCCCGTACGTAAAGCCGGCAGCCCTCGTCCTGGCCGCCGGGCCCGTACCAGTACGCGGCGTCGCCGGCCCCGAGCCCGGTCTCGGGTTCCTCGCCGCTGCCGGTGCCGCCGAAGTCCTCGCGCTGGCGCTCCGTCGCGTTGCCCCGGGTGTCGGTGCTGCGCTCGAGGTCCCAGCCGACGATCGCGTGCGGGTCCGGCGGCTGGTACGTCCCGCCGCCCTCCACCTCGTACGGCGCCGCGTACCACTCGCACCGCGTGGACGCCCTGAAGGTGCTCTCGTTGTAGACGTCCTTGTCCTTCCGCCGCTGCACGGCCGGCAGCGGCAGTGTGCCGGCCGCCTCCTCGCAGACCGGCATCTTCGTGTACGCGTCCGGCACGCCGGAGCCGCCCAGCGGGGAGGAGCCGGAGTTCGCCAGCCAGTACGCGCCCCCGCCGAGCGCCGCCGCCACGAGCACCCCGGCGGCCGCCAGGACGGCGGGCCTGCGCGGGCGGCCCCGGCCCCGGCCGCCGGCCCCGACGGGCTGCGCGGCCCGCGTCAGGACGGCCGTCGGCGGCACCGGCTCCGGCCGGCGCTCGGCGAGCGTACGGTCCGGGTCGGCCAGCAGCCGGCCGATGTCCGCCTGCTGCTCCGCGATCATCCGCCGCACGGCGGGCGGCCAGCCCCCGCCTTCCCCGGCCACCACCGGGCCGAGGAGCCGGAGCACCTGCTCCGCGGCCGGCCGGGCCGACGGCTCCTTGGCCAGGCACCACTCGACGGCGTGCCGCAGCCGCCCCGGCGGTACGGCCGCCAGGTCCGGCTCCGCGTGCACCAGGTTGAACAGCGTCTGGAGGGTGGAGGTCCCGGCGAAGGGGCTGCGGCCGGTGACGGCCAGCGCGAGCACCGAGCCGAGGGAGAACACGTCGCTGGCCGGGGTGAGTTCCTTGCCCTCGGCCTGCTCGGGCGACATGAACGCGGGCGAGCCGACGACCAGGCCGGTCCGCGTCAGCTCGGTGCCCTCCCCGCCCTCGGCCGCCCGCGCGATCCCGAAATCGATGACGCGGACACCGTCCCGGGAGAGCAGCACGTTGTCCGGCTTCAGGTCCCGGTGGACCAGCCCGACCCGGTGGATCTCCGTCAGGGCCGTCGCCAGCCCGGCCCCGAGGCGCCGTACGGTCTCCTCGGGCAGCGGGCCGGAGTCCTCGACCGCCGCGCCCAGCGCGGGCCCGGCCACGAACACTGAGGCCAGCCAGGGGGTTTCCGCGTCCGCGTCGGCGTCCATGACGGCGGCCGTGTACGCGCCGGAGACCTTGCGGGAGGCGGCGACCTCACGGCGGAAGCGGGCGCGGAAGGCGTCGTCGGCGGCGAAGCGGGCGTGCACCTGCTTGACCGCGGCCAGCCGCCCGTCGGGAGCCGCGCCGAGCAGTACGCGGCCCATGCCGCCCCGGCCCAGCTCGGCGAGCAGCCGGTAGGGGCCGGTGGTGAGCGGGTCGGACTCCCGCAGCGGCCTCATCGCTTCGCCACCAGCGACGGGGCCGACCGGGCCACCCCGCGCAGGGTGTCCTCGCAGGCGGCGCCCGCCGGGTGGTTGGGGCCCTTCAGGGAGAAGAAGAGCTCCAGGTTCACGTCACGCGCGTACAGCACGCAGCCGTCCTGCTTCTTCCGCTTCGTCTTCCACATGCCCTCCTCGACGAAGCCGAGGGCGGTGTCGCGCCGGACGCCCCCGCGGATGTACATGCCCTCGTAGCTCCGCTTCGACTGCTCCGCGCCGGTCTTGCCGCCGGGCCGGCTCGTGTAGAGGTCCCATTTGACGTACATCTCGTCGCCGGACCGGCTGTGCCAGACGCAGAAGATCTGCGGGTACTTGATCCCGTCCGGGTTCGTCCCCTCGACGAAGACCGTGCCGCTGCCCGACCGGATGTCGAAGCCCGCGGGCACCGCCACCCTGCCCCGGACCTCGTCGCAGGTGCCCGGGAGCGGGCCCGCGTACGTGTCGGCGACCTGGGACAGCGGGACGGCGCCGGGCGTCGGGACGCCCTCGGGCACGACCGCGTAGTAGACCTCGTCGACGACCGGCCGTCCGAACGTCAGCAGCGCGGCGACGAGGGCGGCCGCCGAACCCGCCGCGACCAGCAGCCGGGTCCGCCGGGTCCGGCGGCGTCGCGGTTCCCCGGCCCGGCCGGCGCCCGGCCGCTGCGGAGCCGGTTCCGGGGCCGGTGCGGCGACCAGCCGGGCGATCTCGGCGCGCTGGGCGGCGATCAGCGCGTTCACCGGCTCCGGCCAGGGCCGCGCGGCGGGCGCGATCGCGCCGACCACGGCGAGCAGCTCGCGCGGGGTCGGGCGGGCGGCCGGGTCCTTGGCCAGGCAGGGCCCGATGACGCCGCGCAGCGCGGGCGGTACGGCGGACAGGTCGGGCTCGGCGTGGAGGAACTCGTGCAGCAGCCGGGGCACGGAGGCCGCCGCGAAGGGGGCGCTGCCCGTGCAGGCCATGACCAGGGTGGCACCGAGGGAGAACACGTCGGCGGCCGGGGTGAGTTCCTGCCCGAGGACCTGCTCGGGGGACATGAAGGCGGGCGACCCGATCAGCGCGCCGGTGTGCGTGATCTTCGTCTGGTCCCCGACGGCCCGCACGATGCCGAAGTCGAGGACGCGCGGGCCGTCCTCCGCGAGGAGCACGTTGGACGGTTTGAGGTCGCGGTGGATCAGCCCCGAGGCGTGGACGTCGGCCAGGGCGTGCGCCAGCCCGGCCGCCAGCCGCCGCACGGCGTCCTCGGGCAGCGGCCCGGCCGCCGCCACGGCTTCGCCCAGGGTGGGGCCGGGCACGAACTGCGAAGCCAGCCAGGGCGTGGGGGCGTCCGGGCCGGCGTCGACGACGGGGGCGGTGTAGGCGCCGGACACCTTCCGGGAGGCGGCCACCTCCCGCCGGAACCGGGCGCGGAAGCCGTCGTCCTCGGCGAGCTCGGCATGCACCTGTTTGACGGCGACGAGCCGCCCGTCGGGCGCGACCCCCAACAGGACGCGTCCCATGCCGCCTTGGCCCAGCTCTGTGACGACCCTGAACGGGCCCGTGTCCCCCATGGACAAAGGATCATACGAAGGCGGGCCCCGACGCAGGTCCCGAATGCGACGGGGCTCACGGGAAATCAGGCCACGCCGGGAACAAAGGGTGACGGGAACTGTCACCTTTGGGGTGGACCGTAGTGCCATGGACAACGACATCACCACCCAGCACCCCGACCGGCACCCCGACCGGCAGCGCCCGCTCACGGGGCGGATCGCGCTCGTCGCCGGGGCCACCCGGGGCGCCGGACGCGCCCTCGCCGTCGAACTCGGCCGCGCCGGCGCCACCGTCTACGTCACCGGCCGCACCACCCGCGCGCAGGCCAGCGAGGTCGGCCGGACCACGGAGACCATCGAGGAGACCGCCGAACTGGTGACGGCCGCCGGCGGCACCGGCATCGCCGTGCCCACCGACCATCTGGACGAGGACCGGGTACGGGCCCTCGTCGAGCGCATCGACCGCGAACAGGGACGTCTCGACGTCCTCGTCAACGACCTCTGGGGCGGCGAGCACCTGATGGCCGGCTCGGTCTTCGGCAAGAAGAGCTGGGAGACGCCGCTCGCCGACGGACTGCGCATCCTGGAGCTGGGGGTGCGCTCGCACGTGATCACCGCGGCACTCGCCCTCCCGCTCCTGATCCGCTCGGACGCGCCGCTGCACGTGGAGGTCACCGACGGCACGGCGCGGTCCAACCGCCGGTACCGGGAGAACCTCTACTACGACCTCGCGAAGAACGCCCCGATCCGGATCGCGTTCGGACTCGGCGAGGAACTGGCGGAGTACGGGGGCACGGCCGTCGCGGTCACCCCGGGGTTCCTGCGCTCGGAGCAGATGCTCGGCCACTTCGGCGTCACCGAGGAGAACTGGCGCGACGCCGTCGCCCGGGATCCGCACTTCGGCATCGCCGAGTCGCCGTACTACCTCGCACGCGGGGTCGCCGCGCTCGCCGCCGACCCGGACCGGGCGGCGCGCTGGAACGGGAAGTCCGCCTCCAGCGCGGACCTCGCCAAGGTCTACGGCGTACGGGACGTGGACGGCAGCCGCCCGGACGCCTGGGCGTACTTCGAGGACGTCTGGTACGGCGGGAAGGAAGCATCGGCGGACGACTACCGCTGATCCTCCGCCCCCTCCCCGTACAGGGCGGCAAGGGCCCGCGCGTGCTCGCGGAAGCGGGCGCGCAGGTCCCGCGGCGCCAGTACCTCCGCCTCCGCGCCCAGCTCGGCCAGCTGGGAGAAGGCGACGTCCTGCGACTCCGCCGGCACGTCGAGGGTGACGCGCCCCGACGCGTCCGGAGCGGACGCCGACGCCAGCGCCTCGCCCACGCCCGCGGGATCCACCACGGCGGGCAGGCGCCGCAGGCCCCGCTCCGTGACGCGTACGGTGACGGTCGTCCGCAGCAGTTCCCGGGCGAACGCGGCCGCCTGCTCCCGCCAGTGCGCGGCCAGGTCGAAGGACGGGTCTCGGACGAAGGGTTCCTCCGCGCCGGGAGCCGGGGACAGGGCCGTGACCCGGTCGACGCGGTAGGTGCGCCAGGCACCGGCCCGGCCGGGCCGCTCCTGCGGGACCCGGCCCACGACGTACCACACCCCGGCTTTCAGGACGAGCCCGTACGGCTCCAGCAGCCGGGTCACCGTGTGCGGCGGCGTGCCGTCCCGGCCGGGCCGCGCGTAGCCGAGCTCGACCGTGCGGTCGGACCACACGGCACGGGCCAGCTCGGGCAGCAGCTCCGGTGCCGACGGCTCGCGGAACCAGGCCGGCGCGTCGAGGTGGAAGCGGCCCACCGACGACTCGGCCGCCGCGCGCACCGAGGGGAGCAGCGTGGCCGACAGCTTCAGCCGGGCCGTGTCCGCCGCGCCCGAAAGCCCGAGGTCGCGCAGGGCCGAGGGCAGCCCGGAGAGGTAGAGCGTCTCCGCCTCGGTGGGGTGCAGCGTGGTGAGCCGGGTCCGGTGGCCCGGTGCCAGGTGGTAGCCGCCCGCACGGCCGCGCTCGGACCGGATGGGGATGCCCGCTTCCTGGAGCGCCTGGGCGTCGCGGATCACCGTGCGCTCGGACACCTCCAGTTCCCGGGCGAGGGAAGCGGCGGTCAGACCGGGGTTCGACTGGACGAGGAGGGCCATGCGGATCAGGCGGGCAGCGCGCATCGCCCAAGGATCGTGGACCCTGCGCCTCAGCACCAGTCCCGGCCCGCGGGCGGGCCCGACGCGGGCAACGGGCTGGCGGAGAAGGCGGGTTCGGGTCCAGTCTGAGGGCAACCGGGAGGGGTGGTCCGTGGTGGAGTTCGGCGCGGTGTCGGTCGGAGCCGCGTGGTTCCTGTTGCTCGTCGCCGCCGTGCTGCGCCTCCGCCCCGGCGTGGGGCCGGTGCCCGACCCGCTCGGCCGGCCGCTGACACCCGTCGAGACGGGCCTGCTGCGCGGCGGCGGCCCGGGTGCGGCGCAGACCGGGCTGGTCGAGCTGTACCTGGCCGGTTCCGTCGGGGCCGGCCGGCGGCGCACCGTCCGGCCCGTCGGGGCCGGCCTGCCGCGTGGCTCTTCGGCGGTGGCCCGCGCCCAGTTCCACGCGCTGTTCGGCTCCCTGCACCCGCGCCGCCTGTACCGCCTTGACCGGGTGCGGGCCGCCGTCCAGGAGGTGGCCGCGGAACTGGAACGGGCCGGGCTGGTGGTGTCGCGGCGACGGGTGCGGGTCGTACGGGGCCTGCTGCTCCCGGTCTTCGCCGCCGCTCCCCTCGGGGCCGCCGCGGGCGGGCAGACGGCGGGGTGGCTGCTGCTCGGCCTCCTCGCCGACGCCGGCGCGGTGGCCCTGTGGGTGTGGCCCCGGCGGACCCTGCGCGGCGCGGCGCACCTCGCCCGGCTGCGCCGGTGTCACGCGGAGGCCCGCCGGGCGTCCGAACGCCGGCCGGACGTCCTGCTGCTGAGCGTCGCGCTGTTCGGCGCCCCGGCGCTCCGCACCCAGCTCCCCCGGTTCACCGAGGAGAGCGGGCTGCTGACCCGCCCCCCGAGGGAGCCGATGGACCGGGGCGGCGGCTCCGGCGAGGCGTTCATGAGCTGCGGGGGCTGACGGGCCGCGCCCGGTGGGAGGCGGGCTGTGGCCGGCTGCCGCGCCGGGCGGCGTGTCGTACCCGTGTGAGACGTTTCGCCGAGTACCGGACCCGGAGGACCAGGAGAAATTCCTTCACCGGGCTTCCTCCTCGCTCTCCGTGCGGTCAGGGGGACGCGACCGGCGTGACGGCCCGGCTCCGGAGGAGCTTCTTGTCCGGCTTGCCCGCGTCGGTCAGGGGCAGCGCGTCGGCGAAGACGATGCTCGCGGGCTCGTACATGGCGCCCTTGCGCTCCCGGACCACGGCCCGCAGTTCCTCCGCCCCGACGTCGCCGTCCGGGGTGCGGACGACGACCGCGTGGACCCGCTCCACGAGGCTGGCGTCGGGGACCCCGAACACCGCGCTCTGCAGGACCTGCGGATGGGAGTTGAGGACGTCCTCCAGCTCCACCGTGTACACGTGGCCCCCCACCACCACGATCATGTCCTTCAGCCGGTCCACGATCGTGATGTAGCCGTCCTGGTCGACGTACCCGATGTCGCCGGTGTGCAGCCAGCCGTCGCGCAGCACCTCCGCGGTGAGTTCGGGCTGCTTCCAGTAGCCCTGCATCACGTGGGGGGAGCGGACGCAGATCTCGCCGTGCTCGCCGGCGGGCAACTGCCGTCCGCCGGCGTCACGGACGGACACCTCGACGCCCTCCATGGCCTTTCCGGCGGTCCGCAGCAGCTCGGGTCGTCGCGGATCGTGGTCCTGCGGGGAGAGCACGCTGATGCCGCCCGCTTCGTTCTGCCCGTAGAACTGGTTCAGTACGGGGCCGAAGCGCCGGACGGCGGCCGCGAGGCGGGCCGGGGAGGAGGCGCAGCCGCCGTAGGTGAGCATGCGCAGGCTGGAGGTGTCGGTGCGGTCGGCGTCGGGGTGGTCGGTCAGCTGGTAGAGGAGCGGCGGCAGCAGGAACATGTGGGTGACGCGTTCGCGCTCGACGGCGGCGAGCACGGCGCCGGGCTCGAACCCGTCCTGCAGGACCACGGTGCCGCCGTGGCGCAGGGTGCTGTCCGCCATCAGGCCCGCCGCGTGCGCGAGGGTGGTGCACACGAGGGCCCGTACCCGCCCTTCCCCGGACCAGTCGGGGCCGGCCGACGCCCACTGCTCGAAGGTCGTGCAGATGGCCTTGGGGTGGCCGGTGGTGCCGCCCGTGTGGCGGATGGTGCAGATGTCGTGCGGACGCGCCTGCCCCTCCAGGACGCCGGCGGACTCCTCGGCGGCGAGTCCCACCAGGTCCGCGCTTCCTTCTGCGCCTCCGCCGCCTCCGCTGCGTCCGCCGCCTCCGCCGAGGACGAGTACGCGGTCCAGCGGCACCCGCCGGGCCAGGCCGGCGGCGCGCTCCCGGGAGGCGGGGTCGGCTATCAGGGTGCGGGTCTCTACGTCCCGGAGGATGGCGGCGTGCACGTCGGCCGAGAGTCCGGCGTAGAGGTGGTTCACGGCGCAGCCGAGCAGCCCGGCGGCGTAGCGGGCCGCGAGGGTCTCGGGCAGGTTCCCGGCGAGGAGGGTGACGGTCTGGCCGCGAGCGACCCCGAGGGAGCGCAGCGCGCGGGCCATGCCGTGGACGAGGCCGTGTAAGTCGCCCGCGCTCACGCGCCGGTCCCCGTGCACGACGGCATCCCGGTCGGGTTCCTTCTCCAGGGCGTCGAGGAGCTCCTCCACGTGGCTGTGGAAGCGTCCGGTGGTGTGGTCCATACCCATTCCCTATTGGTTGACTTGAGCAACTAGTGGGAGGGTATCGGCCGGTGATCCACACCCCCAAGCCGGACGCCGACATCCGGCCACGCCGCGCGCCGCCGCCCGGCCGACGGGCCACTGGTTCGCGAAGTGCCAGGTCACGCCGGTCCTTCCGCGGCCGAGCGGCGCTTCGTCTCCGGAACGCGCCGCGCGTGAGGGCGAGGCCGCGCCGTCCCGGCACCGGGGGCCTCGTCAACGGCCGTCGCCGTCATGGACTTTCGCTCATCCGAGACGACGGGCTTCCTCCCGCTGCCCGTCGACGGACATCCGGACGCCGACGTGCCGGGACCGGACGCCACGGCGGTGCCGCCACCCTTGACGGCCCCGCCGCACGCTCCGGGACGGGCGGAGCGGAAGGTGGCCGAACCCTTGCCGGCCGCGAGGGATCCGGTACGGCGTCCCGTCCGCTCAGCCCGGCCGGTTGCCGCGCCGGCGGGCGGACCACCGGGCCATGAGCTCGGCGGGGGTGCGCGGCAGGGGCGCCGGTTCGGCAGGTCTGCGTTCCCGCGCCGTGAGGGGGACGGACGGCATCAGGTACAGGTCGCCGCCGGCCTCCAGGACGCACAGGGGTTCCCCGCCGGGGATGTCCGTACTGCCGAGGCGGACGGTGAAGGGCCGCGCGGTGCCGTCGGATCCGGTGGTCTCGCCCCGCATCTCCGTCGTCGCCCCGCGCCGCGTCGGTACGGACACCACCACCTTGCCGTCCACCAGCACCTCGGCCCGGCGACGCGGAGCGGCCCACACGACGGTGATCGAGTGTCCGTCCTGGTCGAGGTGGAAACGGTGGTGACGGGCCTGGGCCATCGCGGCAGCCTCCCGGGGTGCGCTGCACTTCCAGCCTAGTCCGGCGGCCCCCGGAGCGGCGGTCATCCCTCGCCGCCGCCGAGCTCCCGTTCCATGACGGCGCGGAAGCGGCGCGCGGGGCGGCCGGTGAGGAGCCGGACGGAGTCGGTGACCCGGTCCTCGGCCCCCGAGGCGATGGCCCGGTCCATGTCGGCGAGCAGCGCGGCGAACTCCTGCGGCATCAGCGCGGCGAGCCGGTCGCGCATCTCCCCGTGGGGCAGGGGCCGGTGGGTCACGGTCCTTCCGGTGACCTCGGTGAGGACCGCGGCGACGTCGTCGTAGCCGAGGGTCTCGGGCCCGGTGAGCACGAGGTCGGTGTTGGGAGCGCGTACGCCGGTCAGGGCCCGGGCGGCCACGGCGGCGATGTCCTCGGCGTCGACGAAGCCGACCCGGCCGGTCCCGGTGGCGGTGTGGAGGACGCCGTCGGTACGGATGCTCCGGGCGTGCATGTGGCCGCCCGTGAAGTTCTGCATGAACCAGGACGGCCGCAGCACGGCCCACTCGTCGAAGAGCCCCGGCAGCGCCTGGTGCACCTGGCCCACGGCCGGGCCGCCCGCCGGGACGGAGGAGGCGCTCAGCAGCACCGCCC
The DNA here is from genome assembly GCF_056435605.1 of Streptomyces sp. NPDC043896. Taxonomy (NCBI): domain Bacteria; kingdom Bacillati; phylum Actinomycetota; class Actinomycetes; order Kitasatosporales; family Streptomycetaceae; genus Streptomyces; species Streptomyces sp. NPDC043896. Next base: position 77,995 of record NZ_JBWKEE010000003.1, read on the forward strand.
GCCGGACCCCCGCGGCGCGGGCGCGGCGCAGGAAGGGCAGGACGACGGCCGCGGGGTCGGGATCGCCCACGGGCGGGACCACGTACACGCGGTCGACACCGTCGAGGGCGGCGGCGTGGGTGCCGGGCTGGTACCAGTCGAAGGCGATCGCCGCGGCGCCCGGCACCGGGGTGGCCTTGCGGCCGGCCGCCCTGACCGCGTGACCGGCGGCCGTCAGGCGCGCGCAGACGCGGCTGCCGGTGGTCCCGGTGGCGCCGGTGACGAGCGTGGTGCCGGTGGCGGGGGCCGCGCCCGGTCCGGCGGCCGGCCCGGTGGCCGGTCCGGCGCCCGGTCCGGCGGCGGGATCCGCCGGGGCGTTCGGTGCGATCGGGGCGGTCCGTGCGGGTACGGACATGGGTATCCTCCGTTCCAAGGAATGCGGACCTCGGGTCCGCTTCACCGAGGACGATACGGACCCCTGGTCCGCTTTTCAATCGGAGGCACCCGTGACCCCGCCCGAGCCCGAACGCAGGACCCGCAAGGACGCGGCCCGCAACCGGCAGGCCGTACTGGAGGCCGCCGACGCCCTGTTCGCCCGCTCCGAAAGCCCCGAGGACCTCACGATGGCCGACATCGCGGCGGCTGCGGGAGTCGGCAAGGGCACCCTCTTCCGGGCCTTCGGCGACCGCGCCGGCCTCCTCCGGGCGCTGTACGAGGCCCGGCTCGAACCGGTGCGCGCGGCGGCGGAGGCCGGCCCCCCGCCCCTCGGGCCCGCCGCTCCCCCGCAGGACCGCGTACCCGCCCTGCTCGACGCGATCCTGTGCTTCAAACTCGACAACCGCGTCCTGGCCCTGGCCCTGGAGGAGTCAGGGAGCAGCGGCACCCCGTACCAGGCCGGGCACTACGACATGTGGCACGGCCTGCTCCGGTCCGTGCTGGACGAGGTCCCCGGCCTGACCGAACCCGGCTTCACCGCCCACGCCCTGCTGGCCGCCACCCGCGCCGACCTCGTCGAGCGGCTGGCCGGCGGGGAGGGCGTACCGCGCGAGCGGCTGCGGGCCCAACTGGCGGAGTACGCCGCCAGGGTGGTGGCGGCGCGGTAGGCGGAGCGGCGGTGGCCGCCGGGGCGGCGGGAGACGGCGGGTCGGCGGGAGGCGGCGGGTCAGCCGCCCGCACCCCGCCAGATGTTGTCGAACGCGGCTTCGTCGACGGCACGCCGCTGCCGTTCGGAGGCGAGTTCCACCACCGCGTCGTTGACGGCGGCCAGCACGGCCGCGACCTCGTCGTCGGTCACGTCCGGGGCTTCGCCGGTCCGCTCACCGCGGATCCCGGCGGCTTCCACGAGGGCCGCGAGGACGGGTTCGTCCGCGGCCCGGCGGTCCATGGCCCGGCGGCAGGCCGGCGTATCGGCCGGCATCGGCTCGCCCGCGCGTGCGAAGAGTCCGCGGCGGGCCTCCCTCACGAGCTGCCCCTCCCCCTCCAGCGCGGCCCGGTAGGCCTTGGCCAGGCCGCTGCCCCGGCGCCACAGCCAGTCGCCGAGCGACTCGTACGGGGCGTCGCGCACCAGCGTCGCGGCCGCCTCGGCCAGCAGCCGGTCCGCGGGAAGCGGTCCGTCGCCCGGCACGATCCGGTCACCGTCCAACCGGACGGCCCCGGCCCCGGCCCCGGCCCCGGCCCCGAGGAGGTCGACCAGCTCGGCGCCCGCGAGGGCGAGCGACAGATCGCCCTGTTCGGCCGCGCGTTCGGTGCCGCCATCCAGTACGACGATCAGCAGATCCCGTGCAGTCGTCATGAGCCCGCCGTCCCGCGCCGTCGCCGTGTGCCCGTACCCGAGCGCATCGGGCGCTCGGGAGCCAGCTTACAAAGCCCGGGCGGCGAGGGTGCGCGTACCGCACGCACGGTCCGGTTCCACGACGGCCCGGCCGCTCCGGACGCGTCCCCGGACGAACCGGGCTCCGCCGGAGCCCTTCCTCGTCCACGCCGTACCGAAACCGGGGTGCCGGGGCGGCCCCGCTTTGCGACACTGGCCCGATGATCAACGTGCCTGACGCAGCGCTGGATTCACTGTCCGGGCTCGCCTTCGGCGATGCCTTCGGGGACCGCTGGTTCGGCATCCTGCGCCGCGAAGGCCCCGAGGCCCTTGAGGCGAGGATCCTGCCGCCCGAGCCCCTGTGGCGGTGGAGCGACGACACCGCGCAGGCGCTCGTGCTCGTCCGGGAACTCTCCGACGGCGGCGGCACGGTCGACCAGGACCGCCTCGCCCTGCGCCTCGCCGCCGCATACGCCGACGACACGCACCGCGGCTACGGAGCCTCGATGCACGACGTGCTCCGCCGGATCGGCGCGGGCGAGCCCTGGCGGGAGGTGGTGGCCGGGCAGTTCGGCGGCCAGGGCTCCTGGGGCAACGGAGCGGCGATGCGCGTCGCCCCGCTCGGCGCCTGGCACGCCGCCGACCTGGACGCCGTCGCCGAACAGGCCGCCCTCCAGAGCGCGGTGTCCCACCACCACCCGGAGGCGGCCGCCGGGGCGGTGGCGGTGGCCCTCGCCGCGGCCCTAGCGGCACGCAGCCGGGGCGGACCCGCGCCGGCTCCCGCGGAGTTCCTCCGGGCGGTCGCCTCACGGCTGCCGGAAGGCGACGTCCGGTCGGGCATACGGATCGCGTCCCGCATGCCGGCCCGCACCTCGGTCCGGCACGCCGCGGAAGTGCTGGGCTCCGGCTACCGGATGTCGGGGCCCGACACCGTCCCCTACGCGCTCTGGTGCGCGGCGGGACACCTCGACGACCTGCACGACGGCCTGTGGACCACCGTCGCCGGCCGCGGCGACATCGACACCACCTGCGCCATCGCGGGCGGAGTGATCGCCGCCCGCACGGGCACCGCCGCCCTCCCGCCCGCCTGGCACGCGGCCCGCGAACCACTGCCCCCGCCGGGACGGGACCGGCCGCAATAGCCGTACGGCCGTACGGCGGCGTGGCAGGATGGCCGCGTGTGGTCACGACTGCCCTTCGGGGAAGGCTTGCGGGCCGAGCTGGGATCGCCGGCGGGCGCACCGCGAAGGCCGTGACCACCTGGCCCGGATACCCCGCCGGGACTGGAAGTGGGGCACCGCGACCGCTCGCCAGCGGCTGGTCCACCGGCTCGGGGTCGTCGGCGCGATGACGGCCGGCCACGCCTCCCTTGACGGCCTGAGCGGCCTCAGCGTGGCCATGCGCCACCGCGCCCTCGCCCGCTGGCCCACGCTCCGTCCCCTCCCGGCGGAGCGGCCGTGAAACCGGGCGCGCACCTCGCCGGACCTCAACGGACGTGGTTCTTGAGGATGTCGGTGTCGTCGAGGGTCACGCTCACCGGCCCGGGGATCGCCACGGTGTCACCGAAAAGGAACCTCCGCGTGTGGTACCTGCCGTTGACGGGGTCCGTGTGCAGGACCAGGGAGCCGTCGTCCCGGTCGACGAGCAGGTAGACGGGGATCCCCATCTCCGCGTAGGCGCGCGGCTTGTCCTGACGGTCCCTCCGGTCGGTCATCGCGTCGTACGAGGTGACCTCCAGGACCATGACGACCCCTTCGGTCCCGGCCCATTCGCCCCGGCCGGAGAAGTAGCCCTTGGGGGCGAGGACACCGTCCGGACGTGCGCTGCCGTTCCCGTAGGTGGGGGCCCGCAGGCCCTGTTCGGGGTAGAGGCGCAGGTCGGGGCGCTGCCGCAGGCAGTGCTCCAGCAGCCACATGACGACCTCGCCGTGGTCCCCGTCGGGCACGGGCTCCGCTCCCGCCTCTCCGTTGCCCGCGCAGGGCCTGACGGCTGGTCCGGCGTACCGCCGGCGGGGCGTGTCCAGGGTATCCAGCCGGGCCCGGCCCGGTACGCCGTTCAGAACGGAGCGGCCGGCCGCACGACGGACGGGCGACGTCCTCGGATGCGGCTGACGCGGCGGAGACCTTCCGGGGCTTCGGCAAGCACCCGGGCCGAACCGGTTCTACTCCAGCATGCGTTCCGCGTCGTCGGGAACCCAGGGAAAGGGGACGTCAGGCCACCGTGCGGCAGCCCACGCGTCGAGGTCCACGGCGAGGACGGCGTCCATGAAGGCCTGCGGCGGCCGGTATCCGTGAGCGGTGACGTAGTGCGTGATCAGGAAGGGGGCTGCGTAGGCGGTCCCGGGGCCGCCCGGGATCCTTACCTCCCCGTTGCCTTCCGGGGCCTCGCCGTCAGGACACAGGTCGCACTCGTGGACGCCCAGGCAGACGTTCATCCACTGGACCTCCTGAACGGCCTTCAGCTTCTCCACGAACGCCACGGGGACCGTCCCCGTCGAGTACGGCTTGCCGGCTTCCAGCCACCCGACGTTCAGACGGGTGTACGCCGGGCGGTACCAGAGCGCGAAGACGGAGTCCCGCTCCGTGAACGCGTCCTCGTCCTGGTAGTCGTACTCGGTGAGGTCTTCGTAGAACATGCGCCACATCATCGCCGTCCCGCTCCGCCGCCCGTGCGGCCGGGCACGGACGAACGCTGAACCGTCCGCCGCACCGTGGTCCGCCTCCGGGAACGGGCGGCGGACCACGGTGCGGCGAGGCTCAAGGAGGCCCGGTCGGTCAGGAACGCGGCGAGAGCTGGACGATGGCCTCGATCTCGACGAGCTGGTCCGGGACCGACATGTCGCTCACGCCGACGATGGTGTCGGTCGTGCGGTGGTCGCCGACGTACTCCTTGTGCAGCCTGGCGGCGGTGTCGAAGTTCTGGCGCAGGTCCTTGGTGAAGATCTTCATGCTGATGATCTGGCTGCGCGGGGCCCGGTAGTGCGCGAGGACCTTGTCCAGGTTGCCGAGCGCGGTGCGCACCTGGAGCTCGAAGTCACCGGCGCCGACGAAGTTCCCGGCCGCGTCGTGGGACACCTGGCCCGAGATGTAGATCGTGTTCCCGGCTCTGATGCCCTGCGAGTACCCGTAGGACTCCTCCCACGGCACGCCGAACGTGAAGTGGTCCCAGCCTCGGCGCCCCTGCTCCTGCGCGGTGGCTCCCTGCAGACCGGTGAAGGTGATCATCGCGGCCAGGATCGCGGCCACCACGGCACCGATGCCGAGCTTGCGCCTTGACTTGGTCATTCCTCTTGTCCCTTCGTCTCCACTGAAGCCTGGAGCCCCGACGCTGTCACGGCGAAAGGGAGGAGACCTCGAACGGGAATCGAGCGGACGAGGCCCGCCACCCCACCTCCTTGGGGTCAATAACCCTATGGGGTACGGCAGTTGAGGGGAGCGGGCGAGGGCGCCGCCTGGGGCGAGCACCCCTCCGGAGGGAGGGGCGCTCTGCGGTTGTGCCGGCCGGGCGGGTGAGCCGGGCACGCCGGGACCGCGTGCTACAGGATCGAGAACGGGGTCCGGGCGAGGAACTCCGGGCTGGATTTGCCGGTCTGGAACAGGTTGGGCGTCTGGTAGAACGGCATGCTCTCGACGATGCGGCGGTGGAGGGTCGAGTAGGTGCCCTGGAACGATCCGTTCCGCCAGGTCTTGAGGAGCGTCTCGGTGAACAGGCCGTTGGCCCCCACACCGTCGCTGGAGGTCTGGTTGTCCTGGCACCCGGAGATCAGCAGGACGTCGGCCTTGATGTCCTGCAGGTCCAGGGAGGGTACGGAGCGCTGGATCTCGTCGTACAGCTCCTGGTCGCGCTGGTAGTTGCGGAACTGGGCCTCCGGCGGCAGGACGCGGATGCGGGAACGGACCTCGGACGGCTCGCTGGTGTCGAAGGTCCGCTTGAGCTCGGCGTCACTGAGGAAGTGCGAGACGTCCCGCGAGACGGTGCCGCTGTGACAGCTGTCGGACAGCAGGAAGATGCGCACGTCCTCCGCGAAGGTGCCGAACAGGGCGTACAGCTCGTCGTCGATGAACTGCCGGTCGTAGAGCACCCACGTCTCGTCGCGGCGGTCGGGCTCGTCACTGTTCTTGTCGGGCACCTGCGCTCCGTGGCCGGCGTAGGTGAGCAGGAGCATGTCGCCGCCGGTGAGCCGTCCGGCGGCGTCCTTGAGCACGGAGGTGACCTTGTCGGCGGTGGCGTCCTTGGTGAGCAGGGTCGCGCCGACGTCGAAGCCGTTGGTCCTGGCGAGGTCGGTCATGGTGAGGGCGTCGTTCTCGGGGTTCTTCAACTCGCCCTTGGTGCCGTACTTCGTCTCGTCGATCTCGTTGATGCCGATGTGGATGGACAGTCCTTGGGGCATGGTCTTTCCTCCGTGGCTCTGGGGTGCACCACCCGGCTCAGCGCGCGGGGCGGGAGTGTGCCCCGCGTGCGGCGGAAGCCGGCGCGGCGGACGTCCGGTCGGCGGCCGGCGGGCCATGTCGAGGGTGCTCGATCATGCGGCAGGTTCTACCGGCTGCCCCGCCGCGCCCTCCCGACCGGCCGGGCCGACTCACCCCAACGGAGGCACCGCTTCACCGCAGAAACGCCACTGCACCCCGGCGGTCCGGGCCGCGCCCGCTGCGCGTCACCGGCTCCGCTCCGGGCTGCGGAAGGCGGCCGTGGGGTCCGGGGCGGGGTCGGGGTGCGGGGCCGTGGCGAGGGTCAGGCGGGGCAGGGCCTCGGGGTGCTTCTCCGTGAGCCAGGCGATCAGCTGCTCGCGCACCGCGCAGCGCACCGTCCACAGGTCGTCGGCGTCCTTGGCCGTGGCGATCGCCCGTACCACCATCGTGGAGGGGGTGGTCTCGGTGACGGCCACGTCCCAGCCCCGTCCGTCCCACTCCGGGCACTGCCGCAGGATCTCGTGCACCTTGTCGCGTATGAGGTCCACGGGGGCGCCGTGGTCGCAGTGGAGGAAGACGGTGCCGGTCATCTGGACGCCGCCGCGCGACCAGTTCTCGAAGGGGCGGGTGGTGAAGTACGAGACGGGCATGGTGATCCGGCGTTCGTCCCAGGTCCGCACGGCGAGGAAGGTCAGCGTGATGTCCTCGACCACGCCCCACTCTCCGGAGACCACGACCGTGTCCCCGATGCGCACCATGTCGCCGAAGGCGATCTGGAACCCGGCGAAGAGGTTGCCCAGCGTCGACTGTGCGGCGACGCCCGCGACGATGCCGATGATCCCGGCCGAGGCGAGCACCGACGTGCCGAGGGCACGGAAGCTCGGGAAGGTCAGCAGCATCGCCGCGGCCGCGACGACGGCGACGACGGCGGTCACGACGCGCGTGATCAGGGTCACCTGGGTGCGGACGCGGCGGACGCGGGCGGGGTCGCGGGTGCCGGTGGCGTACCGGGCGTATCCGGATTCGACGGCGGCGGAGGCGACGCCCACGATGAGCCAGGCCCCGGCGCCGATCAGGGCGAGGGAGAGGACCCGGCCGACGACGGCCTCGTGTTCCTGGAGCGGCCGCCACCCGGTCCGCAGGTGGGCGCCGCGGAGCAGCGCCGCCAGGAGCACGATCCGCAGGGCCGGGCGGCACCGGCGCAGGGCGTTCCACAGCGGGGTCTCGGGGTGGCGCGCGCCGGCCCGGCGCAGCAGCAGGTCGACGGCCCAGCCGGCCGCGGCGGTCAGCAGGACCGCGGCGGCCAGGACGGCCATCAGGCGGAGGGCGGCGTTCATTCATCTCCTCGGCAGGTTCGGTTCCGGATTGGTTCCGGATTCGGTTCCGGATTCGGACGCGGGCGCTGACGCGGACGCGTCCGCAGGGGGTGTGGACGTCACGCGCCTGCCCCGACCGGGAGGGCCGACACCACACCGCTTCACGGCGGTCCCGTGCCGCATGCGCGGCGCCCGGGCGGGTAACCGCGCCGTGAACGTCCTGACGGAGGCGGCCGGCACCGCGGGGTGGGGGCCGCCGGGAACACGGAAGGGAGAGTGCGCATGTCGCACGTCGAGGAGTACGTCGAGGTCAGCGTGCCCGTCCGCACGGCCTACAACCAGTGGACGCAGTTCGAGGACTTCCCGGCCTTCATGGAAGGGGTGGAGCGCGTCGAGCAGCGCACGGACACGCTCACGCACTGGGTGACCAACGTCAACGGGGTGCAGCGCGAGTTCGACGCGCGGATCACCGAGCAGCTCCCCGACCGGCGCGTCGCGTGGATGACCGTGGACGGCGACACCCGTCAGGCCGGGCTGGTCACCTTCCAGCCCATCGACGCGGGCACCACCAAGGTCGTCCTGCACATGAACTGGGTGCCCGACGGACTGGCCGAGACCGCCGCCGACAAGCTCGGCTTCGTCAAGCGCCAGATCGCCGGCGACCTGAAGCGGTTCAAGCTGTTCATCGAGTCGCGCGGGGTCGAGACGGGCGCCTGGCGGGGCGAGATCTGACCCGGCGCCCCGTCGGGGTCCGTGCTCGGCCGGGAGGCTCCTTCAACTCACCCCGCCCCGCTGTTTATTCGGCGGCGGACACGTACGGCGCGGCCTACGATCGCCCGCATGTCGCTTCGTCGTGCAACACACCTGTTGATGGTCCTCCTCACCGTGGTACTGACCGGGCTGGCCGGCGGCACCGCGGGGGTCGCTTCCGCGCAGGAGACCGGTCCGCCGGCCGGACGTCAGCTGCTCTTCTACAACCACGCCTACGGGGTGCTCGACCGGGAGACCGCCGACGCCATCGAACACTCCGCCTACCTGCGGGACTTCGCCAACTTCCAGGTCCGCACCACGACCGGCGCGGGCGGCGAGACCTGGACCGGCCGGTACCTGATGGGACGCGAAACCTACCTGGAGCTGTTCGGAGTGGGCGACGTCCCCGGCCAGGACGGGACGCTCGGGGCGGGCGGGATGGGGCTCTCCACCGAGCGGGCCGGCGACCTCGCCACCGTCACCGCCCGCCTGCGCGAGCAGGGCGTACCCGATCCGGTCACCTTCCGCCAGACCCGCGACTTCGGCGACGGGGTGCCGGTGCCGTGGTTCGACGCCGTCTTCACCACGGGTCAGTACGACGCCTTCGGCGCCTGGGGCATGGAGTACCTGCCCGAGTACTTCGCCGACCCGCGCGGCAACACCGAGCCCGCCTCCCACCCGGGTGACGTCGGCCGCGAGCGGTACCTGTCCGACGGCTACCGCGACCGCCTGATGCGGGACGTGACCTCGATCCGGCTCGGGGTCACCGCCCGCGACCTGGCTAACACCGTGCCGCTGCTCAAGGCGGGCGGCTTCACCGTACGGGAGCTGCCCGGCGGCGGCGTCCTGGCGCTCGGGGGCGGCACCACCGTCCGGCTGGACCCGGTCGCCCGTGAGCAGGCCGGGCTGCGCCATGTCGAGATGTCCCTCAACCGGCCGGTGCTCCACCGGCACGAGGAGCGGATCGGCCGCTCGACCCTCGTGGTCGGCCCGGGCGACCGGGCCGTGTGGTCGTTCGGGACCGGCCGTTAGGACCCGGGGCCGCCTCCGGCCGGAGGCGGCCCCGGCCGGTACGGGAGCCGTTCACCGGGCCGGGCGGATTGCCCGGCGCCGGGGGGTGTACGGCCCCCCGCACGGGGCAGACGTCTGCGAACCAGCCTGGTCTGGTGAGGGTCCCCGTGCCACCAAGGGGCCACGCACAGTGGCCGACGGCGGGTACGGGTGGTCTTGCTCGGCTTTGTGCGGCCCGGTGCCGCGCGCTTGACGGCCTCCTCCGCGTCCGTTCGGGGAGCCGACCGTGATGGGGCTCTACCTGAACGGCGGACGAGACCGTGTACGCCGCCCTGAACGTCGTCGTGACCACCCTGCGGCAGGACGACCGCGCCGTCGTGGCCGTGTCGGGCCAGCTCGACATGGACACCGGCCCACGCCTCACCGAGGCCGTCAGCGCCCTCGCGCTGCGCGGGCTCGTCCTCACCCTGGACCTGTCGGCCCTCGCCTTCATGGACTCCTGCGGCCTCAACACGCTCCTGCGCCTGCGCCGGCGCGCCGCCCGCGAGGGCGGCAGCCTGGAACTCTGCGGCGTACCCGCGCAGGCCCTGCGCGTCCTGGACCTCACGGGCACGAGCCGCCTGTTCACCCTGCGCCCCTGCCTCGCCACCTGACCTCCGGACCGCTTGGCGGCTTCCGCGCCTCGCGCGGGGGCGCGCATAAACGGCGTAGAGCGGGTAGGCGTACCTACCGGAAGACCACGCACCCGGGACGCCGAGGGTGAGCGACGATGCGGCCACTGACCCAGCACACCGATCTGCCCGAGAGCCAGGCCACGACCTGTGCGCGCCGACGGGCCCACGACCTGCTCGAAACCGCGCACCACACCGGCAGACCCGTCACCGAGGCCGACGAGGACGCGGCGCTGCTGCTGATCAGCGAACTCGTCTCCAACGCGGTCCGGCACGCGCACGGGCCGTACAGCCTGGACCTCGCGCTCACGGACACCGGCGTCGACATCGACGTCACCGACACCAGCCCCGACCGGCCTCGCCCCCGCGCCCCCGACACCACCGGCGAAGGCGGGGGCTACGGCTGGAACATCGTCGCCACCCTCGCCGATCACGTCGCGGTCTACCCGGCGGGCCACGGCGGGAAGACCGTCCACGCCCACCTGCCGTGGCAGACCGACACCCGGTCGGGGTCCCGGGCTCGTCCGCAGGGCTCCCGCAGGCCCGCCTCGGGTGGCGCCGCCGGTCCTCCGCCGTCTCCCCCTCCCGGCCGCCTCGTCACCGAGGCCGTGCTCCACCCGCCGGGAACCGGCGCCCGCCGCCAGGCGTGAAACCGCCCGCCGCCCGCGTTCCGGCCACAGGCCGCGGCGCGCGGGGTGACCGGGGGCCGCCGGGCGGCGTTGACCCGGCATGGACGAAGACTTCCTCGAGGTACTCATGGACGCCACGGCCGAGACCCGCATCAAGCTGGTGACCGCGGACGAGGCCCGCGCGATCATCACCCTGCTCGGCGCCCTGGAGGAGATGGCCGGCTCACGCGAGGTGCGCCTGGCCGCCGGGGAGATGCGCTCCCGCCTCGGATCCCGCCTCGCCTCCCCCGCCGGACCCACCGCTGCCGCGGTGGCGACGCGGGCGGCCCGGCTGACGGCACGGCCACGCGGGTGACCTCCGCGCCGTCCACGGCGCCGCGACGCACCACCGCGCCCACCTCTCCGCGAGGATGCACGGGCCCGTTCCCCCGTCTCTCGCGGCAGGAGTCCTTCCCGTGCTCGAACGCAGGAAGCTCAAGGGCCGAACCCAGGTCACCTTCGTCCTCCCCGAGGACACGCCGGACGGGCCGGTCAGCGTGGTCGGGGACTTCAACCACTGGAACCCCGCCGCCCACCCCCTCCAGTCCCGCGGTGACGGCACCCGCGCCGCCACCGTCGCGCTGCCCGCGCACACCGCGCACTCCTTCCGCTACCTCGCCGCCGGGGACTACTGGTTCGACGACGAACACGCCGACCACCACGACGGCACGAACGGCCGCCTCCACACCTGACGGAATCCGCGAGGGGTGCGTGCGTGCTGCCGTACGCACCGCCCGTAGGGCCGGCCGGTCCTCCGGGGCGGCCGGCGGCCGGGCCCCGCGGCCCGCACGGCACCGGGAGCGGGGCTCGGGCCCGGGGCCGGCCTGCGGGACCGCGCGCCCGGTGAACACGGCCCCCGGGGGTGGAGGTGGGTACACCCCGGCCGGGGGGACAGGTGCAGTGGCCGGGGGCGCCGCGCCCGGCATCGTCGTCCGCACAGGGAACACGAGCGGACGGGCGGGACGGACATGACGGTGGCGGGCGGAACGGAAGCGGCGGGGCGCGCCGGGGTGTGGCGGGCGGCGGGGGTGTTCACCGCGGTCGCCTTCCTGGCGGCGGGCGTGCTGGGGGCGGTGCAGCCGGGTACCGGTGTGCCCGCCGAGGTGGTGCAGCTGACGCAGTTCGGGCCGGCCCTGGGGGTGGGCGCGGTCGCGGCGTACCGGTGGCGGGAGACCCGTGCGCTGCTGCGCGGCGGGAGCGGACGCGGGGCGCGCCGGGCGGTGGCCGTCCTCGGGACGGCCGTCGCGGTCGTCGCGCTGACCGTCCTCGGGTACGCGCTGACGGCGGGGGACGGCGGTTCCGCCGCTCCGGGCGGCCCGCACCACCCCTTCGTCCTGGTCGCGGCGGCACAGCTGGTGGGGGCGTGCGGGGAGGAGGCCGGCTGGCGCTGCTTCCTCCAGCCGCTGCTGCGGACCCGGCTGGGGGTGGTGGCGTCGTCGGTTGCGGTGGGTGTGGTGTGGGGGGTGTGGCACGTTCCGGTGTTCGGGCGCGCCCCGGCCTTCGCGGCGGGCTTCCTGCTGGCCACCGTGGCGATGTCGGTGGTGCTGGGCGTCGCCCTCGACGGTACGGGCGGCTGGTACCGGCTGCTGGTCGCGGGCGGCTTCCACACCCTGGTCAACCTCGGGCTGCTGCTCTTCCTGGACGAGGAGTCCGGGGCGGTCCTGCCGATGGTCTGCTTCGGGATGTCCTGCCTCGCGGTGGCCCTGGTGACCCTGCTGGGCCTGGGGACCCGGAGCCGGGCGGCGGGGGCGGGGCGGCGCGAGGCGGCGGGGGCGGGGCGGCACGAGGCGGCGGGGGCGGCGCCGACTACCCTGCACGGGACATGAGTTCGACAGCCTTCCGATTCCGTGCGGCGGTCTCCCGACGGGTGGCCGCCGTCGGCCGCTGCCAGCTCGCCGGTCTGCTCGGCCTGTGGCTGTCGGTCGTCGGGGCCGGTGTCGTGGGCGCGTTGCTGCTGCTCCCCGTCGGCGTCGGCCACCGGCTGCTGCCTCCGGGGGCGGGTGCGCTGCGCCGCTGCGCCGACCGCGCGCGGCTGCGGGCGCTGCGGTGGTCGGGGGTGCGGACCGGGCGGCCCGATCCGCTGCCCCGCGCGGGGGCCCGTGCGGTCCTGGGGGACGCGGGGTTCTGGCGGGAGCTGGCCTGGGCGTGGCTGGAACCCGTGGTGGGCGGTCTGCTGGTCGCCGTGCCCCCGTCGCTGGTCGTGTACGGGCTGTTCGGGGTGCTCGTGCGGCCCTTCGTGTGGCGGCTGCTCGGCGACGGCAACTGGTACGCCTTCGTCCCCGTGGACGGTACCTGGACGGTGCTCGCGGCGGCGGCGCTGGGTCTCGTCTTCACGGCGGGGGGCCTGCTCCTCGCCCCGCCCGTGCTGCGGCTGCACGCCCGCTGGGGCCGGCGGTTCCTGGACGTGCCGCGCAGCACCGAACTCCACCGCCGGATCGAGCGGTTGACGGAGACCCGGGCCGACGCCGTGGACGGGCGCGCGGCCGAACTCCAGCGCATCGAGCGGGACCTGCACGACGGGGCCCAGGCCCGGCTGGTGGCCCTGGGGATGCGCCTCGACAGCGCGACACGGCTGCTCGACGACGATCCGAGGGCCGCCCGGGCCGCGTTGCTGGAGGTGCGCGAGCTGTCCGCGCGGGCCCTTCAGGACCTGCGCGAGCTGGTCCGTGGCATCCAGCCGCCCGTCCTCACCGACCGGGGCCTGGGCGACGCGGTGCGCTCCCTGGCGCTGGACAGCTTCCTCGACGTGAACGTCGACGCCCGGCTGACGGGACGGCTGCCGGCGGCGGTGGAGTCGGCCGCCTGGTTCGCGGTCAACGAGCTGCTGGCCAACGCGGCGAAGCACTCCGGTGCCGGCCGCGTCGACGTGGTCCTCGTCCACGACGGGGCGTCGGCCGACGGGGCGTCGGCCGACGGCCCGCGGCTGCGCGTCACCGTCACCGACGACGGGCACGGCGGGGCGGACCCCTCGCTGGGGACCGGACTGCTCGGCGTCCGCAGGCGGTTGGCTACCTTCGACGGGAGCCTCGTCCTGCACAGCCCGCGGGGCGGCCCGACCACAGTGACCCTGGAGATCCCGTGCGCGTCGTCCTTGCCGAAGACCTCTTCCTGCTGAGGGACGGCCTGGTCCGTACGCTCGGCGAGCACGGTTTCGAGGTCGTCGCCGCGGTGGACAACGGTCCGAGCCTGCTGCGGGCCCTGCTGGAGGAGCGGCCGGACGTGGCCGTCGTGGACGTGCGCCTGCCGCCGGGCTACACGGACGAGGGCCTCCAGGCCGCCCTCGAAGCCCGGCGCCACCGGCCCGGCCTGCCGGTCCTCGTGCTGTCCCAGTACGTCGACCAGCTCTACGCGAACGAGCTGCTGGCGAGCGACGACGGTGGCGTGGGCTACCTCCTGAAGGACCGGGTCACCGACACCGGCCAGTTCGTCGACGCCGTGCGCCGCGTGGCGGCGGGCGGCACCGTCCTGGACCCGCAGGTGATCGGCCGGCTGCTGAAGCGCGGCGAGGCCCGTGGCAGCGTCTGCGCCCTCAGCCCGCGCGAACGCGACGTGCTGGAGCTGATGGCGGAGGGCCGCTCCAACGCCGCGATCGCGGGCGCCCTCCACTTCAGCGAGAGCGCCGTCGCCAAGCACACCGCGAACATCTTCGCCAAGCTCGGCATCGCCCCCTCCGCCGAGGACAACCGCCGGGTACTGGCCGTCCTCGCGTACCTGCGGCGCTAGGGGTGGTGCGAAAGTCCTGCACGATGCCCACGGCGCCCGGCACGCACTCTCGCCGCACCGGCCGAAGCCCCGAGTACGCCCAGTACGAGGGCCTTCGCCCGGCACGCCGAGAGCACGCACCGGACACCGCGGGCACCGCACAGGACTTTCGCAACACCCCCTGGCTGTATTGATCAGGGCAGCCGCGGCGGGGTCCAGGCGTGGTGGCGGAGGATCATGCGGGTGGTGAGGCGGGAGGGCGTCAGCCGCATCCCGGTGTTCCGCAGGGCGACCGCCAGCGGGTGCGAGAGCCGGTGCCCCATCCGCCCGGCCTGACGGGCGGCCCGCGCGACGGCCTGGCTGCGCGGCCGGCGCTCGGCGTCGTAGCGGGTGAGCGCGGCTTCGACGGTGGGCCCGGCGGCGAGCGCGGCGGTCAGGGTGACCGCGTCCTCCAGGGCCTGGCAGGCGCCCTGTCCGAGGTTCGGGGTCATGGCGTGGGCCGCGTCGCCGAGGAGTGCCGTGCGCCCGGCCGTGTACGAGGGGAGCGGCGTACGGAGTTCGTGCACGTCGTGGTGGAGCACGGCTTCGGGCCGCGTCGCGTCCAGCAGCGCGGGGATCGGGTCGTGCCAGTCGCGGAAGCGCCGGTGCAGCTCGGCCAGCGGGTCCGCGAACCGGGTCCCGGCCGGGAGGGCGAGGACGGCGTGCCACTCGGCCCGCCCGTCGTGGAAGGCGATGTGCCCGAACTCGGCGCCGCGCCCCCAGGTCAGCTCGAAGTCGGTGCGCAGGGCGACCGGCCGCTCGGTGATGCCGCGCAGCACCGCCGAGCCGCTGTGGACCGGCCCGGGGTGGGCCGGGAAGAGGTGGCTGCGGATCCTGCTGCCGATCCCGTCGGCCGCCACCACCAGGTCCGCGTCCATGACCCGGTCGCGGCAGACCACGCGGGCCGTCCCGGGGCCGGTCCGCTCGACCGCGGCCGCCTCGGAGCCGGTCAGCAGGGTCCCGGCGGGCAGGGCGTCGAGGAGCAGCCGGTGCAGGGTGGCGCGCGGGATGCCCATGATCGGCGTACCGACCCGTTCCTCCAGTACCCGGCCGTCGAGCCGGGCCAGCAGGCCGCCGCGCGGCGTACGGGTGCCGCCGGTGTACTGGCCGCGCGAGGCGGCGCGTACGGCCTCGCCGACGCCGAGTTCGTCCAGTGCGCGCAGGCCGTTGGCGGCCAGCGAGATGCCCGCCCCGGTGTCCTCCCGCAGGGCGGCGCGCTCGACGACCGTGACGTCCCATCCGATGCGGCGCAGACCGATCGCGGTCGCGAGCCCGCCGATGCCCCCGCCGACCACCACTGCCGTGCCGCCCATGTCGAAGCCCCCGTTCTTCTACACCTGTAGAAAGAAACCCTATCCGACTCTCTACAGGTGTAGAAAGGGGTCATGGCTTCCGACCGGCGCACCCACCTCGCGGACGCGGCTCTCGACGTACTCGCCGACGAGGGGATCCGCGGCCTGACGCACCGTGCCGTGGACCGCCGGGCGGGCCTGCCCTCCGGCACCACCTCGGCCTACTTCCGTACCCGGGCGGCGCTCCTCACCGGCCTCGTCACCCGCCTGGTCCAGCTCGACCAGGCGGAGCTGCGCACGACGGCCGGGGAACTCCCGCCGCTGCGCACCGTCGAGGACCTGGTGGACGGCATGGCGCTGCTCACCCGCCGGCGGCTCACGGGCGAGGGCCGCCGCCGCTCGCTCGCCCGGTACGCCTGCGCCGTCGAGAGCGTGCGCGATCCCGAGCTGCGCGCGATCCTCGTCCCCCGCGAGAACGCCGGCCGGGAGGCGGTACGGCTGTTCCTCTCCGCGCACGGGGCCCCGGACGTCGAGGAACGCGCCAACGCCCTGCTCACCTGCGTCGACGGACTGGTCTTCGACCGGCTGGTCAGCGGCGGCGAGGTGGCGCGCGAGGCCCTCGAAGGCCTGGTGGCCGCCGCCCTGCGGCCGGGGAGGTGACCAGGGGCGGTCCCCCTCCGGAACTCCGGGGCCGTCAAGATGCCGTCGGCACGGCGTCAGCAGTGCGTCAGGGCGCCCGGCCCGGGCCCCGCCCGGTCCTACCGTCCTCCCATGGGACGACGTACCACTCACCCCTCGACCGGCGCTGGAGCCGGGTACGAGGAGCCTGCCGGACCGCTCGCGCAGGACGCGCACTGGGCCGCGGAGCTGCGGTCGGCGACCGGCGTCGCCGTGCTGCTGGCGGCCGCCCTGATCGGGCTGGACGCGGGCGCCGGACGGCTCGGCCTGACGCGCGGCGCGCTCTGGACCGGCCTGGCGGCCCTCGTCTTCGTGATCCTGCTCCCCCCGAGGGTCTCCACCCGGCCCGGACTGCTCCGCGCTCGCGGGCTGTTCACCGAGCGCACCGTCCGCACCGACTCGCTCGTCTCGGTCCGCTGGTCCGACGGGGTGTCCCAGCGGCTCGTCCTGCGGGACACGGACGGCAGCCGGGTCGAGATCGACCCGGCCGTCCTCGTACGCAACCGCGCGATGTGGCAGCACCTCGACGCCGACGCCCACACCTCCATCCAGCGGGGCACCCTGCTGTGCGGCGCGACCGCCCTGCGCCAGCTGGCGCGGCGCGTCGACGGTGAGACGGCCCGCGCCCTCCTGAAGGTCTCCGGCCTGGACTGACCGGCGGAGCCTGCGTCCGGGCTCCGCTCTCCGCTCTCCGCTCTCCGCTCCCCGCTCCCCGCTCCCCGCTCCTCGCAGCAACACGTCGACGCTGCCCCGACACCGTCGACGCGCGCTGAAACCGGCCTGAAGCCGCGCTGAAGCCGGCCGGCCGGAAGCTCTCTCAGGCCACGGCGCGCCACCGGGACCAGCAGGGTCCCGGCCGGCCGCCACCGTCACCGCCCCGAGAGGACCGCCATGAGCGCGCACATCCGTCATCTGACTCCCGATCAGCTCCAGGACCCCGCCGCCGGGTACGCCGGCCTCGCCGACGGGGAGGGGCTGCCCCACGTGGTGCTGCCGGGCCTGCGGACGCCGGTCCGGCTCGTCACCCGCTACGAGGACGTCAAGGCCGCGCTCACCGAGCCCCGTCTGATCAGGGACCGCGCCAAGGTGCCCGGCGGCGCCGAAGGGCCCGACGCCCAGCAGGAGTTGCTGGAACCGCTGGGCGGGCTGCCGCCCGAGTACGCGGCCTACGTATCCGCGCACCTGGCCTTCTTCGACGGCGAGGAGCACTCGCGCCGCCGGGCTCCCCTCACCCGCGCCTTCACGGCCCGGCGCATCGCGTCCCTGCGCACCTACGTCGAGGAGACCGCCGCGCGGCTCATCGGCGAGCTGGCGGCCAAGGAGGAGGCCGACCTCCTGAACGAGTTCGCCTACCCCCTGGCCACCTTCGTGATCTGCGAGCTCGTCGGCGTCGAGGACGAGGACCGCGCCCAGGTCTGCGAGTGGATCCGCGACTTCGCGTACGGCGACGGCAGCAGGATGAGCGACGGCCTCGCCGGAGTCGTCGAGTACGTCAAGGCGCTGATCGGACGGCGGAAGGCGGCCCCCGCCGACGACCTGGTCTCCGCCCTGCTCGCAGGCGCCCGCGAGGGCGGCGCCGGCGCACTCACCGAGGACGAGATCGTCGCCATGGTGTTCCTGCTGATCAACACCGGCATCACCCCGCCCGCCCTCTTCCTCGCCCACGCCGTGCTCACCCTGCTCGACCACCCCGCCCAGCTGGCCCTGCTACGCGCCGAACCGGAGCTCCTGGCCCGGGCCGTGCCCGAACTCCTGCGCCACGTCACGCTCCTGCGGATCGGAGCCACGGCGTACGCCACCGAGGACTTCGAGTTCGCCGGGACCGCGCTGCGCAGGGGCGAGGCCGTGACCGTGGCCCTGCTGGCGGCGAACCACGACCCGGCTCTGTGCGGCGACGCGCCGGGGCGGCTCGACATCACCCGGGAGCCCGAGCGAGGCAAGGCCCACCTCGCCTTCGGGCACGGCGCGCACTACTGCATCGGCGCCGCGCTCGGGAGCCTGGTGACCGGGGTGGTCTTCGACCTGCTGCTGGTCCGGCGGCCGGTTCCGGAGCTGGCCGTCGCGCGGGAGGAGCTGGAGTTCGGCCACTGGCCCGGTGACGGCTTCCACCTGGTGCGGCTGCCGGTCCGGATCTGATCCCGGCCCGGTCAGCCGGCCGCTGCCGGGCCCCGCGCCCGTCCCTCCCGCTGCCCGAGCAGGTCCAGCGCCGCAGCGCGCAGTTCGTCCCGTCCCGAGGCGGCGTACGCGGCCCTCGCGTCCTCGTACGCCGCTTCGTCGGCTCCCCGGGCCGCCTCCCGGGCGCGGGCGGAGGACATGGTCGGCTGGAAGGTCCGCAGGCACCGGAAGTGCTCCGTCAGCGCGAGCAGCCGTACGCCGCTCCGGACCAGGGACGCGTCGCCCTCCGCGCCTCCCCGGGCCAGGTCGGCCCTCCCGAGCGCGAACAGCAGCGCACCGCAGACCGGCAGGTCCGCCGCGTGGCCCCGGGCCAGCCGGGCCTTCGCGCGGTCGTGGACGAGGGCGGTGAGCTCCTCGACGGGGCCGGGCCGGCCGTGCCGGGCGTGGGCGGCGACGGTGGTGGCCTGGACCTCCAGGACCCAGTGGCCGAGGTCGGCTTCGAGGCCGAGGACCGGTCCGCCGGAGCGTTCCAGGCGGGCCGCGGCCCGGCGCCAGAGCAGCAGGCCCTCCTCGGTGGCGCCGCGTGCGAGCGCGATCTCGGCGCGCGCCCCCGGTTCGGGGGTGGGAACGTCCGCGGTCTCCTCCGGCCGGTTCCGGACGGCCAGCTCCAGCCAGCGTTCCGCCTCGTCCACGGCGCCGGTCTGGAGGTTGCCCAGTACCAGGCCCCAGCGCAGGCCCATCGTGTCGGACCACCGGCCGAGCCGGTCGAGGATCCCCATGGCCTCGTGCAGGTGGCGCAGCGCCTCCTCACCGAGCTCCGCGTGCAGGCACAGCTCGCTGAGGCGGCACAGCGCCGTGACCCGCAGCCACGGAATGGGGTGGTCCTCGGTCACGGCGAGCGTGCGCCGGGCGGCCGCGACGGCCCGCTCCGGTTCGTGTTCCCTCTCCCACAGGTATCCGGCCAGCCCTTCGGCGACCCCGGCGAGCAGCGGCTCGTCCGCGGCCCGGAAGGCGTCCAGCCGGGTGTGGTCGGTGCCGAAGACCTCGGGGGCCGCGCGCAGGACGGTCGCCAGCGCCCGGACGAGGGTGTCCGCGGGGGCCGGGGGCAGCCGGCGCAGCAGGGCGAGGAGTCGCGGCGGAGCGGCGCCGCCGCCGATCAGCACGCTGACGGTGAGCAGTGCCGCGGTGGTGCGGGTCGCCTCGACGTACGCGGGCTCCGGCCGGTGGCGCGCGAGCAGCCGGCCGACCTCGGCCGCGAGGGGGATCAGCCGGGCGTAGTTCGCCTCGGTGGCCCACAGGCCGCACAGCACGGCGCCGGTCGCGGCGACGGTGGGGGCGTCCTCGCGGGCGGTGCCGAGCCGTAACGCGCGTACGAGGTTGTCCTGTTCGGACTTGATCCCGTGCCAGGCGGCGTACGGGCGGGGGCCGAAGGGCGCGTCGTGCCGGGAGAGGCCGAAGTCCCGTGCCCAGGCGAGGAAGCGGCGGGTGACGTGTTCGGTCTCGCCGGCCCGTTCCCGCTGGGCGGCGCCGAACTCCCGTACGGTCTCCAGCATCCGGAAGCGGGTGCCTGTGCCGGTGTCGGCCACTTTGAGGAGGGACTGGTCGACCAGGTCCTCCAGGACGTCCACGGCCTCGGTGAGGTCGGTGCCGAGCACGTGAGCGGCCGCGTCGGCCGTGAAGCCGCCGGGGAAGACGGACAGGGTGCGCAGGGCGGTCCGCCCGGCCGGTTCGAGGAGGTTCCAGCTCCAGTCGACGACGGCGTGCAGGGTGCGGTGCCGCCGGGGTGCGTCCCGGGCTCCGCCGCGGAGCAGCGCGAACCGGTCCTCCAGCCGCCGGGACACGTCCGCCACCGACATGGCCCGCACCCGCGCGGCCGCCAGTTCCACCGCGAGCGGCAGCCCGTCCAGGCGGCGGCAGAGCTCCGCGACCTGGCGGGCGGGGAGTTCCGCGTCGGGGCGGGCGGCTCGGGCCCGCTGCTCGAACAGCCGGACCGTGGTGGCCTGATCGAGCTCCGGGAGCGGGTGGACGGATTCGGAGGACAGGCCGAGGGGTGCCCGGCCGGTGGTGAGGATCCGCAGGTCCCGGGTCATGGCGACCAGCGCCCGGACCAGCTCGGCGGCCCCGTCGAGGACGTGCTCGCAGTTGTCCAGCACCAGCAGCGCCGGTCCGGGACCGAGGGCGCCGACGATGCCGGTCAGCAGATCGCGCGGCGGGCCGAAGCCGCCGCCGCGCGCCGGCAGGGGACGGGACTCGGTGACGCCGAGGGCGGAGGCGACCTCGCCCGCCACGTCCGCGTCGTCGGTGACGCCGGCGAGGGCGACGAGGTGGACGGTGCGCTGCGGCGCGTCCCGGCCGACGGCGGCGGCGAGCCGGGTCTTGCCGAGACCGCCGGGTCCCACGATCGAGGTGACGCGGGAGGTGCGCAGCAGCCGCGTCACGGCGGCGATGTCGCCCGCGCGGCCCAGGAGTTCGTTGGGTTCGTGCGGCACCCCCCGGCGTACCGCCGGTGCATCGGCGCCCAGCAGTTCCCGGTGCAGGGCGCGCAGGGCGGGCCCCGGGTCGGTGCCCAGTTCGTCGCGGAGTGCCCGGCGGTGGCGGTCGTACGTGGCCAGTGCGGCGGCGGCCCCGGCGGTGGCCGCCTCGCAGCGGACCAGTTCCAGCAGCAGTTCCTCGTCCCGCGGGAGTTCCCAGACGAGCTCCGCCAGCGGCTCGACCGCTTCGGGCAGCCGTCCTGTCCGTGCCAGGCCGAGGGCCCGGGCGCGGGCCAGCGCGCGGTGGGCGGGGAGCCGGGCGGCCCTGAGTTCGGACAGCGGATCACCGGGTACGGGCTCCCCGGGCCCGGGGCCGCCGGGGCCCCACAGGGCCAGTCCCGCTTCGGCCTCGGCGAGGGCCCCGGCGTGGTCGGCGGCGCGTGACTTCTCCGCGCACGCGGCGGTGTGCAGGAGTACGGCGGAGGCGTCGACCTGCTCCTCCCCGAGGGCGAGCCGGTACCCGGCGGGCGTGCGGGCGATGACTCCGGGCCCGAGCTGCGTACGCGCCCGCGAGACGAGGATCTGCAGCGCCTTGGCGGGGTGGGCCGGCCGGTCGTCCGGCCAGAGGCCTTCGATCAGGCGCCCGTTGCCGCAGCCCGCGCGCAACTCACCGGCGAGCAGGGCGAGGAGGGCCCGCAGCCGGGGTGCGGTGACCTCCTGGCCGCGGAAGGCCACCGTCGTCAGGGTGGTCAGCTCTGTGCTCACCGGGGCAGCGTATCCAGCGTGCGCCGGCTACCCCGGCGGTGCCGCCCCGGCACCGGAGGGCCGGGCCGGCACCGGGACGCTCCGCTCAGGCGGTGCAGCGGATCATGGTGAGCGGCCGGTTGCCGGTGTAGTCCGCCCAGTACTCCTCGCCGAACTTCTCCACCCCGGCCTCCGAGACCTCCAGGGTGACCCACTCGATGCCGGTGAAACCGGCCGCCGTCAGGGTCTGCTCGTACGTCTCCTTCGACGGAACGGTGGCCTCGAAGGACACCGGCGGGTCGAGCAGGGCCGTGAGCCGGATGCCGCGGCCGATCTCGTTGTCCTTCCCGGTGGATTCGAACAGGAAGCCGTACTTCTCCAGCGACGGCCCGGCGAAGTCGTAGGCCGGGTCCTGCACGAACAGGTTGAAGGAGCCGCCGGGGACGAGGCTGCGGCGGATGTTGCGCATCATCCGCTCGATCTCGGCGACTTCGCTCGCGTAGTTGAACGCCTGCACGGCCACGGCCACGTCGAACGGCTGCTCGAAGACCTGGAGGGTGGCGGTGTCGCCGACCTCGTACTCGATGCCGAGGGGCTCGGCCCGCTCGATGGCGTTGGCCGCGTCGACCATCGCACCGGAGATGTCGAACCCGAAGACACGGGACGCGCCGCGACGCTTGAGCTCGCGGCTGTAGAAACCGGTACCGCAGGCGATGTCGAGCACGGACTTGCCGGTGACGTCGCCGACCAGCGCGAGGAAGCCCGGTACCTCGGCGTAGCGGATGATGGGCAGGGTCTTGAAGCCTTCGAACGCCTCGCCGATGCCGTCGTACAGCTGACCGCTCATGGTGGTGATTCCCCCTAGATCTGCGGCGTCGGCTCTCTTGGCGAGCCGCGGCCCTCGGCGGGAAGTCTGCTCGGTCGGCACGAGGAGTTCGTACTGGCGGAAAGCACGAACCTGCTGGTGGCGGCACCGAGGTGCGCACAAACGGGCGCGCTCCCGTCGGTTCGGGCGCCGCTCGGCCCAACGGCCGTGACGCGCCGGAGGATTGGCGTTCCGGCCGGGGCGGAAGTCCCGGCCGCCGGCCTTCCGGTTGCTCCGCGACGATCAAGGGGCGCCGTGAGCCGCGGGCCGCCCCGGCCTTCCGTTTCGGCTGCGCGGCCGGAGGGGGCTTCCCGTACGCGTCTGCGGGACCGCCCGGGGGGCACGGAGGCGCTGAGCCGGACACCACCGCCGTCGCCGTCGGTGACGACGACCCGGACCCGGCGCCCCTGCCGGTCGGCGGCACCGCCGCGGAACGCCGGTCGTCACGGATGGGCACACCCGTGCGAAGGAGGCCGTACCCGTCGGCCACACGGGCGGCCACCCGCCGACCCTTCGCCCACCTGTTCGAACACGCACCGGTGACGGCCCCTGCCGGGCGGCCAGAGCGCGCTGTGCCCTCATTACGTAGATATTCTGTGGAGTGTGATCGAGTCCGGACGGCCGCGGCTCCGTCGGCGCCCCGGCCCGGGAAGACTTGTGCGGCTGTCGCCGGTCATCCTGACCGTCGTCATCGCCGGCCTGGCGTACACCACCCCGCCGGAGATGGCCTTCAGCCGCCTCCTGCCCGCGGCGCCGGCCCTGGCCGCCGCCATGTGGCCGGTCCTCCCCACCGTCCTGCTCGGCACGGTCTGCCTCCTCCTGATGATCGGCCTCAGCCTGGTCTTCCCCGACCTGGGGACGTGGTGGACGGCCGCCGGCATCATCGCGGTCACCGTGGCCGCCGCGTACGGGAGCCACGTCCGGCTCCAGCGGGAGCGCACCCTCTTCCAGGTGCGCCTGGTCGCCGAGGCGGCGCAGCAGGTGGTGCTGAGCCCCATGCCGCGCCGCTTCGGGAGCGTCGAGATCGAGTCCCTGTACCTCGCGGCCGCGGCTGAAGCCCGCATCGGCGGGGACTTCTACGAGGTGGTCGACACGCCGTACGGGATCCGGCTGCTGATCGGCGACGTGCGGGGCAAGGGGCTGCCCGCGGTGGGGGCCGCCGCGGCGATCGTGAACGCCTTCCGGGAGGCCGCGTACGACGAGACCGCCATGGTCGACGTCGCACGCCGGCTGGACGCCAGCAGCACCCGCTACAACGCCGCCTTCCCGCCCGAAGGACCGATGGAGCGCTTCGCCACCGCCCTGCTGGTAGAGATCCCGCACGAGGGCAGCCGTATCGACATCCTCAACTGCGGACACCCCCCTCCCCTGCTCCTCGGGCGGGGGAAGCTGCGCGTCCTCGAATCCGCGACCCCCTCGCCGCTGCTCAGCCTCGCCGAGCTGATCGGCGACCACTACAGCGTCGACACGTTCGACTTCTCCCCCGACGACCTGCTGCTCCTCTACACCGACGGGATCGCCGAGACCCGGGCGCGCGACGGCGAGTTCTTCCCCCTGGCCTCCTGGATGGGCCGGCAGCCTCCGACACCTCCCCGTGAGCTGCTCTCGGCCCTCCACCACGACCTGCTCCGGCACAGCAGGGGCCGTCTCGACGACGACATCGCGGCCCTCGCCGTCCGCCGGCGCCACCCCTGAGCAACGGGGTGCGTTTCCACGACACCTGCTGGTCAGGCGATAGTTGTCCCACTCGGGCGGCCTTCCGCCGCCGGACGTACGACACGGGGAGTTCCACCATGCGCATCCACCGGAGCCGTTCCGCGGCCCTGGCCACCTTCGTCGGGCTCGCCCTGACCCTGACCTCCTGCCAGGACTCCGGTTCCCCGGGCGGGGCGCCCCAGGCGCCCACGGCGAGCACGGGCACGGGCACGGCGGCGCCTTCCGAAGCCGCGCCGACGCCCCCGGCATCCGCCACGCCCTCGGCTTCCGCCTCCCCCACGCCGTCGGCCACCGCCTCCCCGGCGCAGCCCGGCCCCGACGGCAAGGGCACCGGCGGCGGCGCGGGCGGGGAGACGACCGACGACAGCTACGCCTACACCCACCCCTGCTCGGCCCGGAACCTCACCGTCAAGGTCATCTCGGCGGAGGGCTTCCCGGCGACGGTCCGCGTCGTCACGGTGACCAACAACGGCTCCACCAGTTGCGGCCTCGACTACTTCCCCGCCGTCGGCTTCAGCGCCAAGGACAACACCCTCGGCGTCCAGGCGAAGGCCCCCGAGGGCCTCGGCGGCGTACCGGCGCACCCGGTCCGGCCCGGGACCACCACCTACGCGGCCGTGGACCTCAACCCGTCGGGCGGCAGCGGCCCCGTCGCCGACAGGATCCACGTCCTGGCCGACCCGCACCACATGCCGAACGCGGACAGCGTCAGCTTCCCCCTCGCCGCCCCCGGCACCGTCGCGCGCCCGAAGGTGGGGCTCTATCACTCCACCGCGCGGGAGTCGTTCGACACCATCGGGCGTACGGGCTGAAGCTCCCGGGCGAGGGCCAGCACGCTGAGCGCGAACATCACCACGCCCAGGGGGACATGGAGGGAGGACACGTGGGCGACACCCAGCGCGACCTGCGCCGAGGCGAGGACGAGGAAACCGGCGGAGTACAGGACCGGGCGGGGGGACCCGCCGCCCGGACGCCAGGCCAGGACCGCTGCCAGCACGTACAGCATCGTCGCGCCGTACATCACGCGGGATCCGACGTGGTGCACCTCCCCCGCGACCGGCGAGGTCAGGAGCATGCCCGCCGTGGCGGCCTGAAGGAGAAGGGTCAGGGCCTGGAGGGCTGTCGCGGCCTGGAGGAAGGCGCGGCCGCCCTGGGCTTTCGTGGTCCGTCCGGTCATCGTGCGGTCCTCTTCTCGTGGTGAGGCGTCGGCGGGGAGGGGTCGAGCGCCGGGGGTGACGGCCGTGGCCGGCACCCCCGGTCCCCCGGGGTCGGCCTCAAGACACCGCGGATCCATGGGTTGTGACGGGATGTGACCGGGATCACTCTTCAAGAGTCCGGGGACTGACGGGTGATCAGACACCGGGGACGAGGGTGATGTGGGGGGCCAGGGCGGAGAGGAAGTCGGGGGCGTCGAAGGCGCGCCCGGCCGAGGCGACGCGGTGGGTGCGGATCCGCCCGGTGAGGACACGGTCGAGGGCTTCGACGACGAGGGGCGCGGTGACGGCGTGGATGCCGCGGCCCCCGGCGACGGCCCGTCGCTCGACGCCGTCGCGGCGGACGCGCACGTCGACGGCGACCACCCTGCGCCGGCACTTCACCGGAGCGTCGGCGTCCCGCCGGACACCTACCGCCGGACGTTCCGCGCCCACGGCCCCGCCCGTCCCGGCCCGCCCGTCCCGTGACGGCCCTCACCGGACGTGGCGGCACGGGCGGGCCGCCGGGCCGTCAGTCCACGAGCACGCCGGGGTTGAGGATGCCCCGGGGGTCGAGGGCGTCCTTGGCCGCGCGCAGGGCCATCGCGAAGGGCTCGGGCCGCTGGCGGTCGTAGCCGGGCCGGTGGTCCCGTCCGACGGCGTGGTGGTGGGTGATGGTGGCGCGGTGCCGGTGCAGGACTTCGCCGGCCACGGCCTTGAGGTCGTCCCAGAGGGCGACTTCGTCGCCGGGCCGTCCCGCGGCGAGGACGGTGAAGTAGGGGGCGGCGCCGTCCGGGTAGACGTGCGTCAGGCGGCAGTTGACGGTGGCGGGGTGTCCGGTGGCCTTGAGGGCGGCCGCGCCCACCTCGGTGCGCACCGCGTCGATCAGGGCGGGGACGCGGTCCCAGGTGGCCGCCGTCTCGAAGGTCTCCGCCACCGCGCCCATCCGGACGAGCCCGTCGCGGAGGTAGGGCATCCGCAGGAAGGCCGCGCGCCACGCGCCGACGGCCGCGTCGCCGGCCGGTGTCCCGTCGCCGTGCCGGCCGTCCGGGCCGGTGCGCCCGCCGTGCCGGCCGCCGTGGGAGCGTGCCAGCTCGACGGCGCGGGCGAGCCGGCCGGTCACCGGTTCGTGCGCGGACTCGAAGCCCAGGACGAGGACGGAGGTGCCGTCGTGGGCGGCCCCCGACAGGGCCGCCTCGCCCGGGTCGAGCAGCCGGCAGTTGGCGGGTGAGAGGTCGGACCGCGCGAGCTCGCGGACCGCTCGGAGGGCGGCGTGGAAGTCCGTGAACGCGACCGCCGCGGAGGCCTTGTGGCGGGGACGTTCCTGCAGCCGCATCCACGCCTCGGTGATCACGCCGAGGGCGCCTTCGGAGCCCAGGAAGAGGCGGTCGGGAGAGGGGCCCGCCCCGGAGGCGGGCAGGCGCCAGGAGTTGCTCGTACCGGCGGGTGTGACCACCCGCATCGACTGGACGAAGTCGTCGATGCGCGTGCGGCCGGTGGCGTAGTGGCCGCCGGCCCGGGTGGCGAGCCAGCCACCGAGGGTGGAGAACTCGAAGCTCTGCGGGAAGTGCCGCAGGGTGAGGCCGTGCGGGCGGAGCTGGTCCTCCAGGCTCGGGCCCAGGGTGCCGGCCTGGATCCGCGCGGCACGGCCATCGGCGTCGACTTCCAGGACGCGTCCCATGGCCGTCAGGTCGAGGGACAGGACCGCCCGGTGCGCGTCGCCCCGGTACTCCACTCCCCCGCTGACGGAGGAGCCTCCACCGTAGGGGACGACGGCGATCCCCTGGTCTCCGGCCCAGTCCAGGAGGTCGGCCACGCCCTGGTCGTCGGCGGGCCGGGCGACGAGGTCGGGGATGCGGCCCGGCTGCCCGCGCAGGGCGCGCGCGACGTCGCGGTAGGCCTTGCCCATGGCGTGGGCGGCGCGGTCGGCCGGGTCTGCGGTGACCAGGTGGGCGAGGCTGTGCGGCGGTTCCACGACGGGGCGTCCTACACGGAGTTCGCGGACGCCGGGCACGGGCAGCGGGCGGGCGAGGGTACCGGGGAGCAGTGCCCCCATGGCGACGCATTCCGCGTCGTCGGGGTGGGCGTCGGTCCAGCCCCAGCCCCACCAGGAGCGGGTGCGGAGGGGCGGCCGGGCGGTGGTGCCGTCCATGGAGGTACTCCAGAGGTCGGGGTGCCACGAATTTACCGTGAGGTAAATTACGTACTGGTAATATCAGTGCATGGCAACCCCCTCATCGAAAGCCGGCACCAAGGGAGTCCCCCGGGAGGACCGCGTGCGGCAGATGCTGGACGCCGCCACGGCGGAGTTCGGGACCCGCGGCTACGCCGCCGCCTCGCTGCCCTCGATCGCCGCGCGGGTCGGTGTCACCAAGACGCTGCTGCACCAGTACTTCGGCACCAAGGAGGACCTCTGCGTCGCCTGTCTGGTACCGGTCGGCGATCGGCTCCTGGAGGCCGTCCGCACGGCGATCGGACCCGACGGGACCACCTCCCGGACCCCGCTGCGCGTGCTCCACGCGATCTTCACCGCGCTGGAGGGGCAGCGGGAGGCGTGGTTCGTGCTCTACGACACCACCCTGCCGCCGGGCGGGGAGGCCGCCCGGCTGGCCGCCGGGTACTGGTCGGCCATCGACCGGCTCGCCGCCGCCGGCACCGCCGAGCTGCTGCGGGAGGCCGGATCCGCCGACCCGCTGGACGCCGACGCGCTCCGGTACGTGTGGCGGGACCTGGTCGCCACCCTCGTCCGCTGGTGGGTCAAGCACCCCGAGCAGACCCCGGACGCCATGACCCGGCGCTGCGCGCGCCTCTTCGCGGCGGCCGCCACCCTCACCCCGGACGACGGCGGCCTGCCCGGCCGCTGACCCGGCGGGCCAGCAGGTCGGCTTCGAGGAAGCCCCGTTCGGAGGCCGGGTCGTGGAGCAGCCGGGCGAACGTGACGAGCCCGGCGCCGGCGAGCGCCTCCGCGAACCGGTCCGCCGGCCAGCTGTAGGCGGGCGCCACCTTGTGGTCGAAGCGGACCGGCTCGGGTGCGCCCGTCGCGAAGAACGAGACCAGGAGCAGCCCGCCCGGTGCCAGGACCCGCGCCTGCTCGGCGAGGAGCGCGGGGAGTTCGCCGGGCGGGGTGTGGATCGTCGAGTAGTGGGCCAGTACGCCGCCGAGCTCGCCGTCCCCGACGGGCAGGGCCTCCATCCGCGCCTCGTCGAAGCGCAGGGCCGGATGGGCCCGGCGGGCGTGGCCGATCATGGCCGGGGAGAGGTCGAGCCCGAAGGCGTCCAGTCCCAGGTCGTGCAGCATGGCCGTCAGATGCCCTGGGCCGCACCCGACGTCGGCCGTCCGGAGGTTCCCGGTGCCGCGCACCAGTTCGGCGAAGGTGGTGACCATGGCCCGCGCGAACGGACGCGTCTCCAGCCGGTCCGCGAACAGGGAGGCGTACAGCTCCACCACCCCGTCGTAGGCCGTCCGGGTCGCGTCCTGGTGGTTCGTCATGGGGAGCAAACTAACACCGCGGCACGGCCCGGCCGGCCACGAAAGCCACATCCGACGGCCCGTCTCCGGAGCGCCTGCGCGCCCTGCGGCGCCCCGCCGCTTTCCATGGATTCCCGTCCCCCACCGGAACAGGCTCCTCCATGACGTCGACCCCGCCCGCCCGGCTCTCGCGCCGGGACCTCGTCTCCGCCGTGCTCGCCCTCGGAACCGCCACCCTCCTGCCCTCCGCCACGGCCACCGCGGCACGCGCCGCCGTCGGCACCCGGGGGCCCGGAGGCCGGGACGGGGGCGGGGAGGGCTCCACCGTGCCCCGGATCATCGACTGCGACGGCTGGGGGGCACGGGAGCCTTCCGAGGACGTCGTACGGCTCGCCGCGCGGCCCGAGCGGATCATCGTCCACCACACGGCCACGGCCAATGTCACCGACTACTCGCAGGAGCGGGCGCTGAAGCTGGCCCGCGCCCTCCAGACCTACCACATGGACCGGCAGGGCTGGATCGACACGGGCCAGCACTTCACCATCAGCCGGGGCGCGTTCGTCCTGGAGGGCCGGCACCACAGCCTGGCCGCGCTGGACTCCGGGAACGAGCTGGTGCGGGCCGCCCACTGCGTGGGCCAGAACAACGTGTCCATCGGCATCGAGAACGAGGGCACCTACACGTCCAAGGAGCCCCCCAAGGCGCAGTACTCCGCCCTCGCCGACCTGTGTGCCCACGTCTGCCGGCAGTACGGGGTGCCCGCCTCCGAGATCTACGGGCACCGGGACTTCAACGCCACCGCCTGCCCCGGTGACAAGCTCTACGCCATGCTGCCGAAGCTGCGCGAGGACGTGGCCGTCAGGCTCGGTGCCGACCTGCCCGTGCCGCTGCCTCGCTGGCCCGTGAACCTGCCGTCCGACTGGGCCGCGGATCCGGCGGCCGTCGCCGACGCCCTCGCGGAGTACCTGCCGGAAGGCCTGCTGTCCGGTCCGCTGCGGGCCCGCTGATCCGGTGCGCGGCGGCCGCCGAAAACCGCTGTCCGATCATCGGATCACCGTGTAGACAGTCCGGGTGCGAAATTCTCTGGACTTCCCCGATCTGCTCCGGCTGATCGACGAGCGCTCGGCCGCCTTCCGCGCCGCCGTCGCCTCCGCGCCCAGCCTCGACGCCCGGGTGCCGACCTGCCCCGAGTGGACGCTGTTCGACCTGGTCCGGCACCTGGGCGGAGGGGACCGCTTCTGGGCCGCCATCGTCGCGGCGGGGCCGGCCGGAGGTCCTCCGGCCGAAGCGGTCGCCGCGCGCGCCGCCTTGACCCCTCCGCGCGAGCGCGAGGCCCTGCTGGCCTGGCTGGCCGAGTCGACGGAAGAACTGCTGGACACCCTGCGGAAGGCGGGCCCCGACTCCGGCTGCTGGACCTGGTGGCCGGACTCGCAGTCCCCGCAGGACTCCGGTGCCGTCGCCCGGCACCGGGTCCAGGAGTCCGCGGTGCACACCTACGACGCCCAGACCGCCCAGGGCGCACCCCAGCCGCTGCCGGAGGAAGTGGCCCTCGACGGGGTCGAGGAGTTCCTGGCGGCCTGCTGCGCGACGACGAGCCCGTGGCCGCACGATGCCGCCACCGTCCACTACCACGCGACCGAGGGTCGCTCCTGGCACCTCGCCCTCTCGGCGGAGGGCGCGCGGTTCACCCGCCTCGCCGCGACCGGCTCCGCCGGCCCCGCCGACGCCTCCGCCCGGGCCACCGCCGGAGAGCTGGTCCTCGCCCTGTACGGCCGCATCCCGGTGGACTGTCTGGAGGTCGACGGCGACCGGCTGATCTTCGACCGGCTCGCGGCCTGGGAACCCGCCTGAGCCGGACGGGCAGACGGCCGGACGGGCAGACGGCCGGACCGGGGCCGGGACTGACGGCACGCCAACTCCCGGTCCGCATCGGATCGTCGCGCACAGCACGGGGTGCCGTGCCGGCGGCAAGGCCGCCGGTACCCCCTGGTGCGCGCGGGGCGCACGGATGTACGTACCATCACAGTCGGTGCGCGACTTACCCAGGAAGAGCTCGATGATCCGCCCTGCCCGCATTACCGCCGCCCTCGCCGTGGCCGCCCTCGCGGCCTCCGGCTGCGGCGCGCTCCCCGAGTCCACCCCTCCGGACGGCGCCGCCGCCGCGGCCTCGCCCGGACGGCCGTGCGAGAAGCTCGCCGCCGCCGCGCCCGTCCAGAAGGACGGCGCCCGCGTCACCGTGGAGCCCGCGCCCTGCGAGCCGGCCAAGAGCGGCCAGGACGCCCCGTACGTCGCCACCAAGGTCACGGTCACCCAGACGGGCGCTCCGCGCGGCATGTACACGGTGAAGGTCCGGTACACCTGGGAGCGGCAGTACCAGTCGGGCCCGGGGACGATCGACGCGAACGCCTTCGTCAGCGACACGACGGCCAACGCCTCGGCGAGCAAGACCCTGACGCCGTCGTACCTCACCGGCTACAAGCCGGGCACCCCCGTGAAGGTCGAGATCACCGACGTCACGGTCAGCGCCGAGAGCGTCCCGGCCCCCGCCTCCTCCAAGACGGACAAGCCCGAGGCGAAGACCGAAGGCAGCGCGGCCACGGTCACCGCGGGCTCGTACTGCACCACGAAGGGCGCGACCGGGCTGACGACGGCGGGCACCCGCCTGACCTGCGCGACGGCCTCGGACGGCCGGCTCCGCTGGAAGTCCTGACCCGGCGGGACGGGTTCCGGCGGCACCCCGGGCAGCGGGCACGGGGCTCTTCCGGCCACGCCGCGCCTCCCGGCTGCGCTCTTTTGGACAAGATCACCACGAGCCCGCCCGTGGCGGCCGGGGCGTCCCTACCCTGTGCGCGAGGGGGGATCCGTGCACAACGTCTTCGTGGTGCCGTCGCGAGCGGCGGCCCCGCAGCAGCAGTCGCCGCCCGTCGCCGGGACGGCCCGGTGACCGGGCCCGCGGCGGGGCGGCCGTACGCCGTGACCGTGCCGCAGGGTTACCGTGCCGGGCCCTGGACCGTCGGGGCCCCGCTGGGCACCGGCGCCTTCGGCAGCGTGTACGCGGGAACCCGCGCCGGCACGGGCGAACCCCGTTCCGTGGCCCTGAAGTTCCTGCCCACCGGAACCCAGACCCCGCGCCGGTTACGGCACTTGCGGGACCTGGCCGAGCGGGAGATCGAACTGCTCAGCCGGGTACGTGCACCACGGCTGATCCGCATGTACGAGGTGCTGACCGTCGACGACCCCGGCCACCCGGAGCTCGACGGCGCCACGGTGCTCGTACTGGAGCGGGCGGAGACCTCGCTGGAGAGCGTCCTGGGCCGGTCCCCGCGGCCCGCCGACGCCCTCCTCACCCAGATCTGCGAGGGGCTGGAGCAACTGCACCGGGCGGGGTGGGTGCACGGCGACCTCAAGCCCGCCAACGTGCTCCTGATGCCCGACGGCTCGGTGCGGCTCGCCGACTTCAACACCGCCGCCGAGCTGGAGGGCACCCACGCCTACTCCCCGCCGTTCACCACGCCCGACTACACCCCGCCCGAGGTGCTGTGGGACGAGATCGGCGAACGGGGCCTGCGCATCCGCCCGACCGCCGACATCTGGGCCTTCGGCGTGCTCGCCCACCTCGTCCTCACCGGCTCACTGCCCATGCCGGGCGGCACGCCCGCCGCCCGGCGCGATGCCGCGGTGCGCCTGGCCCGGGGGACGGAGACGCTGCGCCTGTCGCCCGGTCTCCCCGCCGCCTGGCGGGAGATCATCGCGGACTGCCTGGCCCCGACCCACGAGGCGCGCGCCCGGCACGACGCGGCGTCCCTGCTGCGCCGCATCCGGGCCGCGTTCCCGGCGGACGACCCGCCCCCGGCCCGCCCCGCCCGCCTCCGGGGCCGCCTGCCGCTGGTCGCGCTCACCGCCGCGGCCGTGCTCGCGGCCGCCGGGTTCGGCCTGACCGCCCTGCTGCGGGACCGGCAGGGCGCCGCCCCGGAGCCGTCGGCCGCGGCGGCGGCCGCCACGCCGTCGGGCAGGCCGTCGGACAGCCCCTCCCCATCGGTCCCGGCCGGGTACGACCGCTGCCTCCCGGGCAGCGTCTGCTTCTTCACCGCGCCGGACGGCGGCGGGAGCATGTGCGCGTGGGAGGGGGACGAGGTCAACTGGGCGGCCGGAAAGAGCCGGTGCAGCTGGGCCGAGCGGGAGCAGGTCCGCTCGGTGTTCAACAACGGGCACGACACCCAGGCCGGAGAGCAGTTCGTCGACGTCGTCTACTTCGCCGAGGAGAACCTCCGGAACCGCCTGGGCTGCGTCCCGGTGGGCGCCCGTCAGAACCTCGCCGACCCGGCCGCCCCCCGTTCGCACGTGTGGTCCGAGCGCTGCTGAGCGCGCCCGGCCGGGGCGCTCCGGCCAGGTCAGGCCGGGGTGAGGTCCTCGCAGCCGTCGGCCGCCGGGGGCTCGGGCGGCCCGGCCAGGGCCCGCCGCCAGTGCTGCCGTTCCCCGTCGAGGCCCCGCGCCGCCGGTTCGGCGTACCAGGCCCAGGCTTCGGTGCCGGCGGTGCCCGACATGGATCCGGACTGGACGGCGACGACGTACCTGCGGCCGGGTTCGAGGACGGCGTAGCGGTCCGGGTCCTCGGTGGCGTAGCGGCCCGGGGCGCCGCCGTTCTTGACGCCCTGCGTGATGTGCAGGTCCTCGCCGGACTCCCCCTTGAGGCCCTCCAGGATCCGTACGCGGGTGGTCAGGCAGGCGCTCCCGCCGTCCTCGCGGTACCGCGGAAAGGCCCGCCGGGCACGGCGGTCCGGGTGCCGCCGGCCGGTCACCGCGGTCCGCTCGGGCGTTCCCCGGGACCGGAGAATCCGGTCTCGTCCCGGCCGGAGGCGAGGAAGGCGTCGACCGCCGGGGCCGAGGCGAGGCGGGCCTGCCAGGCGCTGAGGACCTCGTACGGCCCGGCGAGGGAGAAGCTGCGGCGGGAGTCGTCCAGGGCCGTCGCCCACTCCGCTTCGAAGGCCGGCACCCACCGCTCGGCGCGGCGGTCGGCGCGCAGCCTGGCGAGGAGCTCGGCCGGGGCACCGGGAGCGGGCGCGTACGGAG
This sequence comes from Streptomyces sp. NPDC043896, assembly GCF_056435605.1. NCBI lineage: Bacteria > Bacillati > Actinomycetota > Actinomycetes > Kitasatosporales > Streptomycetaceae > Streptomyces > Streptomyces sp. NPDC043896. Next base: position 111,962 of record NZ_JBWKEE010000003.1, read on the forward strand.
GGACGGGGGCGTGGTCGGGTCGCGCGCTCACGGGCTCCTCCAGGGGGTCGTGGGGTGCCACGTTACCGCCGTGCGGGTGGCGGGCCACCGGTTCAGAAGAGCGCGGCACACCGGCGCGGCGAATTCCGGCGCGTGAGGGGCCGTCACTACTCTCGGCGCATGGCAGACACGTTCGATCACGCTCCTGCGGTCTGGACCGCGGGACAGCTGCGTTCCGTCCTCGCTGACGTTCCCGACGAGACCCCCATCAACATCGGCGTCGCCGGCACCCCCGGGGACTTCGACGAGTACGACGAGTTCGTGCTCGTGGGCGCCGAACCCGTCGAGGTCGACCCCGGCGAGGACGAGGTCCCCGGACCGCCTCAGGTCCAGTTCACCCTGTTCGCCGACGCCAAAGCCGGGGTGTACTACCTGGACATGGAGTGAGCGCCGCGCGGGGGCCCGGGCCGGGCGGCTGACGGCCGCCGGCCGCCGGCCGCCGCGCGCACGGAGCGGGTGTGCCCGCCGGCGCACCCGCCCGTCAACACACGCGGGCGCGGGGCCGGTTCGGGGGATTCCCGGGCTCCGGCGCGGTGGCGGGTGGTCCGGGCCGGGACCCGCCGTCACACTGGCCGGCGTGAGGATTGCCGTCATGACAGCGGGATCGCGCGGGGACGTCGCGCCGTACACGGGGCTGGGCGCCGGGCTGGTCCGGGCCGGGCACCAGGTCACCCTGGTGACCCACGGTGTGTTCGAACCGCTGGTGGCCGGGTCGGGGGTGCGTTTCGCCGGCGTCCCCGGGGATCCCAGGGCCGAGTTGCACTCCGAGCGGGGGCGCGGTCTGCACCGGAGCCGGTCCGGGGCCGCGAAACTCCTGCGCGCCGTCGCGATGGCGCGCCGCATCGCACCCGGGATGACCCCCACGATGGTCCGCGCGGCGCGCGAGGCGGACGTCGTACTGGCCGGGGGGACGGTCGCGCCGCTGGCCTACGCCATCGCCCAGGGCCTGGGCCGGCCCAGCATGGGTCTCTTCCTCCAACCGCTGCACGGGACCCGCGAGTTCCCGCCCCCGATGCTCGGCACCCGCTCCGCGGGCCCCCTGGGCAACCGGCTCGGCGGCCACGCCGTCACCGCCGCGGTCGACCACGTCTTCACGCGGGCGGCACGCGTCCTGGCGGCGGAACACGGTCTGCCTCCGGGCCCGCTGTCCCGTGCCCGGCGGGCCCGTGAGCGGCAGGGCTGGCCGGTGTGGCACGGCTTCAGCGAGCTGGTGGTCCCGCGTCCCCGGGACTGGCGCCCCGGCCTGGAGGTCTCCGGGTACTGGTGGCCGCACGACGGCGCCGGCGGGCTGCCGCCGGAGCTGGAGGACTTCCTCGGTTCCGGCCCCGCCCCGGTCTACGTCGGCCTCGGCAGTGCCACCACGCCCGACCCGGAGCGGGTCAGCGCCCGGATCGTCGGCGCCCTGCGTGCCGCGGGCCTGCGCGGGGTGATCCAGCGGGGGTGGGCCGGGCTGTCCGCATCCGGGGACGACATGATCACCATCGGCGGCGACGTGCCGCACGCCCTGCTCTTCCCCCGCACGGCGGCCGTCGTCCACCACGCCGGGGCGGGCACCACCGGCGCCACCCTGCGCGCGGGCGTTCCCAGCGTGCCCGTCCCCGTGCAGTTCGACGCCCATTTCTGGGCCGCCCGTCTCGTGGAACTCGGCACCGCACCCGCGGTGGTGCCCCTGCGCCGGCTCGACTCCGCGGCCCTCGGCCCGGCGCTGCGACGGGTCACGGCCGACCCGTCCTACCGCGAGCGCGCCCGGCACGTCGCCCGGCGGCTGGCGGCCGAGGACGGCACCGCCCGGGTCGCCGCCGCCCTCGACCGGCTGGTGTGACGGCTCCGGTGTGCCGCGGTACGGCCGGCGGCCACCGGAGGCGGCGGGGTCACCGGCCGGGGTGGTGACCGGGCTGCCGGGGCGGGTAGGGGCCGGGCTGCTGGTGGGGCGGGTGGCCCTGCCAGGGCTGCTGGTGGGGCGCGGCGGGCTGCTGGTACGGCGAGGGCTGCTGGTACGGGTGGGGCCCGCCGGGCTGCGGGTACTGGGCGGGCTGCTGGTACTGGGCGGGCTGCTGGTACGGGGCCTGCTGCTGGTACGCCGCCGGGGCCGGGCGGGCGCCGCGGAGCAGGGCGTCGAAGCGCTCGTACAGGGCACGGGCCTGCTCCGGCGGGGGCACATGGGCGACGACGGACCCGTCGGCGTGCCGGACCGTCACCACGCTGCCGCCGCGCGGGTCGGGCTGGTGCCACACTCCGGTGAGGGACGCGGCGGGGACCCAGCCCGTCTCGTTCTCCGGACCGCCACCGCCCCACCTGCGCCGCAGGGCCCGGCGGTAGCCCGGGAACAACAGTCCCGGGAACGTCACCACGACCAGCAGGAAGAGCACGATGCTCGCGATGACCCCGCCGGCCCAGTTCAGCAGCACGATGAGCGCGCCGTAGCAGAGCGAGACGATGGCCACCACCAGGCAGGCCTGGACGGCCGCTTCCGGCGCTCCGGACTTCTTGAGCAGGCCGTAGAGGCCCGCCGACGCGAGGAACACCAGCAGGGTGACGCACCCGGCTCCGTCACCGAAGAACCTGTCGGCGAGGGACTCCGCGCTCCTCTCCGGCCTGGCCACGTAACCGTGTTCGTGGAACTGGACGGTCATCCGCCCGCCTGGCGTGGCGTTCACGCCGTTGATCTCGTACATGGTGATCACGCTAGCGGCGGCCTCCGTCCCCCGGAGCGCCGCCCCCTCCGCTCCGGCCTCCGCCCGAGGTTGGCCGAACCCTGGCTCCCTGGCGGCCGCCGCCCTGACCTAGCCTGCGGTCCGGACCAGGACCACCGCTACCGGGGGGACGCACGTGACGGGGGAGACACAGGGGCACGGTCAGGACCGGGAGGACGCCGGCCTGGACGCGGTGGTCTGGGGGCGCTGCCGGGCCGGGACCGGATGGTTCTGGATGGCCCGCTACACCGCGTGGGACGGCAGCGTGCGGCGCACCTCGCACGGATGGCGCGAGGAACAGGACGATGCCATGCGCGACGGCGCGGCCGCGGCCCGGCACCTCGCGGCCGGCACCCGTGCGCAGGTGTTCCTGCGGCACCGGGCCGCCGAGTACGCCCTGCGGATCCTGCTGGAGGACGACGGGGCTTTAGCGGACCGGGATCCGAAGTGCACGGCGCGGTAGCGGGGCCGGGGCCCGGTCACCGGGTACGGCCGGCCGCCGCCCGGCGCCCCGTCAGGCGGGGGCCGGGGCGCCCGCCCGGGCGATGACCACGTCGAGCAGGGCCAGCAGGGAGTCGCGTACGTCCGCGCGGGAGCGGGCGTCCAGCAGGAGCACGGGGGTGGCGGGATCCCGCAGGTGCAGCGCGGCGGCGATCTCCTCGGCGGTGTAGTGCTGTTCGCCGTGGAAGCAGTTCGCGCCGACCACGAACGGCAGCCCGCGGCTCTCGAAGAAGTCGATCGCCGGGAAGCCCCGGTCCAGGCGCCGCGTGTCGACGAGCACCAGCGCCCCCAGGGCGCCGTTCAGCAGGTCGTCCCACATGAACCAGAACCGCTCCTGGCCGGGTGTGCCGAAGAGGTAGAGGACGATCCCGGCGTCGGCGAGGGTGATCCGGCCGAAGTCCATCGCGACGGTGGTCAGCGTCTTGGACTCGATGCCGTCGAGGTCGTCGACACCCACTCCCGCGCTCGTCAGGCGCTCCTCCGTGCGCAGCGGTTCGATCTCGGAGACCGACTCGACCAGGGTCGTCTTGCCGACTCCGAACCCACCGGCGATGAGGATCTTGACGGGGGACGCCCCGCCGGCGGCGGAGGCGTCGGGAGTGTCATATCCGGGCAAGGTTGTCCCTGATTTTCATGAGCAGGTGGACATTGGTGGTCTCGGCGCCTGCCAGGGGCGGCCGGTGGTGGACCAGGCCGCGGTCCGCGAGTTCGCCCAGGAGGAGCGTCATCGGGGTGAGGCGCATGTGCATGCGGGCGGCGATCTCGGCGACCGCCATCCCGCCCGGCGGCGCGCACAGGGCGAGGACGGCCCGCCATTCGGTGGCCAGCCCGGTGTGGGCGTCGTCGTCCTCGGCGACCGCCGCCACGATGGTGGTGTCCATGGTGAGGGCGGTCTCCGTGGCGGCGGCCGTGCGGCCGTCGGTCAGCGCGTACAGCCGTGTCCGGCGGGGGCTGCGGCGCGGCGGCTCGTCCGGCATTACGACGTGGGCGCGGAGGTGCGCTCGGGGGTTCCCAGCCACTCGCCGAGCGCCTGGGCGGTCCGTACGGCCTCGCCGCCCAGTTCGCCGAGGCGCGCCTTGCGGGAGGTCACCACGATGAGCGTGCTGCCCTCGCCGCAGCCGACGACGCAGAGGTAGCGGTCGTCCATCTCCACCAGCTGGCGGATGACCCGGCCGCCGTCGATCTCCCGGGAGATCGCCTTCATGGTGGCGGCTATGCCGGAGGCGGCGGCCGCGATGCGCTCCGCCCCGTCCCGCTCCAGCAGGTAGGCGCTGAGCTTGATCCCGTCGTTGGACAGGAGCACGGCCCCCTCGATGCCGGCGATCCGGCTCAGGTTGTTGTCCAGGATGCCGTAGATCATGTCGTTGGCTGTCGTCATGGCTGATCCGCTCTGAGCTCTGCTTCCACTTTCTTGGTCCCCTCTTCGTAGTCGGCCCAGGCGTCGGCCACCTCTTCGGGTGTCGCCGTGTCCCGGCCGGTCTCCGGTTCCGGGGCGCGCGGGCCGCGGAGTTGCCGGGTGAGGTGGGTCTGGGGGACGCGCTCGGGCAGGGCCGGGCGCGCACCGGGCGCGGCCTCGCGCACGGGCAGGCGTACGGGCTCGCGCGTCGACGGGCGTACGGGCTCGCGCGTCGGCAGGCGTACGGGCTCGCGCGCGGGGAGGCGTACGGCATCGAGTGCGGAGCCCGGCTCCGGGGCCCGCTCGGGCCGCTCGGGCCGCTCGGGCCGCTCGGGCCGCTCGGGCCGCTCGGGCCGCTCGCGGGGAGGCTCCGGTACGGGCGCCCGCCCGGGTTCCGTGTCCGCTCCGGCGGGTGCCAGCAGCTCGCCCGGCAGGATCACCACGGCCGCGGTCCCCCCGTACACCGAGCGCCGCAGCGTGACCCGGGCCTGGAGCTGCTCGGCGAGGTGGCCGACGACGAAGAGGCCGAGGCGGTGCGCGTTCTCCGCGAGGACGGAGTACGGCGGCGCCGAGTGCAGGCGCTCGTTCATGGCCTCGTAGCCGGCGGCCGAGACGCGCGGGCCCCGGTCCTCGATCTCGACGGACAGGCCGTCGGGGACGAGTTCGGCGCGGACGACCACCTTCGAGCGGGGCGGTGAGAAGCGGGTCGCGTTGTCGAGCAGCTCCGCCAGCAGGTGGCTGATCTGGCTGATGGCGTGCGGCCGGACGCTCGCCTCGTCCAGGGCCTGCCGTTCGATCCGCCGGAAGTCCTCGACCTCGGCGGCGGCTTCGCGCAGCAGGTCGGCGACGCGCATGGGCTCGGTGTGCGGGTCGGGGATCTCGCCGCCGGCGAGGATCAGCAGGTTCTCGACCTGCCGCCGCATCCCCACGGTCAGCTGGTCGGACCGCATCAGCTGGGCCAGGAGCGCCTCGTCGTGGCCGAAGGTGTCCTGAAGGTCCTCGGTCAGGCTCAGCTGCCGGCTGACCAGGTTCCCGGTGCGGGAGGCGATGCCCGAGGCGAACAGGCCGAAGCCGTGCCGCTCGGCGGCGAGCTGCCGGTGACCGTCCACGGAGACGGCGACCACCCGGGCGAAGGCGTCGGTGATCTGACCGACCTCGTCCTGGCGCCCGCGTACGGCCGGGAGCGCCTCCGTGTCGATGGCCTCCCCGCGCTGGAGGCGGGCCACCACTTCGGGCAGCGTGCGCTCGGCGATGGCGACCGTACGGGTGTGCAGACGGCTCAGCCGGCGCAGGACGGACCGGGTGGTGAGGACGACGAGGCCGGTGACCAGGAGCAGGCCGCCGCCGCTGGCCCCGACCAGCCAGGTGACCTCGGTCTCCAGCTCGGAGGCCTTCGCGTCGGCGCGCGCGAACACGTTCCGGGCCCGCTCGGTGTTGAGGGCGGCCAGCTGCGGCGCGAGCGTGCGGTGCGCGGCGGCCCAGCCGTCGACGTCGGCCGGCAGCTTCACGCCGGTCGCGGTGTCCTTGTGGTTGGCGACGACCGCGTTCTCGATGCGGAGCTTGGTCTGCCAGGCGTCCGATCCGGTCAGCTTGTCGTACGCGGCCAGTTCGGCGGGCGGGAGGTACGGGACGATCCAGGTGTCGTACAGGTAGCGGTGGGTGCCGACGGCGTCGAGGAACTGGGAGAAGCCGGTGGCCGGCAGCTCCCGGGAGGGCCCGGCCAGCGCGATGGCGGTGTCCTCGCGCGCCACCATCTCGGCGGCCGAGAAGAGGGCGACGGCGGGCTTGCTCTCCTGGGTGAGTTCGGCGTCGTCCGCGTGGCTGAATTCGTCCTGGTAGGCGCGGATGATGTCGTCGATGACGCCCGTGTAGTAGCCGACCGCCTGTTCGGCGCTGCCGCTGTGGGCGTCCACGCGCTTGCGGTACGAGGCCAGCAGGTCGAGCCGGCCGCTCACGGCCGCGATCCGCCCCTCGCCCTGCTCCGGGTGGCGCGGACCGCCGTGGCCGGCGGCTTCCGAGAGGCGCCGGAACTCCGCCACAGCCCGGTCGGTTTCGGCCCGCCGGTCGCGCAGGGCGTCCTCGGCCGCGGGCGCTCCCGCCCATCGCGCGGCCGTCACGGCCCGCTCGGCCTGGAGCTCGTTCATCAGCCTGACCAGCGGTACGCCGACCCGCTCGCCGGACTCGACGTCGGCACGCAGGTGCTCCGACTGGGCCAGCAGCCGCTGGGCGGTCACGGTGACCTGGGTGCCCATGGCCACGGTGGGGACGACGGCCAGGCAGATCAGCAGCGTGCGCAGGCGCACGGTGCGGCGGCGCCGGACGGGCGGCGGGCCCGGCGGGCCTTCGGGTGCCATCGCAGACATCGGTCCTCGGGAGCGGCGGAGACGGGGACGGGAACGGGGCCTGGACGAGGGCATGGGGAAACTGCCGACACGGCCCTGTGGGGTAAGGATGCCGATCATATCCAGCCACTCCGAATAAACGGAGACCTTACTTCCATACGTCTGCGTGGTATGGGCGGCGGCCCCGTGGGAAGGCTGGTCGCGATCGGTGGGTACCGTCGTCGGAGGAGTCCGCGGGCATGCGCACTATGACCTTTGTCGTGGGTACGGGACGCAGCGGGTCGACCGCACTGTCCGGCATCGTCAACGCCCATCCGGACGTGCTCAGTCTGAACGAGCTGCTGTCGTCGGTGCAGAGCCGTGGCTTCCCCGAAGGCCTCGTCAGCGGACCGGAGTTCTGGCGCCTGCTGGCCGAGCCGAATCGGCTGTTCGAACGGATGATCCGCAGTGGGGTGCCGATGCCCGAATTCGTCTACACCCGGCGTCCCGGACGGTTCGCGACCGCGACCACCGGCATCCCCGCCCTCTCGCTGATGGTGCTCCCGCACCTGACCGACGACCCGGACGGACTGTTCGACGAACTGGCGAAGGAGGTGGGCGGCTGGCCGGACCGCACCGCCGCCGGCCACTACGGGGCACTGTTCGGCCTGCTCTGCGCCCGGTTCGGGGCCACGGCGGTGGTCGAGCGGTCGGGGTACTCCTCGGACCGGGTGCCGCTGCTGCGCCGGGTCTTCCCGCAGGCGCGCTTCGTGCACCTGTTCAGGGACGGGCCCGACTGCGCGCTGTCCATGAGCAGGCACACCGGCTACCGGCTGATCCTCCTCCTGCGGGAGATCCTCGCCCGGACGGGCGCCGCGCGCGTGGAGGACCTGACCGAGGAGCAGGTCCGCTCCCTGCCGCCCGAGCTGGCACCGCTGCTGACCGAGCGCTTCGACTCCGCGCTGGTGCTGGACCGCGAGCTGCCGGCGGCGGGGTTCGCTGCACTGTGGTCGGAGCTGGTGGTCCGGGGCGCGGCGTACCTCGACGAGGTGCCCGCGGACATGCGCACCACGCTCGCCTACGAGGACCTCCTCGACCGGCCCCGCGAGGAGCTGGCGCGGCTGGCCGGCTTCATCGGGGTCGAGCCGCTTCCCGAGTGGCTCGACGCGGGCGCGGCGCGTCTGGACGCCGGGCGGCGGGGCGCGTCGCTGCGGCTGCCCCCGGAGGAGCTCGCGGCGCTCCGGGAGGCCTGCGCTCCCGGCGTGCGGGCCCTGGCCGGCGGGGCGGGCGGGGGCGGGGCACAGGGCCCGGGCCCGGGCCCGGGACATCTGAGTACGCCGTGAGTATCCCGCCCCATGTGCCGCGATTCCGAAGGGGGTTGACTGGGAGCACGAGGGCGACGGGCCCGGTGACTCACCCCTGGAGGACGGATGACCGAGGAGCGGAACGCCGGTGCGGGCGCGGGGCGGGCGGCGCGCCTGACCACTCCGTGCCAGTGGTGCGGGCGCCCGGTACCGCAGCCGTTCCCGGTGGCGCTCAGACTGCACTGCAACACCGGGCACTGGCTGCGGGACGTGCGGAACAACTTCTGGCGCAGGTGGTGGAGCAGCCTCTGAGCGGCCCCTTCGGGCGGGCGGCGGTCAGGCCCCCGTCGGGCCCGGGACGGATGCCTTGCGGGCGTGCAGTACGTGCGCGTCCAAGGGCAGGGGGCTGTGCCCCTGGAGGCGGAGGCCGGCGTCGGCGAGCAGGCGCGCGTAGTGGCCGGCGGTGCGCTCCCGTCCGCCGACGTTGCAGAGCATGTGCAGGTCCCAGGCGGTGGCCAGCGAGGGGGATCCGTCCTCGGGCAGGAGGCGTTCGACGATGAGGAGGTCGGCGTGGGCGGGCATGGCGCGGGCGCAGTGGGCGAGGATCTCCCGGCAGCGGTCGTCGTCCCAGTCGTGCAGGACTCGGGCGAGGACGTAGACGTCCCCGCCGGACGGCACGTCGGAGAAGTCGCCGGCGAGGTAGGCGCAGCGTGCGCCGCAGCCCGTGGCCGCGAGGAGGCGGCGGGCCGCGTCGACGGCGTGCGGGCGTTCGAGGAGGACGCCGCGCAGGTTCGGGTGGGCGGTGAGGAGGTGGCCGAGCAGGGCTCCGTTGCCTCCGGCGACGTCGACGACCGTCGCGGGGGCGGGTGCCTGGGCGGCGGCTGCGGCGATGACGGGGTGGGCGGGGAGCGGCTGGAACATGCGTGAGCTCGCCGCCATGGACCGGTCGAAGAGTTCGGCGAGTTCGGGGTCGCGGGCGAAGTGGTCGAAGTGGTTCTCGCCGTGGAGGTGGTCGAAGCCCGGCCGGCCGGTCCGCACCGCGTGGTCGAGTGCGCCGAAGGACCGGTAGAACGGGCCGCCGTACATCAGGGCCAGGGGACGCATCGACGCGGGTGCGTCCGTGCGCAGCAGGGCCCCGAGTTCGGTGAGGCGGAATCCTTCCTGCTCGTGTTCCCCGCTCCCGCCGGGGAGGTGGCCCCCGGCGACCACGCCGAGCATGACGAGGTACCGCAGGAGCGTGGCGAGGCCCCCGGGGTGGGTGCCGGTGAGCCGGGCGAGGTCCTCGGCGCGGCGGGCGGTGCGGGTGTCCATGGCGTCGGGCAGGCGCAGCCGGGCGAAGGAGGCGAGGGCCTGGGTGCTCCACGCGCCGGTGAGCAGACGAAGGAGCGTTTCGGCGGGCTGCCGTGCGCCGGGGCCGGGGCGGGAGTTCCCGTCGGAGTGGTCCAGGTGGGCGGCGAGGACGTCGCGGTGGTCGCCGCGGGCGTAGAGCTCCAGCCGCCGGTAGCCGCAGGCCGCGTCCGCCGGGGCGGTGAAGTACAGGACGGTGCCGTCCTCGTACGGGTTGTGGCCGCCGCCGTCGGGGCGGGCTCCGTAGTGGGCGAGGATCGCGCACAGTCCGCGCAGTACCAGCGTGTCCGGGTGCTCGATCTCGAAGGCGAGGTGTTCCTCGTGCCGGTGGGTCCGTTCGTGGGCGGCGATCCGCTCCAGGCCGGCCCTCGGGGGGACGAGCAGGGCGAACACCTCGACGGCACGGCGCTCCCCGGCCGCGCTTTGCACCTGCGGGCGCAGGATCCGGACGTCGAGCTCTGCCGGGGCGCGCCGGTGGCGCCGGGCGAGGCGTTCCCGGACGACCACGCTGGGGTGGGAGGGGGTGTCCCCGGCCAGCCCGCAGGCGGCGAGCTGGGCCCGCAGGCTGTCCGCGTCCGGCGGGAAGAGCAGCATCCCGGCGTGGGCGAAGCGGCAGTGCCCGGCCAGCGCCCGCAGGTCCGGGCCGGCGAGGCCGGGAAGGAGGAGCGGGAGCAGGGTGGAGCTGTCGTGCTCGCGGACGAACGCGGCCGCCGTGCGCAGGCGGGCCGTGTCGTCCAGGAGCATCGTTTCGCCGGAAAGGGTCGTCGTCATCGTGGGAATGTCCTCGGGGGGGCCGGTACTGGTCAGGGCAGGGCAGGGCGGGGCGGGGCAGGCACGGCGGAAGAGGGCGGGGAAGGGGCGGTCGCCGGGGTGCGGCCGGGGGGTCACACGCCGACGTAGTTCTCGGCGAACCAGTGCTGGTGGGTGCGCGAGGTGCGCAGCGAGGCGATCCGGGAGCGCCGCAGGCCGGCCTGGAAGAACGATCCGGCACCCTCGTCGGCGTCGGGGACCTCGTGGAGCAGCCGGGTCATCCACCCGGTGAACTCCTGCGCCCTCCAGATGTGCGCCAGGCAGCGGTCGGAGTACGCGTCGATCCCCGCGGTGTCGCCCCGGGTGAGGGCGTCGGCGAGGGCCTCGGCCAGGATCTCGGCCTCCAGGACCGCGAGGTTGGCGCCCTTGGCGCCGGCCGGGGGAAGCAGGCTCGCCGCGTCGCCGGCCAGGAACAGCGAGCCGTGGCGCAGCGGTTCGATCACGTCGCAGGTCAGGTCGGTGAGCCCGCGTTCCAGGAGGGGGCCCCGGCGCAGCGGCCCGTACGCGGTGCCGCGCATCCGGATGTCGAGCTCGTCCCAGATCCGCTGCTCGGGCCAGGCGTCGGCGGCGGTGCCGCGTGGCCACTGGAGGTAGTAGCGGGTCACTTCCGGGGTGCGGGCCATGTGTCCCGCGAAGCCCCGGTCGTGGATCGCGTAGCCGACGGCGTCGAGGCTCGGCGGGGCCTGGGCGAGCAGACCGAGCCAGGTCACGCCGTGGTCGTGGCGGTGGCGGGCGGTGCCGGCCGGCAGGGAGCGGCGGGCCGCCCCGTACCGTCCGTCGCATCCGGCGACGTAGCGGGCCGTCCACCGGGCGGGCCGGCCGTCGGGCTCGCGCGCGGTGACCGACGGGCGGGTGCCGTCGGCGTCGTGCACGGCGAGCGCCTCGGTGTCGAAGCGGACGCGTCCGCCGCGGTCGCGGTAGTGCCGCAGCAGGTCGGTGACCAGGTTCTGCTGCGGGTAGACGTGGTGTCGTCCGCCCTGGCCCAGGGCTCCGTAGTCGAGCCGGAACCGGCCCTCCGGCGTGCGGAATTCGCACGTGCCGTGGCGGCGGCCGTGGCGGTGGAGGCCGTCGGCGAGGCCGTGGCGGTCCAGGGTCCGGGCCGTGGCGGGAGCGAGGAACCCGGCGCGGGCGCGGGTCTGGACGTGGGAACGGGAAGCGCGTTCCAGGATGACGCAGTCGATTCCGGCGGCGAGCAGGAGGTTTCCGAGTACGAGCCCGGCCGGACCGGCACCGAGGACGACCACGTCGGCTGATGCGCGTAAGGCGCGGGGTGTCTGGCTTTCCGTCATAGCGGGTGAAGCATAAGCACGCGAAGATCCGCGAACCTACGCCAGCCATCCCTTAGCGGGAATAGAGTGACAATCTCTCCGGCTGTCCGCGGCCCGTGCCGCCGGGGCGGCGGCGGCCTCCCACGGCCTTCGGGTGGCGTGCGCCAGGCGTGCGGCGCCGCTTGCACGCTCCGGCGCGTACCACCGGTCACCGGTCGGGGCGGGTCCGTCGCGACCGGCCGCCGCTCCGGCCGCCCGCCGGGCTGCCGTGCGGGGTGCGCGGACGTCTCGTCACATTTCAACTCCCTTGCATAGTTAGTGGGTTCCGGATGGCACGGCTGCGCCGAGGCGCCCTCCGCGCGGCTCTTGCCCTGCCGTCGGGGTTCGCGAATGATGCTCCCGGCGCACCCGCCCGACCGGCGGGGATCCGCGCCGCGCCGAACCCCGACCGGCCGGAGGCCTGCAGTGCGGACGAATCGTCACATCCGGAGATCATCCGTCGTCGTCGGAGCCGCCCTCGCGCTGGTCGTCGCCGTGCCCCAGGTGGCCTTCGCGGCTCCGCCCCCGGCGCTGCCCGTCAATGCCGGAGCCGTCGAGCTCACCTTCCAGCCGGCGTACGACTACGACACCGACGGCTGCTACCCGACACCCGCCATCGGCCCGACCGGTGTCCTGAACGGCGGCCTCAACCCGACGGGCGCCCTCAACGGCAACTGCCGCGACGCCTCGGACCTCGCCAACACCAACGGCTACTCCCGCGCGGCCTGCAACAACGGCTGGTGCGCCGTCATGTACGCGCTGTACTTCGAGAAGGACCAGGCCATACCCGGCATCAGCCTCGGCGGCCACCGCCACGACTGGGAACACGTGGTGGTGTGGATCCAGGACAACGAGGCGAAGTACGTGGCCACTTCAGCCCACGGCGACTTCAACGTCCACACCCGCGACCAGATCCGCTGGGACGGCACGCACCCCAAGATCGTCTACCACAAGGACGGGATCGGCACGCACTGCTTCCGACCGGCGAACTCCAACGACGAGCCGCCCGAGAACCACCGGGGCACCTGGCAGTTCCCCGCGCTGGTCGGCTGGTCGGGCTATCCGGCGACGCTCCGGGACAAGCTCGTCCAGGCGGATTTCGGCAGCGCCCACTTCGGCCTGAAGGACGGTTCCTTCGCCGAGCACCTCGCGGAGGCCAAGCCGGCGGGCATCCCCTTCGACCCGTACCAGTAGCCGGCCCGCAGCCGCCTCGGCCCGGCCTGGCCCGCCTCAGCCCGCCTCCGTGCGCGCCCGGCGCGGCAGCCCGACGGCCGCGAGCAGGGCGAGCGCCCGGGGGCCCGTGAAGCCCCAGACGCCGCACTGGTAGAGCCCGAGGACGGGGAACGCGACGGAGGGGATCACAGCGAGCGGCTGCGCCATGGGCAGCGGATCCCCTTCCGGTTCCTCCCGCACGAGCGCCCGGGCGGCCGGCCACAGGGCCGCCGCGGCGACGAGCACGAAGCGCTTGTGGGGCGGGCCGGGTCGCGCGGACCGGCCCGGCCGGTCGTTCACCTCGGGTCCCTGGAGGCGCACCCCGGGGTCTCGGCGGACGTGAACGGGCCCATGCTGCCACGGCCGGCGCCGCCGTCCCGTCATCGGGCGCCGCGCGGCTCCGCGCCCGGGCCGGGCGGGGTGGCGGACAGGGGGGTGTGGTCCGCGCTTGCATGTACCCGGGCACCGGGGCGCCGTCCCGGGCGGTCACGCGGAGAAGGGAAGCTCTCGTGGAACGACACCAAGGACCCGGAGGAGCCGGAGCGGCCGGAGGTACCGGAGGTTCCGGGGCAGGGCCCGGGCGGCGCCGGCTGCTGGGCGGCATCGCCGCGAGCGCTCTGGTTCCCGTACTCCCCACCGGGGGACGGGCCTTCGCGCGGGCGCCGGAGCCGCAGCCGGAGCCGGACGAGGGGACCGTAGGCCGGCTGCGGGCGCTGGAGCGGGCCCACGGGGCGCGGCTGGGTGTCTTCGCGCAGGACGCGGACACCGGCGCGACCGTGCGGTACCGGGCGGACGAGTTGTTCCCGATGTGCTCGACGTTCAAGACGGTCGCCGTCGCCGCCGTGCTGCGCGACCTCGACCGCGACGGCGAGTTCCTCGCCCGGCGCCTGCGGTACACGGAGCTGGACGTCGTGCGGTCGGGCCACGCGCCGGTCACCGGTCTGCCGGGGAACCTGGCCGGCGGCATGACCGTGGCGGACCTGTGTGCGGCGGCCGTCCGCCACAGTGACAACGCCGCCGCCAACCTCCTGCTGCGCGAACTCGGCGGCCCGCGCGCGGTCACCCGCTTCTGCCGGTCGGTCGGGGACCGGGTGACCCGCCTCGACCGCTGGGAGCCCGCCCTGAACTCGGCGGAGCCGGGCCGGGTGACCGACACGTCGAGCCCGCGCGCCCTCGGCCGCACCTACGCCCGCCTCACGGTCGGGAACGCGCTCGGGGCCCGGGACCGGGAACGGCTGACCGGGTGGCTCCTGGGCAACACGACCGGCGGCAACCGCCTCCGCGCGGGACTTCCGCCGGGCTGGCGCGTCGCCGAGAAGACCGGCACCGGGAGCCACGGCACCACCAACGACGTGGGCGTCGCCTGGCCGCCCGGCCGGGGTCCGGTCACGCTCGCGGTCCTCTCCACCCGGCCTGATCCCGCCGCGCCGGCCGACGAACGGCTGATCGCCGAGGTGGCCGCGCTGCTGGCGGAGGGGGTGCCCGCGAAGTAGCGCCCTCCGACCGCCAGGCGGGCCCTCGCGGCGCCCGGTACGTGCTCTCCGCGTGCCGGGCGCGCGGGGCGGGCGGGACCGTCCGGGCGCCCCCTCCGCTGGGAGCTGGCCGGACACGCCCGGCGCGGGGGACGTCCCTGTCCGCCGGCCGGCCCCCGCCGGGCGCGGCGCGCGCCGGGGATCCCCGCGGGCTGCTAGTGCTGTGACCGGAAGGTTCACCCGGGTCGGTCGCTGCGCCCGGCACGGCACCTCGCCGCGTTGTCGGACCACGCCCGTACGCCCCGTACGAGCCGTGGCCCTCCGCCTCTGCGACGTACCGCGCCGGACACCGCGACCCGGCGGACCCTTCCTGCCACAGCACCGGGCAGGCGCTCCGCCGCATGCCCCCGCCCGCCGCCCCGCCGCCCCGCCGCACCCCGGGAGACACCCGTGCCCACCCGCGCCCCCGCACGCCGCTTCCGCACCGGACTGTCGGCCACCGTCCTCACCGCCGCCGCGCTCGGCTCGCTCCTCCAGCCCGCGCGGGCGGCCGACGGCGGCCCGGGGCCGGGCGACGGGCACCCGTACCCCGACGGGCGTCTCCAGCGGCAGATCGACCGGCTCGTCGCGCAGGAGGACGGCCCGCCCGGGGTGATCGCGGTGCTCACCCGGGGCGGCCGGACCCGGGTGTTCACCGCCGGGGCCGGGGACATCGCCACGGGCCGCCCACCGCACCCGGACGACCACATGCGCGTCGCCAGCGTCGCGAAGGCGTTCAGCGGGGCCGTCGCCCTGCGCCTCGTCGACCAGGGGCTGCTGTCGCTCGACTCCACGATCGGGGGTGTGCTGCCGGCCCAGCCCGCCGCCTGGCACCCGGTGACCCTGCGTCAGCTCCTCCAGCACACCAGTGGCCTGCCCGACTTCTCGGCCGACCCCGAGTTCCTGGCGATCGTCCGGGCCGACCCCCGGCACGTCTTCAACCCGCGCAGGCTCCTCGACTTCGTCGCGGACCAGCGGCTGCTGTTCGAGCCGGGCTCCCTGTACGAGTACTCCAACTCCGACAACATCGCCGTCGCCCTCATGGCCGAGGCGGTCACCGGCCGCCGCTACGAGGACCTCCTGCGGGACCTCGTGTACCGCCCGCTCGGGCTGCGGCGGACGAGCCTGCCCCTGGGCCATCGGCTGCCGCGGCCCTTCCTGCACGGCTACGACGTCAGCCCGCCCGCCGAGCCCGAGGACATCAGCGAGGCCATCAGCGCCTCGGGCGCCTGGGCGTCCGGCGGCATCGTCTCCACCCCCCGGGAACTGGGCGCCTTCATCCGCGCGTACGGCGGCCCCGGCTTCCTGTCGGAGCACACCCGCGCGGAGCAGCTCGCGTTCCGTCCCGGCGATTCCTCCGAGCCGGCCGGTCCCGGTACCAACGCCGCCGGGCTCGCGATCTTCCGGTACACCACCCGCTGCGGCGTGCTCCACGGCCACACGGGCAACACCCCCGGATACACCCAGCTCGCCGCCACCACCCCCGACGGCACCGGCTCCCTCACCTTCTCCGTCAACACGCAGACGAGCAAGAACAACAAGCCCGCCCTGCTCGCCCGGCTGCGCACGGTCCAGGAGGACTTCGCCTGCGCCCTCCTCAAAGGCCGCTGAGCACCCAGGGGAAGGCCTGGCGCACGGCCAAAGCCGTTGAGGGGTGCGGGGAGCGGGCCGTAGCCTGCGGGCATGACGGATGAACAGCTCGCGGCTCCGGCCCGCAGTCCCGAACTCGGCTCCATCCGGGCGGTGTTCGCGTGATCACGGTACGCGCCGCCGGCCCGGGCGACGGCGACGCCCTCGGCGAGATCCACGCCGCCGCATGGGGGGCCGTCTACGCCCCCTTCTTCGCGCCGGAGTTCGCCGCGGAGGGCGTCCGCAGTCGCCGTACGCGGTGGCACGCGCGGCTCGCGGAGGATCCGAGGACGCTGCTGCTGGCCGAGGCCGGCGGGCGGCCCCTGGCGATGTCCTGGTCCTCCCCGTCCGGGACCCGGCCGGGCCTCGCGGAGATCCTCAGCTGCTACGCCCACCCCGACGCCTGGGGCACGGGCGTGGCCGCCGTGCTGATGGGGGCCACGCTGGACCGGCTGCGGGCGGACGGTTTCACCCGGGCCCACCTGTGGACCCTGCGGGACACCCCGCGGTCCCGCGGCTTCTACACCAAGTGCGGTTTCACGGAGACCGGCCGCGTGAGGCGGTCGGACTTCGGCGACGGCCGGCCGCTCGACCAGGTCGAGTACGAGCGGGAGTGCTGAGCGGGGTGGTCCGGCTCGGCCCTGGTCCCCGGACGGCGGGGCCCACCCTGCGAGGAACCGTTTCGCCCCTCACCGCCGGGGTCCGAGGAGAAGCGTGCTCGACACCGTCGGCTCACTGACCGCCCGAGCTCACGGACTGCTGGTGACGCACCTGACCGACGGTGCCGCCGCCGCTGTACGGGAACGCGACGTCTTCGCCTCGCTCGGGCCCGACTTCCCCGGGGGCCCGCGGAGGGCCGACGTCGCCTCCGGCCTCCACATGCGGCGCCAACAGGCGGCCGGGGCAAGGGCATTCGTCGAACGCCCCGGCGCCGGCGCCGCGCTCCGGCCCTGCCCGCTGCTGGGGTCGATCGCCCACCCGGGCTGACCGGAGGACGTACGCGGCCCCCGTCGGGCCCGGGTGCCCGTCCGGCCGGCACTCTTACACGTCTTTGCCTCCGCTCTGCCGTGACCGTGAAAGTCCCCCTGCACAGTCGTGTCCACGGCCGGCGCGAACGGCGGGCGGCCGACACGACATCAGTGGGAGTGACCATGACGGGCAAGAGCGTGCTGCGGCGGGCGGGGCTGGTGGCGGGGGCGGCGGCGCTGCTGCTCTCCACCCTGCCGGCGGTGACGGCGACGGCGGCGCACCGGCCGTCGGTGGCGCGGCCGGTGGCCGCGGCCGGCACCGACGGGGCACGGCCTGACTGGTGTCCGTCCGTCGAAGGGCACCGCGTGGACTGCGGATCGGTGACCCGCCCCCTGGTCTCCGGCCGCCCCGGCCTGGGCACGGTCGACGTGAGCTACGCGGTCGTCCGTCACCGCGCGCCCGGACCCGCCAGGGGGACGGTCGCCATCAACCCCGGCGGGCCCGGTGAGGTCGCGATCGAACGGGCGCCGCTCATCGGCGAGGCGCTGAAGGACCTGCTCGGCGACCACGACGTGCTGCTCATCGACCCCCGGGGCACCGGCAAGTCCCAGCGGATGCCCTGCGGGGTCACCGACGCCGAGTACCGCCTCGGGACCCGTGAGCAGCAGCGCGACGCCGTCACCCGCTGCGCCGCCAGCCTCGGGCCGCGCGCCGAGGGGTACACCACCGCCGCCACCGCCGACGACTTCGACGCGATCCGCGCCCGTCTCGGCGTCGACGAGCTCACCCTGTACGGCCTCTCCTACGGCACCTACCTGATGCCGGTCTACGCCTCCCGTCATCCCGAACACGTCCGCTCCATCGTGCTGTCCGGGGCCTACCCGCTCGCCTTCGACCCGCTGAACCGGCCCGGCGCGCAGGCCGTCTCCCTGTCCCTGCGCCGGATCTGCGAGCGCGGCGCGCAGCGGCCCGGCGCCCAGGGCCGCCCCGCCTGCGACGGCGACAAGGCCGTCCGGGACCTGGCCGCCACCGCCGCCCGGCTGCGCGAGCGGCCTGTCGACCTGGACGTCCCGCTGGAGGGCGCCGCCCCGTTCCGGATGCGGCTGACCGAGGGCAAGCTCGCCCATCTCGCCTTCGAGGCCGCCAGCCGGGAAGTCGGCGCGGACCCGGGCGCGCCCTCGCTGCTGGGCGGCCTGCCGCACGCCCTGGACCGGTTCGTCGCCGGCGAGACCGGGCCGCTGCTCGACCTGGTGCGCAGGGAGGGCTCGACCGGCTCGGCCGAGGACCAGGCCCCGTACATCGCCGTCGTCTGCAACGACTACCGCAAGCCGTGGAAGGCCGAGTCCTCGCTGCCCGAGCGGTGGCGCCAGTACCGCAACGCGCTCGCCGCGGCCGCGGACCGGCCCGGCGCGTTCGGCGCGTTCAGCCCGGCCGGGTACCTGGAGGGCCCGACCGACGGCGGTGACGTCTGCATCGGCTGGCCGCGCGAGAACACCGCCCGGCCGCAGCCCACGCACCCCCGGATGCCCGACGTCCCGGTCCTGGTGCTCTCCGGCGACCTCGACGCCAACACGCCCGACGCCAACGGCCGGCAGGCCGCCCGGCAGTTCCGTGACAGCCGCTTCCTCTCGGTGCGCAACACCGGGCACGTGCCGGAGATGGAGCGGAGCGGCTGCGTCGTGGACATCTCCACCCGGTTCATCCGCACCGGCCGCACCGGTGACACCGGCTGCGTGAAGACCGTCGAGCCGATCTCCGTGACCCCGGTCCGGCGCTGACGGGCCGCCGCCGTGACCACTGCCGCCATGACCACTGCCGCCAGGCGCGATGATGATCACATGACTGACGCGATCACGGCGCACCGCCGCACGGTGCTGGTCGTCGAGGACGACCCGGGCGTGCGCAGCACCCTGGACCAACTGCTGCGCTTCGAGGGGTACCGGGTGGTGCAGGCGGCCGACGGGGTTCAGGGCCTGGCCCTGCTGGACCGGGAGGAACCCGACCTGGCCCTGGTGGACGTGGTCATGCCCGGCCTGGACGGGCTGTCGCTGTGCCGGACGCTGCGCCGGCGCGGCGACCGGCTCCCCGTCCTCGTGCTCACCGCCCGCGACCAGGTCGGCGACCGGGTGGCCGGCCTGGACGCGGGCGCCGACGACTACCTCGCCAAGCCCTTCGCCACGGAGGAACTCCTCGCCCGCATCCGGGCGTTGCTGCGGCGCACCGAACCGGAGCCGGCCGCCTCGGAGGTGCTCGCCGCCGGGGACCTGGTCCTCGACCCGGCCGCCCGCAGCGCCGGCCGGGGAGGCCGGGTCCTGGACCTGACGAAGACGGAGTTCGACGTCCTGGAGCTGCTCCTGCAGCACCGGGGGACGGTACTGACGCGCAGCCAGATCTACGAACGCATCTGGGGCTTCGACTTCGACACCACCTCGCGATCGCTCGACGTCTACATCGGCTACCTGCGCCGCAAGACCGAGGAGGGCGGAGCGCCGCGGATCGTGCACACCGTGCGCAACGTCGGGTACACGGTCCGGCCCGCCTGATGCTCCGTACGAAGATCACCCTCGTGGTCGTGGCCGCCGCGAGCCTCGCGATGCTGTTCGCCGCGTTCACCTCCTACCGGGGCATCGGCCTCCTCGTCGGCGACGAGCTCGAACGCGGCCTGCGGGACCGGGCGGGCGCCGTGGTCGCCCTGCTCGACGCCGGCCGCACCCCGCCCGCCCGGCCCGGCACGACCGAACAGGTGCTGCTCCCCGACGGAACCGTCCGCCCCGACGGAACCGTCCGCCCCGACGGCCCGCCGAGCGGCGGCGCGCCCGGCGCGGAGGCCCCCGCCACCGTCCTGCCGGTGTCGGAGGGAGCCCGGCGGGTGGCGCGTACCGGTACGGGCAGCAGCCGGGAGGACGTCGTCGTGGCGGGGACCGAGTACGGGATCCTCACCCTGCCGCTGCCGGCCGGCGGGGCGGTCATGGTGGCACAGAGCTACGGCGCCGCCGAAGCGCTCGACCGCAGGTTCCTCTGGCGCGTCACCTGGACGACGGCCGCCGCCACCGGGGTCGCCGCCCTGCTGAGCTGGTGGGTGCTGGGCCGCATCCTGAGACCGGTGAACCGGCTGGTCAAAGCCACCCACCGGGTCACCACCACCCAGGACCTCGCCACCGCGCTGCCGCCCGCGGGGCGCGACGAGATCGGCCGGCTCACCCACAGCTTCGAGGCCATGCTGGACGCGCTGCGCCGTTCCCGGGCCCAGCAGCGCCAGCTCGTCGAGGACGCGGGGCACGAGCTGCGGACCCCGCTCACCTCCGTGCGCGGCAGTGCCGAACTGCTCCAGCGCGCCCGGGGGCGGCTCGCGCCCGAGGACGAGGAACAGATCCTCGCCACCCTGGTGCGGGAGACCGTCGCCCTGGACGATCTGGTCCGCGAGGTCGTCGAGCTGGCCACCGACCGCCACACCGGCGAGCAGCCCGAGGCGCTGGACCTGGCGGAGGCGGCGGAGGACGCCGCCCACCGCTGCCGGCGGCGCAGCGGGCGCGGCGTCACCGTCGAGGCGGTGGGGGCCCTCACCGTGTACGCCCGGCCGCGCGCGGTGCAGCGCTGCCTGGACAACCTGCTGAGCAACGCCGTGAAGTTCAGCCCGGCCGGCAGTCCGGTCCGCGTCACGGTGGAGGGCGCCGAGGTCCGTGTCAGCGACCGGGGGCCCGGTATCCCGCCCGGGCAGGAACGTGCCGTCTTCGGCCGCTTCCACCGCGGTCCGGGCACCCAGGGCACGCCCGGGTCCGGGCTGGGGCTGGCCATCGTCCAGGAGCTGGTCGCGGCCGACGGGGGCACGGTGTTCGCCCGTACCGCCGAGGGCGGGGGCGCTGTCGTGGGCCTGCGCCTGCGGACGGGGAGCCCTCGGAGATGAGCCCCGGGCGGCCTCCGCCCGCCGCGCCGGGCGGCAGCGGGCGGAGGCGGGGCCGTCCCGCCCCGGTCAGCGGTTGTCGTGCAGTTCCTGGTGCATCTGCGGCTGGTCGTCCTCGCCCTGGGTCAGGGCGAACTTCTGGATCTGGTTGAAGCCCTTGGAGGCGACGCCGACGATCTCCTTGTACGGGTTGACGCCGGTGGCCTTCTTCGCCCCGCCGCCCAGGAGTCCGCCGCCGATGCCGCTGACCACGTCGTGGCCGGCCGCGAGGGGCTTGGCGGCGGCGTCGAGGACGCTCTTGGGCAGGCCGGCCATGTCGGCGTACTTGTCGGAGAGGGCGTGACGGACCATCGCGACGAACGCGTCGTGGGTGGGGCCGGGGTAGAACTTCCTGTAGAAGTCGACGGCCTGCTTCGTCATGAAGACACCGTCGTCGGTCTTCTTCCACTCCTTGTCGCGTTCCTGGTTCCACAGGGCGGCGACCTGGTCGGGGTCCTTGGGCAGCAGCCACTTGGCGGGAGTGCCGAGGTAGTGGTTGACGTAGTGCCAGGCACACATGAAGCCCCTGGCGTCGTCCTTGGAGACGTCGATCCCCAGGCGGTCCATGGCCTGGAGGATCTGGGTGGAGAAGACGCAGGCGGCACCGGTCGTGTACTTCTGGGAGACCGGCTCGCCCCACTTGGCGTAGTCCCACTCGCCGCTCTTCTTGTGGAGCTGGCGCACCGAGGCGTGGACGAGGCGGACCTTGGTGACGTTCGCGGCCAGGGTGCCGTCGCGCATGGCGTTCTTGTTGCCCATGTCGATGAACAGGCGGGAGGACTGCGACAGGCGGCGGCCGGGGCCCTCGACACCGCCGAGGCGGCCGGTGGAGCGCAGGGTGAACGCGCCGGTCGGGGAGAGGTAGGTGCCGATCAGGCCGACGGTGCCCTGGAGCATGGACACCTCGCCGTGGTGGTGCGCGAAGAAGCTCTCCGCGGCCTTGACGTCCGCGTCGGACCAGTCCGGCGGCGCCGCTGCCGCCTCCTTGAGGAACTCGGCCAGGCGCGGGGGCAGGGCGGAGAGGTCCATGCCGGGCTTGAGGGTGCCGATGGTGCGGAACAGGGCGTTGACCCCGTCCACTTCCTTGTTGTCGATCAGATCGGAGACGAGCGCGTCGGCCTCCGGGTCGCCGACCTTGCTCGCCGCTTCCAGCTCGGCGGCGATCGTCGCAGTCGTCAGAGCCACGGTGAGGCACTTCCTTCCGGGGGGTGGGGGCATGGCGGTGTGCGCCGGATGGGTGCGCCGGCGGGGCTGCCGGGCGGCGCCGATCCGGCGTTCTCGCCGGTCAGCGGCATGCTCCCGCCGCCCGTCACGGGTCCAGAACCCCCTGTCGATGCCGGATCGTTTGCTCCTCACCCCAACAGCGCACCGCCTCCGCGACCCTCCTCGCGGCCGGCCGGGACGGGCGGGAATCGGCCGAAGCGGTCCGGGGGGAGGCATGTCGGGGGCCGGCGCGCTACCCTCCGCCCCATGTTTGACATGGACACAACTTTCTTCCGCCGTGGCGCCCGGCCCGCGCGAAGAACCGGCCTCCGCCTCCTGGTGTGCCTCCTCCTGCTCGCCCTCCTCGGCACACCGGCCGCCGCGGCCGCCCCGCCCCCCGCCCCTGCCCCGTCTCCCGCCGCCGCACCCGCGGCCGCGGCGGCCCGCTGGGGCGACCGCCGGCTCGACGAGGCCGCCTTCCTGACCACCCACAACGCCTTCACCAACTACGAGGACTCCCGCTGGAGTTCGGTCAACCAGTCCGAGTCGGTGCGCGCCCAGCTCGACAACGGCGTCCGCGGCCTGAGCCTGGACACCCACTGGTACGAGCGCAGCACCTGGCTGTGCGTGATCAGCTTCGGCAGCGACTGCTACCCGAGCGACGTGTACCTGTGCCACGGCGACTGCAAGGCCTTCGCCGGAGCCACGTACGCGCTGCCGAGGCAGTCCTTCCACGGCACGATGCAGACCGTGGTGGACTTCCTCGCCTCCCATCCGCAGGAGGTGGTGACCGTCTTCCTGGAGGACTACGTCAGCGCCGAGCAGCTGCGGCAGTCCCTCGGCAGGGTCCGCGGGGTGGACGAGCTGCTGTTCCGGCCGGACGAGTGGGGCGTGCGGCAGCAGGGCTGGCCGAAGGTGGCCGACCTCGTCACCGCCGGGAAGCGCCTGCTCGTCTTCTCCGACCGGTCCGACCGCGAACACCTGGGCGTCATGTACGACAAGTCCTGGACGGTCAGCAACCACTGGAGCCTCGGCGACCTGGGCAACGACCTCGCGTGCGTCACCCGCTGGCCCGACGTGCCCCTGGACCGGCGGGAACCGGGATTCCGGAGGCTGTTCACCATGAGCCACCACCGCAACGTCCCCACGGTGCTCACGGCGGCGCTCGACAACGGCGACAAGCTCAGGAACCGCATCGCCGGGCAGTGCCGGACCGCGACCGGGGGCCGCGGTCCCACCTACGTCTCCGTCGACTTCCACCGCCTGTCCGACGGCAGCGGCCACACCCCCGCGTCGATCGTCGCGGAGCTCAACGCGGCCCCGTGAGCCCCGACGCCGCCCGGACCTTACCGGCTACCGGCCGCGAGGCGGTCGGCGGGCAGGCGGGTCGAGGACGGCGAACCGAGCCCCGCCGATACGACGACGAGCCTCATGCCCGTGCCTCCCGCGTGGCGGCGTCCCGGGCCGCGGCGTCCCGGGCCGCCGCCACACGGGCCGGGTGGGTCGGGGCGTCCGGGACCCCGGCCGGGCGGAGGTTCGCGAACTCCTTGCGCAGGACCGGCACGACCTCCTCGCCGAGGAGGTCGATCTGCTCCAGGACGGTCTTGAGCGGCAGGCCCGCGTGGTCCATCAGGAAGAGCTGGCGCTGGTAGTCGCCCGCGTAGTCCCTGAAGGACAGGGTGCGTTCGATGACCTGCTGCGGGGAGCCCACGGTCAGCGGCGTCTGGGAGGTGAACTCCTCCAGGGAGGGCCCGTGTCCGTACACGGGCGCGTTGTCGAAGTACGGACGGAACTCCCGCACCGCGTCCTGCGAGTTCCTGCGCATGAACACCTGGCCGCCGAGCCCGACGATGGCCTGCTCGGGGGTGCCGTGGCCGTAGTGGGCGTAGCGCTGGCGGTAGAGGTTCACCATCTGCCGCGTGTGGGAGGCCGGCCAGAAGATGTTGTTGTGGAAGAAGCCGTCGCCGTAGTACGCGGCCTGTTCGGCGATCTCGGGCGAGCGGATGGAGCCGTGCCAGACGAAGGGGGCGACGCCGTCGAGCGGGCGCGGCGTGGAGGTGAAGGACTGGAGGGGCGTGCGGAACTTGCCCTTCCAGGTGACGACGTCCTCGTCCCACAGGCGGCGCAGCAGCGCGTAGTTCTCGATGGCGAGGTCGATGCCGTCGCGAATGTCCTTGCCGAACCAGGGGTAGACCGGTCCGGTGTTGCCGCGGCCCGTCATCAGGTCGACGCGGCCGTCCGCGACGTGCTGGAGCATCGCGAAGTCCTCGGCGATCTTCACCGGGTCGTTGGTGGTGATGAGAGTCGTCGAGGTCGAGAGGATGAGGTTCTCGGTGCGCGCGGCGATGTGGCCGAGCAGCGTCGTCGGTGAGGAGGGGACGAACGGCGGGTTGTGGTGCTCGCCGGTGGCGAAGACGTCGAGGCCGACCTCTTCGGCCTTCAGCGCGATGGCGATCATCGCCTTGATGCGCTCGTGCTCGCCGGGCGCGCGGCCGGTCGTCGGATCGGGCGTGATGTCACCGACGGTGAAGATGCCGAACTGCATGGCTCCCCTTCCCAGGATTGTTGAGCCTTCAACGATACCTGAGAACGGGAGGCCGGCCCCTGGTATTCCCGAGGCCGGGCACGCGCCCCGCCCCGGCCGCCGGCCGCCCCGGTGTCCGCGACCGCCGATTGTCAGTGGCGGGTGCGAGGATCAGTGCATCGAGTTCGGAAAAAGAGGGGGCGGACCATGTCCGGAAACCAGAACTACATCAATCACGTCGCGCTCGTGCTGGATGCCAGTTCGTCGATGTCGCACCTGAGCAGCAAGGTCGTGGAAGTCGCCGATCAGCAGATTTCCTACCTGGCGCGCCGGTCGCAGGAACTGGACCAGGAAACGCGCGTCACCGTGTACGTCTTCGCGGACAAGGTCGAATGCGTCATCTACGACAAGGACGTGCTGCGCATGCCGTCCCTGAAGCAGCTGTACCGCGTGGGCGGAATGACGGCCCTGCTCGCGGCCACGCTGAAGTCACAGCACGAGCTGGCGCAGACCGCCCAGCTCTACGGCGACCACAGCTTCCTGACGTTCGTGCTGACGGACGGACAGGAGAACGCGAGCCACCACTGCCCCGGCTCCCCCAGCCGCAAGCCGCGTGAGCTGGTGCAGGCGGTGGGCAGGATGATCGAGACCCAGGAGGACAACTGGACCCTGGCCGTCCTCGTCCCCGACCAGATGGGCAAGCGCGAGGCCGTGCAGGCCGGCTTCCCGAAGGACAACATCGCCATCTGGGACGCGACGAGCACCCAGGGGCTGGAAAACGCCGGGCAGGTCATCCAGGAGGCCACCGAGAAATTCATGGTGGGCCGCACCAAGGGAATCCGGGGTTCGCGCGCGGTGTTCTCGACGGGTGCGGAAGCCGTCAACAAGAAGTCCATCGAGGCGGCCGGCCTGACGGCGGCGGATTCTTCGAAGTACCGGCTCATCCCGGTGACCCGTGACGCGGGAATCCGGGAATGGGTCGTCGAGAGCGGGTACGAATACCGCACCGGCTGCGCTTTCTACCAGCTCGGCAAGACGGAAAAGGTCCAGGCCCGGAAGCAGATAGCGGTACTGGAGAAGAAGACGGACCGCGTCTACACCGGACCGGAGGCCCGCGTCCTGCTCGGCCTGCCCGACGCGGAGGTCCGGCTCAAGCCGGACCACAACGACGACTTCACGATCTTCGTCCAGAGCACCAGCGTCAACCGGAAGCTGGCGCCGCAGACGCGGCTGCTGCTGATGGTCTGACGCCGGGAAGGTCCACGAAGCCCGGATGCCCTGCCGGCGGCTCAGTTCTCGCCCAGGTCCGTCTCGTACGCCGCCTCCCGGACCTCCCGGTCCGGGTGCCGGCGCAGGGCGACGACCGCGGCGCGGCAGGCCTCCGGCCAGCCCTGGCGGGATCCGACGGCCGTGGCCAGCGCCACGGCGAGGAGGCCTTCCACCAGACCGCCGTCATCGCCCAGGGCGGCCACCGCCGCGAGAGCGGTGGCAGGGGCGGCGAGGTGCTCGCCGTACCGGAGGGCGCCCTCCAGGTCTTCGGCCACCCGGACCGCGAGGACGGGCCTGCCCTCGACCGCCTGGACCAGCTCGTGGAGCGCGTGCATCAGTTCGGGCCCGGCCGCGTCGAGGTCGACGGCCCGTACGAGGAGGGCGGTGCGCAGCGCGGTCACCTCCGGTTCGGCCGCCAGCCGGCCGGCGAGGGCCGCGCACATCCGGTGGTCCCGGATCGAGGATTCCAGGAGGACGGCGAGGCGGCGGCGGGCGGGCAGGTCGCCGCCTCGCCCGCCTCCCTCCGGCTCGCCGGCCGCGATCAGTTCCAGCAGCCGGTCCACGACCCCGTGCAGCAGGCTGCCCGGCTCCACGCCGCCGACCGGGTGGGGCAGTCCGGACTGGGCCAGCGCCACCAGGCCGCTGCTCACCCGCCACATGGTCAGGGGCGAGGAGGGGTCGGTGTAGAGCTCGGCCATCACGGTACCGGCCGCGGGCGTGTACCGCGCCCAGTCCCGGAGGCGCGACAGGGAATGTTCCGCCGCGTCGTGCTCCGCGGCGTAGGGGAGCCGGGCGATGAGCTCCCCGAACCGGCGGCGGTGTGCCGAGGCCAGATCCGCCGGGCTCACCTCCAGGAGGGCGAACCGGGCGGCGTCCGGGCCGTCGTCGACCGCCGACTCCAGCAGGGCCCACATGTCCTCGGCCGGCAACAGGGCCGCGGCCGCGCCGACCACGGTGGCGCGCACGTCCGGATGGACGCCCGGGGCCCGGCCCACCTCCGACAGGAGTGCGGTGGCCTCGGCCGGGGGCAGGTTGCGGACGGCGAGCCGGGCGGCGGCCTTCCGGACGGTGACCTTCACCCCGCTCTCGCGGGTCAGGACGTCACGGACCAGGGCCGTGACCCGGCTGGGCCGGGCGTGGGCGGCGGCGCGGCCCGCGGCGGACCAGGCGGCCACGGCCCGGTCGTCGCCGGCGTGCTCGAGCAGGACGCCGAGGGCCGAGGCCGGGTCGTCCGTGTGCGCGACGGCGTCCAGTGCGGCCGCCGTCAGGGCCGCCCCGGCGGGGTCCGCGTCGGCGGGGTCCGAGCCGGGTGCCGCCGGCGCGGGGGCGGTGTACCGCCGGAGCAGGGCCTGCCCGTACTCCGGTACCGGGGCCACCTCGCGCAGCAGGGCGGCGCGTTCGTCGAGGCCCCGGGCGGGGTCCGCGACCACGGCCGCGGCCAGCCGGACGGCGGCCCGCTGCTGGCGGGGCAGCCACCGGTCGGCGTACCGGAACGGCGGCAGGGGCCGGGGGGCGCCGGCGGCCGGGAAGCGGCCGCCCGGGGGCGGGACCTCGGGAAGGGCTCGGTCCAGCAGGTCGGTGCGCCGCGCGGCGAGCACGGCGAGCACCGGGGGCAGCAGGGCCGCGGAGGGCTCCCGCTCCAGCAGTTCGGCCACCCGCTCGCCACGGCTCGCCGGGTCGCCCAGCCACGCGGCGGCGACCTCGCCGAAGGCGGCGTCGGGGCAGGTGCGCAGGGCTTGTCCGAGGCGGTCCTGGAGTTCCGGGATCCGGTGTGCGCGGGGTCCGCAGTCCGCGATCAGGGCGAGCAGGGGCGCGACGTCCCCCCGGGCGGCCGCCCGGTCCAGCCACGGGCCGAGGGCTTCGAGCACCGCGGGCGCCCCGCCGCCGCGGAGCACGCCGCCCAGACGGCCGAGTTCCACCGTGCCGGCGTGCGCGGTCAGTGCCTCGACGAGGCGGACGGCGGTCCCGAGGGCGGCGGCCCCCGCCTCCCGATCGGGGGTGGGCGCGCCGAGCAGGTTCACGGCCAGGGTACGGATCGTGTCCCGGGTGCGGGACGAGCAGTCCCGGGCCCGCAGGGAATCCAGGCACAGCCGTTCCAGGGAGGCGGCCCCGCTACGGGCCCCGTCGCCCCCGGCCTGCACGACGCCCCCGGCCGGCACGACGGTCCCGGCCGGCACGACGGTCCCGGCGGTGCCGGGCAGTACGGCGGCGGTCCCGAGGGCCGCCGCGAGGAGCGGTGCCGGCAGGCCGGCGAAGGCGGCCAGGGCTTCCGCGCGTACGGGGTCCCGCTCGTTGCCCACCCGGCCCGCGGCCCGCGCGAGCGCCTCCGCGACCTCCCGCGGGTCACGGGTGTGGCCGGCGTTGACCGCGAGTGCGTCCCAGACCGACCCGCGCACCTCCGCGTCACCGGTGGCGAGGAAGGGCAGGAGCTCGGCGCGTGCCTCGGCCGGCGGCAGCAGCGTCATCGGGCCCCGCAGCTCCCAGAACCCGGCTTGCCCGGCGCGCAGTTCCCCGAGGGCGGCACGGGCACGGGCGTGCCGCTCGGCGGCCGGCAGCAGGGCGAGTGCGCGTCCGGTCCACCGGGAAGCGCTGCGGCCGGCCTTGCCCGCGGCGACGACGGCGTCCAGGAAGCCGGCCCGGCGTGCCGGCGGCATGGACCGCATCAGGAGCTGGAAGGCGTCCCGGTGCAGCCAGCGGGCGGCCAGCGCGGGCAGGGACGGCGGGGCCGCCGCGACGAGCTGCCGCATGCCCGCCGGGCCGGGTGTCCGCTCCCACCGCAGGTACGAAGGGCGGTCGGCGAGCCAGCGCACCACGCGTTCGGCGTCCACCGCGACCAGGTCGCCGAGGCGCTCGTGCAGCGGACCGGGAAGGGTGACCGGTCCCTGCCGCTCCAGCAGGTCCAGTACCCGGCCGGGCCCGGCGGGAAGGGCCGCGGCCAACGCCGTGGCGTGCCGCTTCCACCAGGTTTCGCGCAGCCAGTCGGGCAGGTCGCCGACTTCCCGTTCCGCGTGGTCGAGCACGGCGAGGGGATGGCGGAGCGCCAGCGTGCTCCAGTCCTCGTACGCGAGCGCCCCCGCGAGTTCGGGCAGCAGCCGCGCGGTGAACTCCGGCGAGCAGCCCGGCAGCAGGCGCGCCGCGTCCTGGTCCCCGTACGCGGTGCGCACCCGGGGCACGAGCCGCTCGGCGAGCTCCGGCCGGCGGCCGTCGCGCAGCAGGCGTGCCAGGTCGGCGCGGACCACGGCGGGTGCGTCCTCGTAGGCGGCTTCGAGGGCGGAGTCCGGGACGGGCAGCCGCCGGGCGCCGCGCAGGGCGTACCGGCGGACCACCGGGTCGGGGTCGGCGAGCCGGTCCGCCAGGTGCCCGGTCTCCCCGGCGGCGAGGGCGGCCAGCGCCGCGAGGCGGCGCTCGTACGGGCCGCACGCGTCGAGTTCGGCGAGCAGGGGCCGCAGTGCGCCCCGGGCGGCGAGCCCGTGGGCGGTGACGGCGGTGTACCGGAGGCGGGCGGCGTGCGGCAGGGGTTCGAGCGCGGTGAGCAGCTCGTCGGCGGTGCGGATCATCGCGGGCATTGTGCCCGACGATCACGGCCCCACTCGAATGATTATCGGAACACCCGCGCCCGCCGTGACTCCGCGACCCGGTCACACCATCACCCCGTCACCCCGTCACCTGGTCGGTCCAAGCGGAGGCGGACCTCTACCGCGAATGGGCCAGGATCGGGACACCGGAGAGGCCGTCGGCCGGGCGGGATGCCTAACGTCGCTGGCAAGGCACATCGTTCGCTGACCCTCTGGAGACGCCATGTCCCGTAGAGGCCGATGGATGGCCGGCGCCTGCGTCGGTACGGCCGCCGTCTTGCTGCTCGGCACCGCGGGCGCCCCTGCCCCGGCCCCGTACGAGGCCTCGGGAGGCGGCGCCGGAAAGGGCTCCGGCAGGGGGGTCGCCGTGGGCGCCTACCTCCACTACGGCTCGCCGGGCGTCGACCGGATGCGGGGGCTCTCGCACTGGCTCGGCGGAACCGACCTGCGCGCCGGGCACACCTACCTGCCCGGCGACACCTGGGAGAACATCGAGGGCGCACCCGATTCCCTCAGCACCTGGGCGCGGTGGCGCAAGGAGCGGCCCGACCGGCTGTTCGTCCTCAACGTTCCGATGCTGGACCAGAACGAGGCCGGCGTCCCCGACGACCGGGTCGCGGAGCTGCTGCGGGCCGGCGCGCACGGCGAGTACGACCACCACTTCCATCGGCTGGCCGAGCGCCTGGTCTCCCTCAGGGTGCCGGACACCGTGATCGTGCTCGGCTGGGAGATGAACGGCTTCAACTACACCCACCGGTGCAAGCCCGATCCGGAGGCCTGGAAGGAGTACTGGCGGCGCATCGTGGCCGCCATGCGGTCGGTGGAGGGACAGCGGTTCCGCTTCGACTTCGCCCCCAACCGCGGCAGGGACGCGATCGGCTGGACGAAGTGCTACCCCGGGGACGACGTGGTCGACATCGTCGGCATGGACTCCTACGACCAGCCTCCGGGGGAGAGCTTCGAGGAGCAGATCACCCAGCCGTACGGGCTCCAGCAGCACGTCGACTTCGCGAGGGCGCACGGCAAGCGGATCTCGTACCCGGAGTGGGGACTGTTCCGCAATGGTGACAACCCCGACTACATGCGGCGGATGCTGGCGTGGATCGCCGATCACAAGCCGCTCTACCACAGCATCACGGACTACTGCCCGCACGGCGTGTGGCAGTGCGGGCAGAACCCGCGTTCCGCGCGGGTGTTCCGGCAGTTCCTGTCGGCCGGCCACGGCGGCCCGCCGGCGGACGGCCCGCGCGACCACCGGGCCGGCCCGGACGGTCCCGGCGGGCTCGGCGGTCCCAGCGGGCTCGGCGGGTTCGGCGGTCCCGGCGGGCTCGGCGGCTCCTGGGGTGCTCCTCGCCACGGCCAGCCCCCGTCACGCGTCCAGGCGCCCGCCGGGGAGTAGCCCGGCGTACCGGCTGGGCGGAGCGGGCGCCCGGTGCGACTGTCAGCGGCGGGAAGCCCGCCACGGCGTACGGCTGGGCCCCCGCCGTGGTCACGCGACGGTACGGAAGTGCGTGGTCAGGCGCCCGTCCGGGGCCAGTACGTGGTAGGCGAGGCCCGGCGGCTGGGCCCGGTCGGCGGCGCCCTCGCCGCGCTCCCACGGCAGGCGCAGGGTCCAGGTGACGGCGGGTCCCACCACCAGCGGCAGCCCGGCGAAGACGGAGGCCGCCGCGGTGTGGGCGTGGCCCGTGATCACCGCCGCGACCCGCGGGTGGGCCTCGATCAGGGCGGCGAGCCGGTCCGGGTTCTCCAGCCGGCAGGCGTCGGGAAGCGGGTGGTGCAGGGCGACGGGCGGCTGGTGGAAGGCCAGCAGCGCCCGGGTTCCGGCGGGAAGCCCCGCCAGGGTGCGGTCCGCCCAGGCGGCCGTCTCCTCGTCCAGCACCCCGTGGTCCTCACCGGGCACCGTGGTGTCCATCATCAGCACCGCGGCGCCGCCGATCCGGTGGACGCGGTTCACGGGCCCCTCGTCCGGGGCTTCGCCGAGCAGCGCCTTGCGATAGGCGGGCCGGGCGTCGTGGTTGCCGGGACAGCCGAGCACGGGAAAAGGCAGCTCCGCGAAGAGCCGCGCGGCCTCCTCGTACTCGGACTCCGCGCCGTGATCGGCGATGTCCCCCGTCACGAGCAGCGCGTCCACCGGCCGCTCCAGGCCCCTGAGGTGCTCGACCACGCGGACGGCGCGCTCCGTGGAGCGCTCGGTGCCGTCCAGGTGCAGGTCGCTGATCTGAGCGAGCAGCAGGTCCACATCTCCCCCTAATGGTTACCTTGGATTTACCGTTAGCCCTGCTGACCTTAGAGTGTGGGGGCGCGGTGGGCAAGGAAGATCCACGGCTCGGAACGGCATCGAGGAGGGCGGGTTCCGTGGACCGTTGGCCGGCACTGGACCTGGCGGGCACGATCCGCCACGACGGCGAGGGCGGGGTCGCCGACGACCTGGCGACCGTCGAGGGGCTCGCGCTCTGGCTGACGGAGCAGGACCTCGGCGCTCCGGCTGCGGACGAGCCGCTGCGGCTGGCGGTCTGCGAACTGCGGGGCGCGGTACGGGCCCTGTTCGCGCGCGCGGTCAGCCCGGCCCCGCCCAGCCGCGCGGACGCGCAGCGGCTGATGCCCGTCGAGGAGGCGCTCGCCCTGCTGAACGCGGCCGCGGCGCTGCAACCGGTCGTACCGCTGCTGCACTGGGGTCCGGACGCCGGGCCGACGGCCGCCCTGGTCCCGGCGCCCGGCGCGTACGGACCCGCCGTAGCCGGCGGCGCGGGCGGGCCGGCGGCGACGCGCGACGAGCTGCTCGCGGCCCTGGCGCGGGCCGCCGTGGCGTTCCTGGCCGGTCCGCAGCGGGCGCGGCTGCGCTCCTGCCAAGCCCCGCGCTGCGTCCGGTACTTCGTGCAGGATCACGGACGCCAGGCCTGGTGCAAGCCCTCCTGCGGCAACCGCGCCCGCGTCGCCCGCCACGCCCGGCGCCGCCGCACCGGAACCGCGCCGGACGGCGACTGACGGGCGGCGGCCGTCGGACAGCGGCTGACGGCGGCTGACGGCGGCTGACGGCGGCTGACGGCGGCTGACGGGCGGCGCACTAGCAGTTCTCGCTGATCACGGACTCCAGGTCCGCGAGGGACACGCGCTCTTCCTCGATCTTCTTCCGGATCAGTTCCAGCGTCTGCCTGAGGGCGGCGATCTTGCTCTCGTCCGGATCCGCCTGCGCTTCCAGCTCGGCGATCCGGTCCTCGACCTCCTTCGCGTGGGCCTCGCTCTTCTTGATGCTCTTCTCCAGCTCCTTCGCGAGGCGCCGCATCATCTGGCAGGGGGACTCCGAGTCCGGGGGTGGGGTCATTTCGCCGCTCCTTCGTCGCCGGCCCCGTCGGGGCCTTCGGGCGGCCAGTATCGGAGCCCCGGTCCGCCCGCACCCGGCGGAGTAGCCCGTACGGACCACCGGGCCACGCCTCCGGGTGCGGCGGACAGGGGAATGGTCGGACAAACTCTTGGCATATCATCTCGGTTCGCTTTGCCCAAC
Source organism: Streptomyces sp. NPDC043896 (assembly GCF_056435605.1). Lineage (NCBI taxonomy): Bacteria > Bacillati > Actinomycetota > Actinomycetes > Kitasatosporales > Streptomycetaceae > Streptomyces > Streptomyces sp. NPDC043896. The sequence goes on from NZ_JBWKEE010000003.1 coordinate 145,014, forward strand.
CGAAATAATTCGTGCCGTGTCCCACACGCCGGTCGCTTGCATTTCGTGCAAAATGGGCGGTCGTCGGGCGCCGTTACTCAGTCACCGAGAACAGTCACCATCACGGTTTGTTCCTGTATCTGAATGCGGAGGTATCACGATTGCCGAAAACAAAAAAACTCCGGGAGAGCCATCGCTCGGCAGCCCTGCTCCTCTCCGTCTCCGTGACCGCCGCTCTGTTCACACCCGCCGGCCCCGCTCAGGCCGCTTCCCTCTACGGCATAAAGGCCGTCGCCGTCGCGGCCTCCAAAAAGGGCGCCCCCTACGTGTACGGCGCCACCGGGCCCGACCAATTCGACTGTTCAGGCCTCACGCTCTACGCCTTCCGCAAGGCCGGCCGGGCCCTCCCCCGCACCGCGGAGGCCCAGTACAAAAACACACTCCACATTTCGCGCAAGCAGCGCGCACCCGGCGATCTGGTTTTCTTCCCCACCGGTGGGACCATGGGCCACGTCGGCATCTACGCGGGCCACAACAAGATCTGGCACGCCCCCAAGCCCGGCACCCGCGTCAGACTCGAACGCATCTGGACCGGCACCGCCCGCTACGGCCGGGCCAATTGAGCGATCCGCCCCGGAGCCCGCGCTCCCGTCCGCCCGAACACATTCCGTCCGGCCCGGTCACCGGCCGGCACTGATGGCCGTCACGTGCGCAGAGCCGTCACGCAGGGCGCTGATGCGCACCTGCCCGGCGGGGAAGGGATCCCTGCCGTTCGGCCCCGGGACCCGGGCGAACGGGGTCCAGGAGCCGTCCGGCCTCCTGACGCAGTGCCAGACCCGGCCGTCCTGCCCGACCGCCACGACCTGGGCGGAGCCGTCGGGCATGCCCGCGATGCCGATGGCGCCGGCACCCATGGTGGCGGTGGTGACGCCTCGCGGGGGCCGGAAGCCCGTCCAGGAGCCGTCGGGCCGGCGCACCTGGTGGTAGACCATCCCGTCGAGCCCGATCGCGAGGACCTGGGCGGAACCGTCGGGCATGCCGGTGATGGCGAGGGCGGGCCCGCGGAACGCGGCGGCCCCGCCGTACCCGGCCACGCGCTCCCAGGGCGTCCACGTCCCGTCCCGCCCGCGGACGCGGTGGTACAGGGCGCCGTCCGTGCCGTAGCTCACCAGGTGCGCGGAGCCGTCCGGCAGGGAGGCGACCGACACCTTCGTCGCGCCCCAGCGGCTCGTCGCCGTGAAGCCGCCCACGCTGCGGAACCCGGCCAGGCCGCCGTCGGCGCGGCGCTGCTGGTGGTAGGTGGCGCCGTCCATGGCGGTCGCCACGATCCGGCAGGTTCCGTCGGGGAACCCGGCGAGGTCCGCCTCCCGGACGGCGAAGCCGGTGGATCCGTCCGGCCCCGGCACGCGCTCCCAGGGCCGCAGCGTGTCCGCGCCGCGTACCACGCTCAGCCACAGGGCGTTGTCGAGCCCGATGCCCAGCACCACCGCGGAGCCGTCAGGCAGTCCGGCCGACGCGCTCTGGACTCCGGTGAAGGAAGCGGCCCCGGCGGCGCCCGGCAACGGCCGCATGCTGCTCCACGACCCGTCCGGGCGGCGCTCGGTGTGGAAGAGCGCGCGCTGTTCGACGTCGTACGGGGGCAGTTGGGCGGAGTGGAACCACACCGGGTTGGTGAGGGCCACCAGTTGGTCCAGGGTGGTCGAGGCGGGCTCGGGCCTGCGCACCTCGGCCCGGGCGAAGAGGGACGCCTTGCCCCAGCCGCGCCAGCTCAGCCGCCCGCTGCCGCTGCCGCCGATGCGGGTGGCGGCCATGATGCCCCACTCCGTGTACAGCGTGGCGATGCTGTCCGGAGCGCCGGTCACGTCCAGGGTCACGTCGACGACGTCGAAGAGCGACAGCGGCAGTTCCTCCCCCGGACCCGCGACCGCTCCTCGGGCGCGCGCGGTGAAGTCCAGGGTCACGGTGGCGGATTCGACGGCGTACGACCGGCCCCTGCGCAGCGCGTCCAGCACGGCGGGGGCCGACAGGGCGGTGGCGCGGACCACGTTGTGGGGGCGGCCGACGGCGTCGGAGTGGCCGTGGGCGTCGCTGTTGCCGACGGCGGCGACCCGCTTGCCGAGGCAGAGCATCGCGTGCCAGGCGGCGATGTTGGCGGTGTCGTCCAGGGTCCAGGGGCCGTTCCACACCTCCAGCGCATCGACGCGGTCGAGCCCGAACTCCCAGAGGGACCCGGCCGCCGGGGTGAGGGGGTGGGCGGCGATGGCGAGTCCGCCCAGGCTGCGCACGCGCCGGGCGTGGCGGTCGAACGCCCCCTGGTCGGCGGGGCCGTAGCGCCAGTCCACCCATTCACCCTGGGGCAATCCGACCGCCAGCCAGTGTCCGTGGCGGGTGGTGACCTCCTCGGCGTTGATGACGAGGAGGTCGGTGGGGACGTTGCCGTACCAGGTCACCCCGGTGGAGCTGGTGTTGTGGTCGGAGGTGGCGATGAAGTGCAGCCCCTCCTGCCGGGCGGCCGCGACGATCTCGTCCACCGTGCGTTTGCCGTCGGAGTGCACGCTGTGCAGGTGCAGGTCTCCCCGGTACCAGCCGGGGCCGCGGCCCGGTACGGCGGACGGGAGGAGGTCGTAGGGGGTGCCCGGGAGCTGCCCTCCCTCGTGGAGGGTGACCTCGACCTGCCAGGCCATGCCGCCGGTACTGCTGACCATCGGCCCCAGGATGACGGACCAGCCGCCCGGGTCGACGGGGCCGGGCAGGTAGCCGGGGGTGGCGTCGGCCGCGGAGAGGGTGAACCCTGCTCGTTCGCCGCCCGACCAGCCCCGGAATCCGGACGGGCCGAAGATGCCGAGGTCGAGGATGCCGGCGGCGGCGTCGTGGGTGGTCGTCACGGTGATGCGCCGTACCCCGGAGGGGACTTCGAAGGGGACGTACGCCCACTGGTCGTGGCCGTACGGGGCGCGGCCCCGGTAGGTGGTCGTCACCAGGCCGCTCCCCCGGCCGCCGGTCGCGGCGTGGGTGACGGGTGCGGGGAGCAGCGCGGCGGTTCCGCCGGCGGCGAGGAGGGCCCCTGATCGCAGCAGGGACCTGCGGTCGACGCCCGCCCCGGCGGGCGGGCCGGGGACGGGGTCCGGATGGTGTCGGCTCGGCACGGTCGGGCTCTCCGTTCACATGGGGTGGCGGGAAGGCGTTCGGGTGCGAGGAACACGAGCGGGGGCCGGGAACGCCCCGGGGTCCTGTCGTCGAAGTTCCATCTGGCGGGCGCCACTTCGACGACAGACCCTGGGCCGTCTCTTCCGGATCCGGCCCGACCCGCGTCGTCCGGCAAGATCCGGAAGAGACGGTTCAGCGGCGCGAGCGCTGGGCCGCGACGATCTGTCGCACGGAGCCGTCGAGGCCGGCCCGCGCCTGGATCCGCTCGGCGAAGCCGGGGAACTGCCCGGCGACGGCGCTGAGCAGCCGTAGTTCGAGGGGTGCCACGTTGACCTCGCAGAGGTCGCGGCGGACCGCCCTTACGACGCCGTCGGCGACGTGTCCGGGCGTCACGGTGCGGATGCCGCCGGGCGGGGTGGCGCCCGTCGCGGCGAACATGCCCGCGTCGCGGACGAAGCCGGGCTGGACGAGGGACACGCCGACACCCGTGCCCCGGAGTTCCTGGCGCAGCGCGAGGGCGAACCCGCGCAGCCCGAACTTGGTCGCGTTGTACAGGGAGGTCGACCTGGTCGCCGCCTTGCCGGAGATGGAGCCGACCAGGACGATGTGGCCGCGGCCGCGGGCCACCATGTGCTCCGCGAGCAGCCGGGACAGCAGGACGGGGGCGCGGAGGTTGACGTCGAGGGCCCGGTCGAGCTGTTCCTCGGTGTAGTCCAGGAGGTCGCCGCTGGCGGGCAGGGCCGCGTTGGCGACGAGTACGTCCGTCTCGGCGCGGGCTTCCGCGAGCCGGACGACGTCGCGCCGGACGGCCAGGTCGGCGACCTCGGCACGGGCGCCCCAGGCGTCGGCGATGCCCCTGAGGGCCTCCTTCCTGCGGCCGGTGACCGTGAGGCGGGCTCCCTCCGCGGTGAGCCGCGCCGCCAGGGCGGAGCCGATGCCTCCGGTGGCCCCGGTCAGCAGGACGTTCGATCCCGGTATCTCCACGACGACTCCCGTGCGACGTTACGGCGTTCCCTCTACTGTTCGTTCGAACGAACAGTAGGGACCGGCCCTCGCCTTGTCCACACCAGGAATCCGCCAACTCCCCCGCCCCGCACGGGCGGAGGCCCTCCTCCTCCGATGGGGCAGAATGTCGACATGCCGCCTGCCTCCGACACCCGCCAGAGCATCATCGACGCCGTACTGCGGATCATCGGGCAGGACGGGATCGCCGCCGTCACCAACCGGCGGATCGCCAAGGAGGCCCGGGTCTCCCTCGGTTCCGTCACCTACCACTTCACCACCCAGCACGAGCTGCTGCGCGAGAGCCTGCTGCACTTCGTGGCCGAGGAGACCCGGCACTTCACGGAGCTCGCGGACGCCTGCACCGACGAGCGCTTCGACATGGCGCAGGCGGCCGAGGTGGTCGCGCGCGTCGCCGGCGGCAACGCCTTCGACAGCCGGCACATCGCCCCGTTCGAGCTGTACGTCCAGGCCGGGCGGGACGAACGGCTGCGCGCTTCCGCCGCCGAGTGCTTCGCCGCCTACGACCTGCTGGCCACCCGGGTCCTGACCCATCTCGGCGTGCCCGACCCCGAACGGCTCGCGGGCGCGGCCGTGGCCCTGGTCTTCGGGCAGCAGCTGCGCCGCCTGGCCACCGGCGCCCCGGCCGGGGACCTCGTCGACACCCTGCTGGTCCTCACCCAGCTCGCGCCGGCGCGGACCCCGTAGCGGTCCGGGTCCGTCGTCCTGACCGACAGGGGGGGGCCGCGGGCCTGGGCCGGCGCTTCCGCACCCCGCCCGAACCGCCGAGCATCTGCCAGGCCGATCCATGAGACGGGCTGTGGATGCGAGCCTCATCCGCCGCTGAGGTCCGGATCCGCGTACGCACGCTTCCGCCACGGGCCGCCGCGCGTACACGTTCCGCGCCGCGCCCGGATGGGCCGCGCCCGGTCCCCGTCCCGCATCGCGGCGTCCGGTCGACTCCGGTCGACTCCCGTTCTAGGGGTTCTCGCTCGGGCCCTGCCAACGTCGTTCCCGCAGGCACCACACGGGACGAAGGGACTATGGGAATGACGAAGTCAGCTCGCAGGTTCGGTACCACCGCTGTGGTGGCCGCGGTCGCGGCCGCGATGATCACCGTCGCGGGACCGCAGGGAGCCAGCGCGCAGGACCAGGCGCGACGCGGCTGGGACCACTTCGGGTTCGGCGTGCCGTGGGAGTCGACCTACGGCTACTCGCAGGCCATCAAGGCCGGTGACACCGTCTACATCTCCGGCCAGCTCTCGCACGACGCGGCCGGGAACCTGGTGGGCGCCGGCGACTTCGAGAAGCAGGTGCGGACCTCGTTCGGCAACCTGGACAAGGTGCTGGCGCACTACAAGATCCCGCGCAGCCAGATCGTCAGCATGAAGATCTACACCAAGGACCTGCGCCAGAACTTCGACGCCGCCGCCCGGCTGCACAAGGAGTACGTCGGCAACCACCGCACGACCGACACCATCGTCGGCGTCTCCGACCTGGCGTTCGCCGAGCAGCTGGTGGAGATCGAGGCCATCGCGCTCGTCAAGCCGCGCTCCTGACCGGGCGGGCCGCGCGGCTCGGCCGCGCGGCCGGCTCCACCGGCGCCACCACCACGCCCTACCGCCGCTTCCCGCCCCACCCGGTGGACCGGCGGTAGGGTGCTGGCCGTGTCCGAGCATCAGCGCGATCTCGTCGGGTACGGCGCCGAGCCGCCGCACGCCGCCTGGCCGGACGGCGCTCGCGTCGCCGTGAGCCTCGTCCTCAACTACGAGGAGGGCGGGGAGCGGAGCGTCCTCGACGGCGATCCCGCCTCCGAGGGGTACCTCCACGAGATCGTCGGTGCCCCGCCGGTGGTGGGCGGGCGGGACCTGAACGTCGAGTCGATGTTCGCCTACGGTGCGCGCGCCGGCTTCTGGCGCGTGCACCGCACGCTCGTGGAACACGGCGTACCGGTCACGGTCCACGCCGTCGGGCAGGCGCTCGAACGCAACCCGGACGCGGCGCGGGCGATGGGTGCCGCCAGGTGGGAGGTGGCGGGCCACGGCTGGCGCTGGATCGACCACCGCCACGTGCCCGAGGAAACCGAGCGCGCGGACATCGCGCGGACGGTCGCCACGATCGAGCGGCTCGCCGGCCGCCGCCCCATGGGCTGGTACACCGGCCGGACCAGTCCCGCTACGCGGCGCCTGGTCGTCGAGGAGGGCGGCTTCCTCTACGACTCGGACGACTACTCCGACGACCTGCCCTTCTACGTCGAGTCGGCCGGCCGGCCGCACCTGGTGCTGCCGTACGCCCTCGATTCGAACGACTTCAAGTTCCTGATCGTCCACGGCTTCACGACGGCCGAGGACATGCTCGCCTACCTCGTCGACACCTTCGAGGCACTGCGCGCCGAGGGCGCCGACCGGCCGCGCATGATGAGCGTCGGTCTGCACCCCCGCATCATCGGCCGGCCCGGCCGGATCCGTGCGCTCGACGGCTTCCTCCGGCACGTCGCGCGGCGCGGCGGGGCATGGGTCGCGACCCGGGAGCAGATCGCCCGCCACTGGCTGGCCACGCACCCGGCCGGCCGCTGACGCCCGCTCCGCGCGGTCAGTCGCCGCCGCCCCCGCCGCCGCCCCCGCAGGACGAGCCGCCTCCGCACGAGGAGCCGCCGCAGGAGTCGCCCCCGCCGTCGCCCCACGAGGTCTTGCGGCGGCGCGGCCGCTTCCGCGCGAACACGATCTGGACGGCCACCACGAGGATGACCACCGCCATGGTCAGAACGACTTCCATCGTGCTCTCCCTGCTCCGCTGTGCGCTGGTGCGAGCACGATGCCCTGCGCGGGAACCCCTCCAATCCGGTGTTGAGCAAGCTCAGAGGTTCGCTCACGCGGTCCCGGTCCCTGCCCCGGTCCCGCGGGGGCCGGCCGCGGCCGTTCCCTAGCGTGCTGGGCGCCGGTCCGGCGGCGGGAGGGAAGGGCCGAACCGCCGCGCCGGACCGTCGTGTTCGCGGGAATCGAGGGGGGACATGAGCGCACCGTACGCGGACCCGCCCGGGGCGGACCGGCCGAGGGGCCGGATCTTCCAGGCCTCGACCATGACGGCCATGCCGGAGGGCGTCTACGAGGGCACGACCACCATCGCCGAGCTCCGCCGGCACCGGATGGTCACCCGGATGCTGCCCGAGCAGCACCGCCCCTTCTCCCGGCTCATCGACGCGGTGGCGGGACAGGCCGTCACCACCCACACGGCCCTCCGCGGCACCATCGCCGGCTTCCGCAGTCCCACCCGCATGCTGGGGGTGGCCGCCGCCGGGTACCACCTGCACTTCCTGTCTCGGTGCCGCACGCGCGGCGGGCACGCGTACGACTTCGTGCCGCGTTCGGGCCGGGTGCGCGTCGACGTGGGGTACGAACTGCTGCTGCGCATGCCGCGCACGCGGGACTTCTCCCGCGCCCGCCTCGGGCACGGGGACGTCGCGGGTGAGATCGCGGCGGTCCTCCAGGGGCGCCCGGGGCGGTGACGCGGACGGGGCGGTGCGTCAGAACGCGAAGACGGCGTTGCCGTTGAGGGTCGCGTTCATGGCGCAGGTGTTGGAGAAGGTGTGCTTCCAGCTGACGCGGCTGCCCTGCCAGACGCCTTCCGCGGTGACGGTCACGGGCGCGTAGTGCATCGGACAGGCGCGGTTCACGTCGGGCGCGGCCAGGAGGCGGTCGAAGGTGCCGCCGGTGGAGTTCAGGGCGGTACAGGCGGCCTTGGGGTCGGGGTGGGTGCCCTGCGCGGACGGCATGCAGCTGAGGGTGGCGGCGCGGAGGACCGTGCCGGCGTCGGCGGCGTCGCCCTGTGCGACGGAGAAGACCATCGCGGACGGGGCGTACAGGCTTGTGGGCTTGGCCTCCGCCATGCCGGTGGCGCCCGCCAGGGTCAGGAGGGCGGCGGCGGAGACGGCAGCGAAGCGGTAGCGCACGACAGACTCACTTTCGATACGAAGGTTGAGCGCGACAATCACTTTCGTTGTCGTGCTCCGGTGCGGCCGAGTCTGTCGGATGTGAAGGTGCACTGCATATCGACGGCCGATTTACGGACAGGCCGTTCGGATATCGGATGACGCGTGGGTGTTCGAGCAGCTCACACGGCCTGCACCGCACCGTGTCCGGCCGGGAACAGGGGGTGATCAAGGGCGGACGCCGCCCGACGCGCGTCGCTGACCTGCCCCGGAGCGGCCCGCGTTCACCTGGAGGCCACTCAGCTTGTCCGGATCGCTGCGCTCCCCGCCCCCTCGACCCGGGTCCGCGCGGGAGCGCCGTACCGGTCGTCGTAGTGGTCGTCGTCCTGGATCCGGACCGTCGGGGACGCGAGCGAGACGAGGACCCCCAGGACGAGGAGCAGCACGACCAGCGCCTTCGCGGGCGTGCCGAGGACCAGCGGGCGAGTGCCGGAACCGGCGCCGGGAACGGGAGCGGTGGCGGCGGCACCGGCAGCGGCAGCGGCAGCGGCAGCGGCAGCGGCGGCCGGTGCGTCGCCGAACAGGCGCTTGGGGTAGGCGGAGGTCAGCATCATCGCGTACGCCTGGTAGCGCATCCGGAACCGCGCCGCCGCCGCGACGGCACCGAAGAGGGGTGCGGGCATCCGCCCCAGGACGAGGGTGATCAGCCAGAAGACCCAGCAGACGGCGCCCCAGCCGTACTGCAGGAGGCCCGTCACGATCATCGCGGGGAGCATCAGGACGAGGCGGAACAGAACGGCGAGCCGGTTCAGTCCACCGGGGCGCAGTTCGATGCGGACGGGATGGCCGGGCGCCTCGAAGGAGAACGGCGGGTACCGGTCCACCAGCAGCATCAGGGAGGCGGCGACCCGGGTCTCGTAGCCGAGGAAGCCGCCGAGGAAGCGGGCGATGCCGTCGGGCAGGCGGCCCAGGACCAGCGCGGCGAACCAGCCCGCGATCGTCACGAAGAAGGCGGCGATGCCGAGGAGGGCCGTGACGATCAGCTGGGGCAGCAGCAGGAGCAGCCTCAGCAGGACCGTCCAGCGCCGCTGCCGGCCGGGCGGCGGGACGTCGAGCTCCGGCAGGTGCTCGCCCTGCGGGTGGCCCGCGTCCGGCGGGCGGGGGGTCCAGCCTGTGGTCATGGGGCGCTCCTGCCGTCGGTGGGGCGCGCGGCCCCCGCCCGCCGGACCGTCCGGGCAGAAACGGAAAGGCGGGTTCCGCGCGTACGCCCTCCCAGGGGTACCGCGCGGAACCCGCCTTTCCAAGGATCCCGGCTGCGACCGGCGGCCCGTTGCCCTGAAGGGCCCCACGCGGACCGGGCCGGAGCGGACCGGGCCGGCCTCAGGCCTTGGCGGCGGCCGCCTCGGTGGCGGCGGGCCGCTCCTCTGCCTCGGCCGGGGCCTCCGCACCGGTGTCCGGGTGCGGGATCCGGTGGAGTCCGCGGCGGTCGTAGAGGCGGGTGACGGCGAAGCCGAAGACCAGCGCGGCGACGAGGGCGATCCCCATCGCGGACCACGCCCGGGTCAGGCCCGCGTCGGCCTGGGCGCCGTAGTAGAGCAGGGAGCGCAGCCCCTCCGTGATCTGGCGCAGCGGCTCGAACTCGGCGAGGGCGCGGAAGAAGCCGGGGAGCGCGTGGACGGGCACGGTGGCACCGGAGGACGGGACGGCCATCGCGATGAAGACGATGGTGGCCAGCAGCATGCCGGGGGTCCCGAAGGCGGCGAACAGGGCGAGACTGCCGATGCCGACGACGGCGATGGTGGCGACCGAGTACAGCCACAGCAGGCCGAGGTGGGAGGCGTCCATGTCGAGGATGGTGACCGTGGCGACCTCGACCAGGGTGCCCATCACGAGCGACATGCCGAGCATCAGCGCCATGCCGATGGCGAGGGTGCGGACGCGGCTGGTGTGCTGGACGGGCTCGCGCTTGCGGACCGGGCCGTAGTCGGTGTGCAGGTAGCCGAGGGCCGTGTCGACCTGGGAGTTGACCAGGTTGGCGCCGAGCATGCCGCAGACGACCAGCACCAGGGCGTAGTAGAAGGCGCTCAGGCCCATGGCGCTGCGCGAGCCCACGGGGTGGCCGTCGGCGACGTCGACCGTGACCGGGTCGGCCAGCTTGAGCTGGGCGGCCGTCGGCAGCGGGGTCTTCTGGGCCGAGGCCTGCTTGAGGAGGTCCTGGCCGATCTGGGCCGAGGCGGCGTGGGCGGCCTTCTGGGCGGCCTGCGAGGACATGGACGAGCCTATGCTGCCGGCGGCCTGGTTGGTCAGCACCGTCAGCGTCGGCGGCGCGGCCTTGCCCTGGGCCGCGGGCTGGGGGGCGACTAGCCCGGTGACCGTGGCGGAGAAGTCCCGCGGGATGACGAGCGCGCCGAAGACCTTGCCGCTGCCCAGCCGCTTGTCGGCCTCCTCACGGCTGACGAGCTGCCAGTCGATGCTCTTGTCACCCTCGGCGGCCTTCTCGATGCCCGCGACGACCTGCTCGCCGAGCTTGACGTGGCGGCCGCCCGCGTCCGCGCCGGCGTCGGCGTTGACCAGGGCCACGGGCAGGTCGCGCAGGTTCCCTCTGGGGTTGACGTTGCCGCCCACGTAGAGCAGGGCGAACAGCATCGAGACCACTGCGGCGATGAGTCCGGTGCCGATCCACAGCTGGGGTCGGCGGAGCACGGAGGGTGGCGTGGGGTGAGGCATCGATTCTCCGGTGCGGCTGCGATTCCTGGTTGGATACTTCTGGTATCCAGTCACTGGATACTGGCAGTATCTTGTGATGGTGTCCAATCGCCGATGACGGATACCGGACCGGACCGACCGCATGACCAGCAGGGAAGCCGCATGAAGATCTCGGAGCTCAGCCGGCGCACCGGCGTGCCGGTCGCCAGCATCAAGTACTTCCGGCGGCAGGGCCTCCTGCCCGCCGGGCGGGCCACTGCCGCCACCCTGGCCGAGTACGGGGAGGAGCACGCGGAGCGGCTGCGGCTGATCAAGGCCCTGACCACGCTCGGCGGCCTGTCCATCGCCGCCACCCGCGAGGTGCTCGGGGCCGTCGACCAGGCCCACACCACCGAGGGCGCCCTCGGTGCGATCAGCTACGCCCTCCCCGTGCCGGTGGCCTCACAGGGCCCCGAGGACGGCGACGCGCGGGACGAGGCCGCGGACGCCGCCTCGGCGGAGGTTGCCGAACTGCTCGCGGCCCTGGACTGGCGGGCGCCCGGCACGTCACCGCACGTCCAGGGACTGACGGCGGCGCTCAGGGAGCTCCGCCGCCTCGACGCCCAGTACGCCCCGGGCGAGCTCGCCGCCTACGCGCGGCTGGCCGAGTCGGTGGCCCGGCTGGACCTGGAACGGGCCTCCTGCCTCGACGAGCCGGTGGCCCTGGCGGAGCGGGCGGTGATCGTCTTCGCGATCTGCGCCCCGGTGTTCGAGCTGCTGCGCCGCCTCGCCCAGGAGGACCAGGTCCGCCGCCGCATGGCCGAAGGCCACGGCGGCTCCCCGTCCCCCTGCTGACCGCCCGGCGCCGCCGGAGGTCCCGCGGGGCGGTCCGGCGGCGCCGGGCGGGGCGGGACGGGGGTCAGATGGTGACGCAGATGCCGTCCTCGATGGTCCGGCCGTCGCGCTCCAGACCGCCGCACACCAGCTTCGCGCCCGCCTGCTCGTATCCCACCGCCCACCGGTGGGAGGCGGCGTGCACCTTGGGGCCGTGGAAGTTCCCCCAGTAGGAGCGCAGCGTGCCCGGCAGGCCGTCCTTGGTCTGGACGGTGATGTCCTGCACGAAGCGGTTGTGGTGCGCGGTCATCACACAGATGTACTTCCCGCACTGGCTGTCGACGCCGCTGGGACGGGCGTCGGCGGAAGTCGCGGCGGTGAGCGCCAGGGTGGCGCCGGTCGCCAGGGCCACGGCGAGGTACCGCAGGCGGTTGTTCATGAAAAGGCCGTCTCTCTATCGCTACTCGAGGAACGCCGGCAGGCGGCGGTGACAGCCGCGCCCGCGAGGGGCTCGGCCTTGATCACGATCCGTTTGTAACGACACGCGGCCGTACCGGGACAGGGCCCGGGGCGGGAACTCACCCGAGTGGGCGAATGCGTTCACCTGGCGAAACGCCACTGCGCGCACGGGGCCGGGACACCGGCGCGGCGTCGCGTCGCCGGGCACGCACGACAAAGGCGAGGAGTCGAACCACTCCTCGCCACTCTCAACATATAGCGCACGGGGGGCCTTGCGGCAAGGCCCCGGCCCTGCCGCAGAATGGGCGGCCGAACCCAGGACCTGCACATATCTCGTTGAACGGGTGTTCTTCATGACTGACGTGATCATTGCGGGCTGCGGACCGACCGGGCTGATGCTGGCCCGTGAACTCCGGCTGCACGGCGTACGCGTGCTCGTGCTGGAGAAGGAGACGGAGCGGGCCCGGCCGTCCCGTGCGCGCGGCCTCCACGCGCGCAGCATCGAGCTGCTGGACCAGCGCGGCCTGGTGGAGCCGTTCCTCGCACACGGCGAGCAGTTCAGGGTCGGCGGCTTCTTCGCCGGGGTCGGCACGTCCTGGCCGGAGGGGCTGGACACCACGCACGCGTACGTGCTCGCCATCCCCCAGGCGGTCACCGAGCGCCTGCTGACCGACAGCGCCACCGCACTCGGCGTCGAGATCCTGCGCGGCCGCGAACTCGTGGGGCTGACGCAGGACGAGGACGGGGTGGATGTCGAACTGGCCGACGGCACCCGGCTGCGCTCGCGCTTCCTCGTCGGCTGCGACGGCGGCCGCAGCACCGTGCGCAAGCTGCTCGGCGTCGGCTTCCCCGGGGAGCCCAGCAGGGTCGAGACGCTGCTGGCCGACGTGGAGCTCACCGCCTCCCCGGAGGAGCTGGCCGCCGCGGTGGCCGAAGTCCGCAAGACCCAGAGCCGGTTCGGAGCCATCCCCGAGGGGGACGGGGTGTACCGCTTCGTCGTGCCGGCCGAGGGCCTCGCCGAGGACCGTGCGGTCGCGCCGACGCTCGACGAGCTCCGGCGGCAGCTGAAGGCGTACGCCGGCACCGACTTCGGGGTGCACTCGCCGCGCTGGATCTCCCGCTTCGGCGACGCGACGCGGCTGGCCGAGCGGTACCGGTCCGGCCGGGTGCTGCTGGCCGGCGACGCGGCGCACATCCACCCGCCGACCGGCGGGCAGGGGCTCAACCTGGGCCTCCAGGACGCGTTCAACCTCGGCTGGAAGCTCGCCGCCGAGGTCGCGGGCTGGGCGCCGGACGGCCTGCTGGACAGCTACCACGCCGAACGGCACCCCGTCGCGGCCGACGTCCTGGACAACACCCGGGCGCAGATGCTGCTGATGTCCACCGAACCCGGCCCGCGGTCGGTGCGCCGCCTCCTGGCGGAACTGGCGGAGTTCGAAGAGGTGAACCGGCACCTGATCGAGAAGATCACCGCGATCGGGGTCCGCTACGACTTCGGCGGCGGGGGCGGCGCCGACGGCGGCGGGGGCGGGGGCCGCGAACTGGTCGGCAGGCGGCTGCGCGACGTACGGCTGGGCCGGAGCCGCCTCTACGAGCTGACGCACGCGGGGCGCGGACTGCTGCTGGACCAGACCGGCCGGCTCTCGGCGGCGGGCTGGGCCGGCCGGGTCGACCACGTCGTCGACGTCAGCGGGGAACTGGACGTGCCCGCGGTCCTGCTGCGCCCGGACGGCCACGTCGCCTGGGCCGGCGAGGACCAGGGGGAGCTGCTGGGCGTGCTGCCGAGGTGGTTCGGGGCCGCTGCGGCCGGCTGAACCCCGTTGGAGGGGGCCTCAGTCCAGCAGCCCGGGCGCGAAGTAGTCGCGCAGGCGGGCGATCCTCCCGTCCCGGACGCGGAAGATCTGCACCAGTGAGACGACCAGGTCGTCCCCGGCCGGGCCGCCGTCGAAGACCGTGTCGATCTCGGCGATGAAGACGTCCGGATCGGCGGTGGTGTGCAGTACGTACCCGGACTTCTCGAAGTCCGGCGCGCGGCCGGCCCCGTCCGGCCGCGCGTAGTACTCCGCCATCGCCCTGCGGATCTCCTCGCGGCCCACCAGCCTCCGGGGGAAGGCGGCCCCGTCCGGCATGAGCGGAGCCTCGAAGACCCCGTCCTCCGTGAAGGTCTCGGCGAGGGCGTCGGCGTCGCGGCGCACCGTGCCGGCGAGGACGTAGCCCTCGAAGATCTGCTGCGGCGTCCGGGACACGACGGCCTCCTCGGGATCGGGCTCGGGCTCGGGAGCCACATCATCACAGCGCCGCCGCCCCGGGGGCGGTCTTTCGGACGACGATCACCCTCCGCCCCGTCAGGGGCGTTCCCGCATCCGCCGCCGCAGGCTGTCGTAGACGGGCTCGCTCTCCATCCGGTCCGCGGTCAGTGCCGCGGCGAAGCAGGCGACCAGCAGCGGAAGGACGAGCGTGACGGCACCGGTCATCTCCAGGACCAGGACGACGCCCGTGAGCGGCGCGCGCACCACCCCGGCGAACAGGGCCGCCATCCCGACGGCCGCGAAGGCGCCCGGTCCCGCGGAGTGTTCCGGCAGCAGCGGGGCCGTGACCGCGTGGGCGAAGGTCCCCCACAGGGCTCCCAGGGCCAGCAGCGGGGCGAACAGACCGCCGGGGGTCGCGGCCGCGTAGCTGAGCGGGCCCGCCACGAACCGGACGGCGAAGTAGCCGGCCAGTACCGTCACGGCGGGAGTTCCGCCGGCCAGCAGGCTCTCGCTCAGCGGGTCCCCTCCCCCGCCCAGCAGCGGGTCGTACGCCATGAGCAGGCCGACGACGGCCCCGATGACGGCGGCCCGGAGCACGAGCGGCACCCGGGTGAGCCGGTCGCAGACGGCGAGCATGCCCACGACGAGCCCGCTGTAGGCCGCGCCCAGCGCCCCGGCGGCCGCCCCGAACAGCAGGAAGAGCGGCAGTGTCCACACCGGGGGGAACGGCGTCGCCGGGACCGGGAAGACGGGCCCGTCGCCGACGAGGAACCGGGAGCACGCGAGCGCCGAGGCCGTGCCGACGAAGGTGAGCAGGACCAGGCGGGGCCGGACCGTGCGGGTCACCTCCTCGCAGACGAACAGCAGCCCGCCGAGCGGGGCCGTGAACGCCGTGGCCAGGCCGGCGCCGCTGAGCGCGGCGTGCAGCTGCCGGGTGTCCTCGGGGTCCAGCCGGGTCAGGCGGCCGGTCTCGGAGCCGATCGAGGCGCCCATGTGCACGATCGGGCCCTCCCGCCCGAGCACCAGGCCCGAGCCGATGGCGACGAGGCCGCCGGCGAACTTGGCCGGGAGCAGCCACGGCGAGCGGGAGGCGGGATCGGCCTCGTCCCGCCACACGGCCTCGACGTGCTGGATCCCGCTGCCGGCCGCGTGCGGGACCCGCCGGGCGATCGCGCAGGCCAGCGCAGCGCCCGCCGCCGCCAGGGCGACCGGGATCAGCAGGCCGGCGCCGCCCAGGCGGTCGGCGGCCTCCAGCATCCCGGCGCGCAGGGCGGCCGCTTCCTCCAGGCACCACCGGAACGCGCCGCCGACCAGCCCCACGAGGCAGCCCGCCGGGACGGCGATCAGGTAGGCGCGGTACCCCTCGCGGGCCCTGCCGCCCGCCGTCACCGGTCGGGGGCGCCGGGAACCGGACGCACCGGGCCGAGCACCGGGCATGCGCTGCCTCCCCACCGAGCCGTACGGAACGTCGTCCGAGCCTGGCCCCTGGGGACACCGGCCGCCGCGAAGCTCGCCGGTACCGCCCCCGCGAGGCGCCCGACCGGCTGAAGCGGTCACGGGCGTGCCGGTGGAGGACGTCGCGGCCGGGGCGGGCCCGTGGCGCAAAAGGGATCATCGTGGCCTTCCGCGGCGCGGCCTGTCCCTATGCTGGCGGACATGATCGACATACCGCTCTCCGCGCTCGAGGTCGCGATGGTCCAGACCGGCACCCGGGCCGTCGACACGCTGCGGGACACCGCGGCCTTCGCACAGGAGATGGAACGGCTGGGCTACCACCGGGTCTGGTACGCCGAGCACCACCACTCCCCCGCCATCGGGGCGTTCCCGCCCGTGGTGCTGGCCGCGCACGCGGCGGCCTCCACCTCGGCGATCCGGCTGGGCTCGGGCGGCGTGCTCGCGCCCAACCACGCGCCCCTCACGCTCGCCGAGCAGTTCGGGACGCTGGCCGCCCTGCACGAGGACCGCATCGACCTGGGCGTCGGCCGCGGCCCCGGCACCTTCGACGAGGGCATCGCGCGCGCCCTGCGCCGGGGAGCGGGACCGACGACGGACGCCGAGTACCGGGACGACGTCGCCGCGATCCTGTCCTTCCTCGTGGAGGAGGTCGCGCTCGGCCCGCTGCCCGAGCCGTGGCTGCTGGCGTCCAGCACCGCCGGGGCGGCGCTCGCCGCGGAGCTCGGTCTGCCGGTGGCCGTCGCCCACCACATCCGGCCGGAGAACACCCGTGCGGTCCTGGAGCGGTACCGGGCGGAGTTCGCCCCTTCCCGCTGGTGCGAGCGGCCCCGGGTGCTGCTGTGCGTGGAGACGGTGTGCGCCGAGACGGAGGAGGAGGCCCGGCGGCGGGGCGGGCCGATGAACGTCGTCAAGGCCGGGCTGCTCAAGGGGATCAGCGACATGCCCTTCCCCACGCCCGCCGAGGCCGCCGCCCACCCCTTCACCGCGGAGGAACGGGCGGCCCTGGCGGGCTTCCGTGCCCAGCAGGCCGTCGGTACTCCGGAGACCGTCGTCGGCCGGCTCGCGGAGCTGGCCGGCGAGACCGGGGCGGACGAGCTGATGCTGACCACCCCGGTCTACGACTTCCGCGACCGCGTCCGCTCGTACGAGCTGATCAGGAAGCACCTGGGGGCCTGAGGAGGGCGCGCCGTCAACGGCCCTGAAGGGCCTTGACGTTGTCGCCGAAGGTCCAGTTCCGGGAGCCGTCCCAGTTGACCGACCAGGTCATGAGGCCCTTGAGGCGGCCGCCGTAGGAGTTCCACGCCTGGGCGACCGTCGCGGGCGCCATGTGGCCGCCGCCGGCGCCGGGCTGCGCCGGCAGGCCGGGGACCTGCTTGTCGTAGGGCACCCTGATGGTGGTGCCCTGGACGACCAGGCCCCGGTCGAGGCAGTCGGTCTGCGCCTTGAAGCCGGCGACGGTCCCGGCGGAGTAGGAGTCCCCGGAGCAGCCGTACATGCTGCCGTTGTAGTACTGCATGTTCAGCCACCACAGCCGGCCGTTGTCGGCGTACTTCTTGACGACGGGCAGGTACGCGCCCCAGATCGAGCCGTACGCCACGCTGCCGCCGGTGACGTACGCGGTCTCCGGGGCCATGGTGAGCCCGAAACCGGCCGGCATCTGCGCGAGCACGCCGTCGATGATGCGGATCAGGTTGGCCTGCGACGGGGAGAGCCGGGTGATGCTGCCGGAGCCGACGAGGCCGGTCTCGATGTCGATGTCGATCCCGTCGAAGTTGTACTTCTTCAGGATGGGCACGATCGTCGCCACGAAGCGGTCCGCCACGGCGGCGGAGCCGAGGTCGATGCCGGCCGCCGCTCCGCCGATGGACATCAGCAGGGTGAGGCCGTCCTGTTTGGCCTGGCACATCTCGGTGGGGGTGGGCACCTTGACGGTGCTGTCCATGCCGTCCTCCCACAGGACGGTGCCGTCGGAGCGGATGACCGGGAAGGCGGCGTTGACCACGTTGTAGCCGTGGGCGCGGATGCGGCCGTCGGTGACGGGGATCCAGCCGAGCGGCGGGTGGACTCCGTTGGCGGCGCCGTCCCAGTTCTCCCAGTACCCCTGGAGCACCTTGCCGGCCGGCCTCGGCTGCACCGCGCAGGTGTCCGGGGCGCGCGGGCCGGGGGGCTCGGCCGCGGCCGCGGCGGGTAACTGCGCGCAGAGCGCGGCGAGTCCGAGGCCGAGGCCGAGCAGGCGGATGGTCCGACGGATCACGAGGGGGCTCCCTTCGTCCGTGCGCGCCGGGCAGTGGCGCGCCACCACGTAGGGTTGGTCCAGACCATCCATCCGTCAAGGGTGCGCGGCCCTCCTACTTCTCCAGTGCCCTGACCGCCCGGCCCTCCAGCTCCACGCAGCGGTCCACGTGCTCCGCGCAGGCGTCGAAGAGCTCCCGCCGCTCCTCCGTCCCGGCCTGCGGGTCGGCGTCCCGGGCCAGCAGGGCCAGCTCCGACCAGTGGCCGGCCGACTCCCGGAAGAGCCCGGCGGCCTCGGACCGGCCGGCGAGGTCGAGGAAGTCGGCGTACAGGGGCCGGGTCGCACCCGGAGCCGTCCACTCCTCCTCCAGGCAGGCGTACAGCCGCCCCGTGCCGGCGCGCAGGGCCTCGGGCGAACCGCCGAAGCGGCGCTCCCAGCCCGTCTTGGTGGTGGCGTCGCGCAGCTGGGCGGCGAGCTTCTGCATGCCGGTGAAACCGAAGTTCACGTCGAACTTGTTGCCCAGGACCGGCCCGGTGAGGTGGGTGACGGTGGAGGCGATCGCCCCCGCCACGTCCGGCTCGCCCTCGGCGGGCCCGGTGGGCACGATCAGCTGGTGGCGGCCCTTGCGGTGCGCGGTCCAGGCGGCGCCGAACTCCTCGCGGTCGATCCGGTAGGGGGTCTCGGCGCCGTCCTCGATCAGCAGGTCGTCGCCGTCGTAGCCCGCGATGACGACCGTGTACGGGTCGGTGCCGGTCATCTCGGCGTCCGGGTCGGCCGCGTGCCAGGGCAGGGAGGAACGGTCGACCACGCAGAAGGCGGGCCGGCCGCCGTCCAGCGCGGCGCGCACCCGGCCCCAGCGCGGGTTCATCGCGCGGGTGGCCTCGTACGGGATCCCGAGGCGCCCGAGCGCGACCTGTACCCAGGGCTCGGGGTGGGCCTGGGCCACGATCGTGAGGATGGGCAGGCGGCCCTCGTACTCGAACACGAAGTACATGAAGCCGATTCCGCCGGCGAGTCCGGCCACGAGCTCCTCGTCGTGGACGCTGCCCAGGGCGTGCCTGATCAGCGAGGCCTCGCGGTGGCGGCCGGTGCCGAAGTCTTCGTATACGAGCACAGTCATGGGGTGAGCCTAACCGCCGGGGGCGCGGCCGGTGTCCGGCCGCGCCCCCGGCGGGGCGGCCCGCGCTCAGCGGAGGGCCGGGATCACATCGCGCGTCTCGTCGGCCTCGATGGCGGTGGTGCGGCGGCCGGCCGCCTCCGGGGGCGCCTCGTCCGCGCAGACCGTGCCCAGGGCCGGCAGCGCCAGGGTGGCGAGGTACTGCGTCGCCAGGGCGCTGACGCAGGCGCTCCGGTTGTAGGCGGTGTGTCCCTCGGCGTCGAACGTCAGCAGGCGGCCGTTCTCCAGCGTCCGGGCGAGGGTCACCGCGTCCTGGTACGGGGTGTCCGGGTCACCCGTGGTGCCGAGGACCAGGATCGGGGCGGAGCCGGCCGCCCGGTAGGAGCCCTCGTGGCGGCTCGGGCGCTCGGCCTGCCACTGGGCGCACGTGGGCGCGTGGTTGTGGTCGTACGTGGGCGGCCCGAAGCCGATCGCGGGTCCCAGCAGCGGTGCCGAGGCCGCCTCGGCACCGACCACGGCGCCCAGCAGCAGGGGGCTCGCCGGGTAGACGCGGTCGGCGCACTCCACGGCCAGGTTGACGTTGAGGAAGTCGAAGGAACCGGGCGAGGGCGGGTTCAGCAGGAAGGTGCTCTGGCGCAACTGGGCCGAGCGCAGGGCCTGGCCCAGGTGGGGCCAGATCTCCTTGCCCGAGTTGATGTTGAACATCAGGCGGTAGGCGAGGGTGTAGCCGGTGGCCGGGCGCCCGTTGGCGGTGACGACCGGGTCGGCGTCCAGGGCCCGCTTGAGCTCCTCGAAGGCCTCGCGCGGCCGGCCGTCGCCGAACCCGCACGCGGCGGAGTCCCGCGCGCACCAGTCCAGGAAGCGGCCGACCGCGGCGTCCAGGGCGGTGAACTGCGCGGCGTCGTAGGCGTAGGGCAGGTCCGCGTAGGTGCGGGGATCGTAGGCGCCGTCGAGGACCATGGCGCGGACGCGGCGGGGGAACTGCGCGGCGTAGACGGTGCCGACGTAGCTGCCGAACGAGCGGCCGTAGAAGGTGAGCTGCTCCTCGCCGAGTGCCCGGCGGAGCAGGTCGATGTCCTTGGCGTTCGAGCCGGTGCCGATGTACGGCACGAGGTCAGCGGCCCGCTGCCGGCAGGCGGTGGCGAAGTCGAGGCCCTGCCGGATCGCGCCCCGCAGCGCCCCCGGCCCGGGGACGCCGCGCGCCGCGTCCACGGCGGCGGCGTACTCCTTGTCGTTCCAGCACTCCACCTGACCGCTGCGCCCCACGCCGCGCATGTCGTACCCGACGACGTCGAAGGCGTCGCGGAGGGAGGCGGGGAGGTTGCCGTAGCTGTTGCGGGCGAAGTCCACGCCGGAGTTGCCGGGGCCGCCGGGGTGCAGCAGCAGGACGCCGGTGCGGCGGGCGGGGTCGGCGGCGGGCTTCCGGGTGACGGCGAGGTCGATCGTGCGCCCGGCCGGGTCGCGGTGGTCGAGCGGTACGCGGGCGGTCGCGCACTCGAAGCCGTCGCCCGGGGCGCCGGGGCCGTCGCAGGGGGCCCAGGACAGGACGGGGACGGGCGAGGAGGCGGGGGGCGCCGCCGTCGCGGCCCCGGGCGCGGCCCCGAAGAGGGCGGTGACCGCGGTCAGGACGAGGGTGGTCCCCCACACCACTCGTTTGCGCGGCGCGGCGGGTGAACGGTTCTGCATGCGGCGGGCTCCTCTGTGACGGGTCGTCATGGCAGTGCCGCGATCGGGGGCTCGCGGGCGTGCTCGCTCGGCCGGGCGGCGTGGCCAGGTTCGCACCACCCGGCCCGCGGGGACAGCCGGGAGCGGGTGCCTACACATCCGGAGCTGGGCGCTCCTGCCGCCGGGCGGGGCGCGCGGGACGCGCCGCCGTCCGGGGAGGTTTCCCCCGACGGGGCCGTCCCTCCCGGGCCGGGGAGGGAAAGCACCCGTGCGCGGGACCCGGGGTGGGCGACGGGCGGGCGCACGGGAAGACGGCCGGAGCGTGTCGTCCACGGCCGGTCCCGGGCCCGGCTCCGGCCGGACGGCCAAGCCGTCCACCTCCGCGGTGCGGTGCGGCCGTTCGGGTCGCGCTCGTACCGGGGGCGGAGCCGGACCCGGGCCCTCGACGGGCGTGAGACGGGGCTGGTGGGGCCCCGACCGTCGGGCCGTCAGTTCCCCAGGTCGGCGATGAGGAGCGGGAGGCACTCCGAGGACGTATTGGTGCCCGAGAACACCACGGCCTTGATTCCCACGCCCAGGTCGGCCACTCCCCGCACTTCCCAGTCGCCCTTGGTCACGACCTTCACGTCCAGGTCGCCCTTCCGGTCGCTCTTGCCCTCGGTCCAGCCGGCCCCGACCAGGCCGGCGATCGTGTCCGCGAACGACTTCCCCGGATCGGCGGACTGACCCGGGTCGTCCACCGCCCAGTCGACCTTGCACTCCTTGGCCTTGGACCCCACCGTGTCGACCGACGGGTCCTTGGTGAACCCGGCCGCGGTCGCGGCCGCGTCGAGCTCCTTCGCGACCGTGGCCGCCTCCACCTTCACACCGCCCTCACCGGCGCACCCCGTCACGAGCAGTACGACACCGGCAGCCGCGGCCGCCACTCCAAACCTGCGCACAGTCCCCCCGAACGCCACACGAAGGCCTCGCGCCTCCGTCGAACAGGTGCCCAGTCTTGCACCGTACGGGTGCGTGCCGGGCAGCAGGGCGATCAGGGCCGGGCACGACGACGCCAACGCGCCCGCATCCGAAGCGAGAAGGGCCTCCGCCGGGGTGGCGGACCGCCACCCACAGCCGCCCGGACTAGGGGGTGTCTCCCGGTGTGAAGGTCACCGGGAGGGTCTGGGGGCCGCGCAGTCCGCCGGGGCGCCAGGGGACCTCGTCCGCGGGGACGGCGAGGGCGAGGCCGGGGAGCCGGCGCAGGGCCGCGCCGATGGCGATCTGTGCTTCCAGCCGGGCCAGCGGCGCACCCAGGCAGTAGTGGACGCCGTGGCCGAACGCCAGGTGGGCGTTGTCCTGCCGGGTGATGTCGAGTCGGTCGGGGTCGGGGAAGCGGGCCGGGTCGCGGTCGGCGATGGCCGAGGCGATCAGCACGGTCGCCCCGCGCGGGATCCGTGTCCCGGCGATGTCCAGGTCCTCGCGGGCGAAGCGGGCGATGCCGGGGCTGACCGGGCCGTCGTAGCGGAGGAACTCCTCGATCGCGCCGGGCAGCAGGGCGGGGTCGGCGCGCAGCCGGTCGAGCTGGCCGGGGTGGGCGAGCAGCATCGCGAGGCCGCCGCCGATCAGGTTGACGGTGGTGATGTAGCCGGCGGCCAGCAGCAGGAAGACCATGGCGATGAGCTCGTCCTCGCTCAGCCGCCGCTCCTCGTCGCGGGCGGTGACCAGGCCGCTGAGCAGGTCGTCGCCGGGGGCGGCCCGCTTGTCGCGGATGAGGCCGGTGACGTACGCGCGCATGTACCCCCACGCCTCCTCCACCACGGCGGGGTCGGCGGGTTCCGCTCCCCGGGTGATCAGGCGGTCCGTCCAGCGCTGGAAGTCGAGGCGGTCGTCGGGCGGCACGCCGAGCAGTTCGCCGATCACCGCGACCGGGAGGGGCAGCGCGAAGTCCGCGACGAGGTCCGCGCGGCCGGCCGGGACGAGGGCGTCCAGCAGGCCGTCGGTGAGGGCCTGGATCCGGGGCCGCATCCCGGCCACCCGGTGGGCGGTGAACGCCTGGGACACCAGGCGGCGCAGCCGGGTGTGGTCGGGCGGGTCGCTGCGGAGCATGTTGCCGAGCATCGCCTCGCGCTCGGTGGCGGGCAGCTGCCGAAGCAGCCGGAGGTCCGTGGCGTCGCGGACGTCGCTGCCGAGGCGGGGGTCGGAGAGCGCTTCGAGGCCGTCCTCGTAGCGGGTGACGAGCCAGGCCTCCAGGCCGCCCGCGATGACCGCGCGGTGTACGGGGGCCTCCTCACGCAGGCGCCGGTACAGCGGGAAGGGGTCCGCGACGAAGGCGGGATCGGCGTACGGCAGCCGGACCCGCGGCCCTCCCGGGCCGTCGGCCGGGGTCTCGGCGGGGCCGTCGGCGGGAATGCCGCCGGAGTCGGTGGTCACCCGGTCATGATGCCCGGCGGGTCAGTCGCGCAGCAGGAGCGCCACGGCGGCGAGTACGACCGCCAGGATGAGGGCGGCGACGCCGTGGCGCGGGCGCTGGTCGCGCAGGACCGGCAGGAAGTGGTCCACGGCGTAGCGGCCCGGGCCGGTGAGGGCGAGGGTGACGGCCGAGGCGACGATCAGGGACTCGAACTCGATCCCCTCCTGGCCGAGGAAGGCGCCGGCCCATTTGACGGCGATGGCGTTGATGATGATGCCGACGACGGCGGCCGCGGCCAGCGGGGTGAGCAGGCCGAGGATCAGGCCGAGGCCGCCGAGGGTCTCGGTCAGTCCGGCGACGAACGCCATGGTCTCGCCCGCCGGGTAGCCGGCCCTGCCGAAGAACACGCCGGTGCCCTTGAGGCCGGGACCGTCGAACCAGCCGAACAGCTTCTGCGTGCCGTGGACGGCCAT
The DNA here is from genome assembly GCF_056435605.1 of Streptomyces sp. NPDC043896. Classification (NCBI taxonomy): domain Bacteria; kingdom Bacillati; phylum Actinomycetota; class Actinomycetes; order Kitasatosporales; family Streptomycetaceae; genus Streptomyces; species Streptomyces sp. NPDC043896. The sequence goes on from NZ_JBWKEE010000003.1 coordinate 168,632, forward strand.
GATGGCGCCCAGCACCAGGCGCAGCACGGGCAGGCCGATGTCACAGGGGGTTGGTGTGGTCCGCACGCCGTCATGGAAGCACGGGCCGGGCGGTCGGCGGCGGGGGGCGCGCGGGGCCGCCCCTGACCGGGCGCGGAGGTCATCCGTCCGGGTCCGTGAGGGCCGGGGTGGGCCGCGTCCAGGGGTTGGGGAGGGCGCCGGTGACGGGGCCGCAGACGGCCGCGCCGCGGTCGCGGGCGGTGCGCACGGCGAGCGGGACGAGGGGTTCGGGGACCCCGTAGACCAGGTGGCAGAAGAGGTCGGGCGGGTGGCGGGCGGTCCAGCCGGGGCGGCTGAAGTCCGCGACGTACGTGGACCAGTCGCCCTCGAAGGTGACGACGAGGTCGGCGAGGCGCAGGTAGCCGGGCGCGGGGTGGACCCCCGGGTTGAGCACGACGGTCGTCGCGCCGAGCCGGCGCAGTGAGCGGACCAGGCGGCGGCAGGCGCGCAGCCCGTCCCGCTCCGCCGTCACCCGGTCGAGGAAGCAGCCGTCGACGCCGTACCACTCCTGGTAGCGGAGGATCTCGTAGTGGAGCTCTGCGCCTTCCCGGTCCCCGTACGCGGTGTCGACGTAGCCGAGGAGCCGGGCGCCGGCCGCGCGCAGGGCCGCGGCCGCCGCCGTGAACGCGGGATCGGGGCGCGGGCCCGGGCCGCTCGCGGGGTTGAGAACCACCGCGTGGGTCCGGGACGCCGCCCCGATCAGCGCGGCCCAGGCCCCCGGGTCCTCCGCCGGGTGGACGTACAGGGGGACCAGCAGGCTCATGGCACGCGGCTGCCGTCGCGGGCCCCCGTGCTGGCATCCGCGCCCCACAGCGAGGCGAGCATGTCGTCGAGCTTCCGGTCCGGGCGCCAGCCCAGTGCCCGGTCCGCGGCGGTGATGTCGGAGCACTGCCACGAGACCTCGGCGGAGCGGGTGGAGCCGGCCGTGCCGCCGGCGTCCTCCTCGACCCGTCCCCGGAACCCCGCGAGGCGGGCCAGTGCGTGCACCAGCTCGCGGACGGGCACGGCCTCGCCGGAGCCGATGTTGAGCACGGGCGGCAGCGGGCCGGGGGTGGTGACGGCGAGTTCCACCGCGCGGGCCAGGTCCCGTACGTCGACGAAGTCCCGGTGGGCGGACAGGTCGCCGAGCCGCAGCACCGCCTCCGGGTCCCGGCCGGCCGTGCCCAGCAGGGCGGCGAGCCGGCCGGGCAGGCCGGTGGCCGGGGCCCCGGAACCGACCGGGTTGCCCACGCGCAGTACCACCGCGTCCAGGCCGGAGGCGGTCACCGCGACCGTGCCCGCCAGTTTGGTGGCCCCGTACGGGGTGACGGGGCGGGTGGGCGCGGATTCCGCCACCCGGACGCCGAAGGCGCCCGGGCCGTACTCGGCCGCCGAGCCGAGGTGGACCAGGCGGGCGGCCGGGGTGGCCTCCCGCATGGCCGCGCACAGCACGGCGGGGCCCCGGGCGTTGACCTCGGCGAGCGTGACCGGGTCGCCGCCGGTCGCGCCCGCGCAGTTCACGACGGCGTGGGGGGCGGCCGCCGCCAGTGTCTCGGCCAGCCGCCCGGTGCGGTCGGCGGCGAGGTCGATGGAGAGGCCGGCGGCGGGTGAGCGCCCGGCGTGGAGGACCTGGACGTCCGGCAGGGCGCGGAGCCGGTCGGCGACGTGGGCCCCGAGGTATCCGGTGGGGCCCAGGACGAGGATGCGCATGAGGTGCTCAGGCTCCCTTGAGCAGCAGGGACTTGCGGCTGGTGAACTCGGCGTTGGCCCGGTCGTAGTCGTCGGGGCGTCCGATGTCGAGCCAGTAGCCGTCGAACTCGTAGGCGTGGGGCGGGTTCTGTGCCTTGAGGAGGTCGAGGACGAGCTCGTCGAAGCCGAGCGGCAGGCCGGGGGTGTAGCCGTCGAGGGTGTCGCGGCTCAGACCGTACACGCCCATGGACACGCGGTAGTCCATGCTGGGCTTCTCGGTGAACCCGACGACGCGGCTGGCGTCGGTGGTCAGCACGCCGAAGTCGATGTGGACCTTGCGCGCGTAGGTGGCGATGGTGAGCGGGGCGCGGGAGGCCTCGTGGCGGTGGAGGACGTCGGCGTAGTCGAGGTCGGTGAGGACGTCGCCGTTCATCACGAGGAATCTTTCCGGGAGCCGGTCCTTCAGGTTGAGCAGCGGGCCCATGGTGCCCAGGGGGCTCTCCTCGGTGGCGTAGTCGACGCTCATCCCCCACTGGGAGCCGTCGCCCACGTAGGCGCGGATGATCTCGCCGAGGTGGCCGATGGCTATGGTGCAGCGGGTGAATCCGGCGGTCGACAGCTGGCGCAGCACGATTTCGAGGATGGCGTGCTGGTCGCCGATGGGGACGAGGGGCTTGGGCAGGGCAGTCGTGTAAGGGCGCAACCGTACGCCCTTGCCGCCCGCCAGGATCACTGCGTACACGGGTTCCTCCATCTGTCGTGTGTGATGAGCCGTGGTGGGGGGACGTGGGGGGATGGGGCCGCGGTGGTCAGACGTTGTAGATGCCGGTCTTGTAGCGGGCGAGGTTGGCGGGGTCGCGGAAGAACTCGACGGTGTGCGCCAGGCCCTGTTCCAGGGTGTGGCGCGGGGCCCAGCCGGTGGCGGCGGTGAGCCTGCTCGCGTCCGCGACGAGCCGCATCACCTCGGAGGCGGCCGGACGCAGCCGCTCGGTGTCCTCGCGGACCTCGATCGGGACGTCCATGACCTTGCCGGTCAGGGCGACGAGGTCGCCGACGGAGATCTCGGTGCCGGTGCCGGAGTTGAAGGTGCGGCCGACGACCTGCCCGGCGGGTGCGGTGCCGACGGCGAGGAAGGCGGCGGCGGTGTCCTTGACGTAGCTGAAGTCCCGGGTGGGGCGCAGGTCTCCGAGGGTGATGACGCGCTCGCCGGCGGCGACCTGGCCGATGACGGTGGGGATCACCGCGCGCATCGACTGGCGGGGTCCGAAGGTGTTGAAGGGCCGCAGGGTGACCACGGGGGTGCCGAAGCTGGCGTGGTAGCCGTCGGCGAGCCGGTCGCCTCCGGCCTTCGAAGCGGCGTACGGGGACTGGGTGTTGATCGGGTGGTCCTCGGTGATGGGGACGGTCTGCGCGGTGCCGTACGTCTCGCTGGTGGAGGTGTGCACGAGCCGGGGGGTGCCGAGGGCGCGGACCGCTTCCAGCACGTTGAGGGTGCCGGTGACGTTGGTGTCGACGTAGCTGTGCGGGGCCCGGTAGGAGTACGGGATCGCGATGAGCGCGGCGAGGTGGTAGGCGCATTCGGCGCCTTCGAGGAGTCCGCGGACCGAGCCGGGGTCCCGGACGTCGCCGAGGACGATCTCCACCTGGTCGAGGACGTCGGGGGCCAGGGTCTCCAGCCAGCCGTACGAGGAGAAGGAGTTGTACTGGGCCATGGCCCTGACGCGGTATCCCCGTGCGACCAGGGTCTCGGTGAGGTGGGAGCCGATGAAGCCTTCGGCGCCGGTGACGGCTGCGAGCGGTGCGGAGGTCAACCGACCTCTCCTTTCGGTGGGTGGTGCGGGTGCGAGTGCGGGTGCGGTGGGTACGGGTGCGGCGGCGGGGCCGGGCCGTCAGGCATGGGCGGCGGGCCGGCCGAGGAGCCGCAGCGTGCACCCGGTCAGGCACAGCGCCGCGGCGGCGCAGCAGAGCGGCAGGACGGACGGCCCCGGGGGCAGCCGGAGCAGGGTGACCGCGCCGGCGGTGGCCGCGGCCGCGAGGCAGATCAGGGCGGGTGTCCAGGCCTCCCCGAAGGCCTGGAGCAGCAGGGCGGTCCAGAGGGTGGCGGCGAGCAGGGGCAGGGTGGCGGGGCCGGCTCCGGTGAGCAGTGCGGCGGGCAGCAGCGGCAGGGCGTAGCCGAGCAGGCACAGGGCGAGCACCCCGGCGGAACGCAGCCGGAACCCGCCGGGGGTGGCGGACGCTCCGAGGGCGGCGGCGGACAGGCCCCGGTAGCGGTAGAGGAGCCATTCGGCCGGGCCCATGCTGAGGGTGAGGACGATCACCGCGTACGGTTCGCGGCGGCCGGCCATCAGCACCAGCAGGGCGGCGGCCAGTCCGAACAGGCCGTAGGGCAGGGAGCGGAGCAGCGCGGGCCCGGAGCCCCCGCCGGCCGCGGGCGGCGCCGCGTACTCGCTGCGCAGGGTCAGGCCGGCGGCGGCGACGGTGGCGGCGAGGGCGAGGAGGACCGCCCCGGCCCGCAGCGGCGGGCCGGGTTCCCACCAGGGCAGGGCGGCGGCGCCGGCGAGGAGCGGGGAGAGGGCGGCCAGCAGCAGGAGTTCCCGTCCCAGGACGAGGAGTACGCCGGCGGCGGCGAGGTAGAGGGACTGCGCGGCCGCCGCCCACAGGACCGGGGAGCCGTGGGCGGTGACGGCCGCGGCGGCCGTGGCGAGCGCGGCGCCGAGCGGTGCTCCGCGCAGCAGGGCGCGGGCGGACTCGCGGCGCCCGGCCACCATCCACAGGTAGGCGCGGTGGCCGAGGGCCTGGCCCCACGCCCAGGACACGATGCCCGCGGCGATCAGCGCGCCGGCGTGGCGGCCCGGCTGCCACAGGGGTGCGGTGAGCAGGTAGGCGAGGGCGGGCAGGGCGAAGAGCACCCCGCGCAGCAGGCAGCGCAGGTGGTCGGGGCGCCAGGGGTCGGGCGCCGGGGGCGGGTCGGGGAAGACCCTGGGGACCCGCGCGTACAGGGCGGCGGCGAGGGAGAAGATGTCGGGGTGGCCGTAGCGCGTGCGGATGGTGTCGGCGGACAGGCCGTCGGCCTCCAGCAGGGCGGCGACCTCGTAGGGGTGGACGGCGGGGCCTACCCGGTCGGCGAGTTCGGCGGCCAGCCGGTTCACGGCCTCCTCGTGGGCCGGGGGCCGGGGCAGGCGCAGGCCGAGGGTCACCGGGTCGGGCAGCCGCAGGCCGAGGGTGACGGGGTCGGCGTCGCCCTGTGCGGCGGCCCGGCGCTTGGGTACGGCGAGGCGCAGCGTCAGGGTGTCGTCCTGTCCGCCCCGGGGTTCGAGGTCGAGGGGCCCGCTCATCCGGCGAGGCTCTCCGTGCCGGAGACGGCCGGGGCGGCGGTCTCGTCGGGTGCGGGGGCGCCTGCCTGGCCGGCCCACGCGGGTGCGGGGCAGTGCGGGCGGGCGGCCGCCGGTGCGGCCGTGGCGGTGCGCGGGGCGGGCGCCGCCGTGACGAGGCGGGACGGGATCGTGGTGGGGCGGGCGAGGGTGGGCAGTTCCAGGTAGATGGACCGGAAGGTGTCGATGGTCTGGCGCAGTGTGAACTGCTCGATGACCCGCAGGCGGGCGGCTTTGCCCATCTCGGCGCGGCGCGGGGTGTCGGCGAGCAGTTCCAGGGCGGCGGCGGCCATGGCCTCCGGGTCGCGCGGCGGCACCACGAGCCCGGTGTCGCCGACGGCTTCGCGGACGCCTCCCACGTCGGTGGAGACGGTCGCGCGGCCGCAGGACATGGCTTCGATGAGGGTGAAGGGGAAGCCTTCGCTGATGCTGGAGAGCATCACGACGTTGCCCGCCGCGTAGGCGTCCTTGATGTCGTCGACCCGGCCCTCGAAGACGACGGCTCCGGCGTGTCCGAGCTCGGCGGCCAGGGCCTCGCACCGCTCGCGGTACGCCTCCCCGCCGCGCGGGGTGCCGCCGAACAGGCGCAGCCGGGCTTCGGGGACCTCGCGCCGGACCAGGTCGAAGGCGCGGATCAGGGTCTCCAGGTCCTTGATCGGGTCGACCCGGCCGGCCCAGCTGAGGGTGGGGACGTCCGGTTCGGGTCCGGCCGCCGGGAACGCGGCGGGGTCGACTCCGTTGTAGACGGTGCGGATGGCCTCCGGGTGGGCGCCGCCCTCTTCTTCCCAGAGGCGGTTGTAGCGGTTGCCGGGGGTGATGAGGGCGGCCCTGCGGTAGCTCTCCTCGGCCAGCAGCCGGAAGAAGCCCAGCACGACGGCCTTGACGGGCCAGCGGTAGGGCGCGGTGCGGTAGCCGAGGTAGCGCTCGCGCAGGTAGACGCCGTGTTCGGTGAGCAGGAGCGGGACGTCGTGCCGTTCGAGCGCGGCGAGTCCCGGCAGGACGGCGACGCCGCCGCTGACGGCGTGTGCGACGCCGTGTTCGGGGGGCGGTGCGGCGAGCGGGCGCAGGGCGTGCTCCAGGAGGGTGGTGGCGGTGAGCGCGTCGCGCAGGGTGGGCCGGGACGCGCGGACGGCGAGGCCGGGGCGGTTCCACACGGCGGCGAGGATGGTGACCGCCCGGTTGCCGCGCAGGAAGGGACTGAGCTGCCCGTCCGCAGCGGCGCGGGCCATCGTGTAGAGGGCGGGTGCGAAGTCGGCCTCGGCGAGCGGGTCGAGGAGCGCGGTGAGGAACCGCTCGTAGGCGGCGGACAGCCGGCGTTCGGCGCGGCCGCGGGGCCGCCGGCCTTCGGGCGGGTCTCCCCACATCGGGACCGAGCGGACGTCCCGCACGTGGCCGGGCAGTTCCCAGGCGAGGGATTCGCGGCCGGTGCCGGTGACCGCGATGACGTCGAAGTCGATGTCGGGCATGCCCTGGACGAGCTGGTCGCACCACACGCTGACGCCGCCGTGACTGTGCGGGTAGGTGCCTTCGGTGAGCAGGGTGACACGTGGCGCGGCGGAACGCCGCGCGCCGTGGTGAACGTGCATGGGTGGGCTCCACGGCCGGAGTGTGGGGTGGCAGGGGCGGGCGGCCTGGCCGTCCCGGCCGCGCGGTGGCGGCCGGGACTCGCTGTGCGCCGGTCAGCCCCGGGGGGCGGTGGAGCTGCCCTCGCGCACGGCGTCGGGGACGTACGTGCGCGGGGCGGGGAGGGACTGCGGGCCGGGCCGCGGGGCGGTGGCCGGGCCGGTCCGCTCACCGGTGCCGGCCGTGGCGGTGGCCGCCGGCAGGGTGAGCGCGAGCGGCGTCCCGGCGGAGGCGGTCCAGCCGGAGACCCGGCCCGCGTACGGGCTGCCGAAGGCGGCGGTGCCCTGCCGGGTGCCGGCGGGCAGGGTGGCGGGCAGCGCGAGGCCGTTCGGGGCTTCGACCGTGACGGTGTCGCCGATGCGGTACGCGGTGACCCGGCCGGCCCGGACGGCGTCCTTCCAGGCGGCGCGGCGCTGGAGTTCGGCTCCGGTGTCCTTCATCCGCAGGTTCTCCACGGGGGTGTCGTCCGCGAAGAGGGCCGCGTACCCGTCGAGGACCCCGTTCAGGACGGGGTAGGCGATGCGTTCCTCGGCGAGGTTGGACTGGTGGATGAAGTGCGGCTTCGGGTCGTTGGACAGGACGTGGCCGAGGGTGGTGCGGACTTCCTGCGGCACGATGTGCGCGGCGTACCCGGTGGCCGTGTCCAGCGGGGCGGGCAGGCAGGTGGTGGTGTCGGCGTGGTCCTCGCAGATGCCGCTGCCGCCCTGCGAGCGGCGGGTGTAGATCCAGTTGTACTCGTCGGTCTGCTCGGCGGCCCGGCCGGCGTTGTAGTACACGTTGATCGGGTAGCGGGCGACGGTGGAGGCCGGGCCGACGAGCCGCTGCTCGGGGTCGCGGGAGTTGTCCGAGGCGAGCCACTTGACGCCGTTGTCGGCGAGGGCGGGGCCCAGGTTGGGGTTGTCCTGCGGCTGCTGCGGCAGGAGCTTGGTCCCCGAGTGCTCGCCGGTGACGAGCTCGTCGTCGTGCAGGGGCAGTCCGGCGGTCCGGCCCCAGACGCGGTTGAGGGCGATCTCGTCGCTGATGGCGTTGCGGCCGACCCACTTGACGGAGCCGTCCGGCAGGGTGGCGCACTTCCAGGGCACGGTGCTGACGTCCTGTTCGCAGCCGAGGTAGGCGTGCGTGTAGGTGTGGTTGACCCAGCGGAAGCGGTCGCGCTGGGCGAGGAGGACGTCGGCGAGTTCGTCGGCGCCGTTGTTGTCCTCGCGCTGGTCGAGGCTGCCGGCCCCGTTGTAGACCATGTCGAGGGTGAAGTTCCGGTTCGTCTGCCAGTCGGCGGCGTACGTGGCGTCCGCGCCCGTCATCCGGATCGGGTTCGGGGTGCCGGCGCCGTTGGCGCAGTCCACGTCACCGGGGGTGCAGTTGAGCACGCTGTCCCAGCGGTCGTCGGCGGCGAACACGTCGTCGACGTGGACGGAGAAGTAGTTGCGGGAGGCGCCCAGGTGGACCCCGCCGGTCATCCATTCGACGATGCCGCGCGCCAGCAGGCGGAACTGCTGCTGGTACTGGTTGTAGACGAAGGTGACGACGAGTTCGCGGCGGCCGTCGTGCCGGTACTCGCCGACGAGCGAGCCGCGCCTGGCGGTGCCGGGGATCGGCGCGTCGACGTAGGTGGTGAAGTCGGCGCCGGGCGCGGGCTGGGCGAGGTAGGCGTAGCTCTCGCCGACGGAGGGCGAGTTGTCCTCGAAGGGCACGGCGCCGTCGAGGTAGGCGAACGGGCCGCCGAGACCGGCGGCGGTGACTCCGGCCCGGACGCCGTCGAGGCTGCCGGCGTAGCCGCCGGACGCGAAGTACTGGAGGCCGACCTGGGGCCGGGAGTACGTGTAGGCGTCGACCTGCGGGATGCCGTACGTCCGCTCGTACGCGGCCAGGGCCGTCATCTCGGCCGATCCGGCCGGAAAGGGGTTGTCGTTGGGCAGGACGACCGCCTGGTACTTGGCGCGGGGCCGGCCGTCGACGGTGTCGGCGAGGAAGGCCGCGTCGATGGTGGGCCGGCCTGCCCGGGTGAGGTCGACCTGTGTGTACGGAGTGCCCGCCGACTCCAGTTCGGCCGCGATCGCGGCGGTGGTCGGCCCGCCGTCGCTCACGACGAGCACCCGTAAGTCGGTGCGCTGTGCGGGGGTGTCGGCGTGTGCCGCCCCCGCGGGCAGGCCGAGTGCGGCGATGAGCGCGCCCACCGTGAGCACGGCCGTGCGTATGTTCCGCTTCATGCGGTGAAGTCCCCTCCCAGGCAGGGGTGAGCACGGCTCGCACAGAGCGGACGCACCCCCTTGCGCGACGCCGGCGCCCCCTCAGAAGCCAGTCGTCGACGCATCCGTCGCGTCACATGGTGATGTCTCTGTGTAGCGTTTGTGATGGTGTCGCAAAAACCGGCGAAAAACCGCAGGCGCACAAGGGGGCGCACGCCGGAGGCCGTCCGGCGGCCCGGGCCGGCCGGCCGCGCCCCGCACACGGGAGCCCGGAGGCGCGCTGAGGGTCGCGCGCTGGTCCGGGCCCCGCGGGGTGCGCCGTGGCGGACCCGAGGGGCCCGCGAGCCGGGCTCCGGCGGTCGAGACCACCGGAAACCCGGCCACTGTTCATTTTCGGCCACTCACCCCGGCGGCGGTGGCCGGACGGCCGTGTGTCAGGCGCAGAGGACGCGGGTCTCGGGCGTGTAGACCGGGCCGCCGGTGGAGTTGCTGCTGTCGCTGAACTCGGCGTAGTAGTAGCTGTAGAAGCCGATGTTGCCGTTGCAGCCGGAGTCGGCGGCGACCTGGAGGGTCAGCGTGACGGTGCGGCTCTGGCCGGGCGGGATGGTGGCGCCGTAGTTGCCGCCGAGGTTGGCGGGACCGGTGCCGGCACAGGGGGTGCTGCCGGAGGCGGTGGCCAGGGAGCAGCCGGTGAAGCTGTACTTCAGGTCGGGACGCTGGGTGGTCAGCCAGGTGGGGTCGATCGTCTGGTAGACGAACCAGACGTCGTAGCTCTTGTTGTTGGTGAGCGTCATCGACAGCTGCACCGAGCCGCCGGGGGTGGTCGTGGCACTGCTGGTGCTGAACGTCAGCGCGGCCGGCGCGGGGTCGGCGCTCGCGGCCGGGGCGAGGCCGAACACGGCGAGGACGAAGGCGAGGACGGCGGCGAGGCCCAGGCGGCCCGTCAGAGGTGATCTCATGGCCCGGGAGGCTAGGCAGAACGTCCGTACGGCGTCTGCCCCGTCGGCAAGCGCCCGACGGCGATCGGCCGGAAGTGTTCGTCCCGGGGAGGTGCTGCGGGGAACCCGTGAAGGAAGATCACTCACCGTATACGGGCAGCATACGTGCCGTGTCCGCCGGGAAACGTCGCGCGTCATATTCGGCGGGGTGCGGGCCGCCCGTTTGGCGCGCACCCGACGTACCGGCCGGGCGCGCCGCCCCGCCCCGGCGCCCGGGACCGGTCCGTTTCCGGCCCGCGCGGCGCGTTCGTGCCGGTGGGACGGGGCCGCCCCGGGCCGGATCACCGCGGACGCGGAGCGCCCTGGGCGCCGGGGCGGTCCCGCCGCCGCGCCCCGGCTGCCTCCGCGGTCAGCACGAGCTCCAGCAGCCTCTCCCCGGGCGAGGCCTGGCCGGTCCTGTGGCGCAGGTGCAGGGTGAGGACGGCCAGCGTCCGCAGCTGCCGGGGCCGCTCGGCCGCGTCCTCGGGCAGCAGCGAGACGAGCTCCCGCTGGATCTCGACCACCCGTCGCAGGATGCCGACGTCGTGCAGCTGCGTGTAGCCGCCGTAGAGCGCCGTGGCCGCGTCCTGGCGGAGCCGGATCCGCCACCCCAGCGAGATGGCCGGGAGCAGCGGGGAGGCGAGCAGCTCCTCGACGGCCGCGGCCAGCGCGGCGAACCGCTCCGGCGTCGGGCCCTTCTCGAACGCCTCCTGCGCCGCGTCCGCGCGCGTCACGACCGGGTCCAGGCCGGCTTCGGCGCGGCGGCGGGCGGGCTCGGGCGGGGCCGCGTGCCCGGCGGGCTTCAGGAAGTCCGGCCACGGCCTGGCTTCGAAGTTGTGCAGCACCCGCAGCACGTCCCGGAGCATCCCGGTGGAGGTGACGAACTCCTCCAGGCCGGTCACCCGTCGGAAGCGGACCCCCTCCCGGGTCTCCGCCAGCGCCCGCGCCGCGTGTTCGGCGGTGCCGCGGGCGGTCGGGACGATCAGCACCGGAGAGGAGCTCTCCGGCCGGAGCATGAGGTAGGCCACGTCCTCGTACTCGGAGTGCGCGACGGTCATGGTGACCGGACCGCGTTCCTCGTCGAGGCCCAGGAGCGGCAGTTCGACGAACAGGGCCTGGTGCGGGGTCCGGTGCTGGAGGAGGACCACGCGCCGGCGCCCGGCGAGCCGCCGGTCGCCGAGCACGATCCGGCCGAGGTCGCCGCCGTCGCGCATGCACAGCGTCGTGTCGTCGTCGAGCTCCTCCAGCCATTCGTGCAGCCACATCGGCGACAGGTGACAGGCACGCTGTTCCCGCCAGGGCGAGATGAACCACAGGGCGGTCCCGCCCTGTTCCAGCCACATCGGTTCGCCGCCGACGGGCTCCACGCCCGGCACCGGCTGGGGAAGGCCGTTGTGCAGCACCTCGACCAGGGGGTAGCCGTGCAGTTCGTCGGTCGGGGGGTCGCGGTCGATCCGGCCGTGCGTGCAGGTGGTCTGCGTGAGGACGACCGACATCAGGGCGGGCTGGAGGCCAGGCATGACGGACGCCGGATGCGCCCAGATCCCGGAGAGCAGGTCCCGGCCCTCCTCCGGCAGCGAGGTGTCCTCCCTGAGCGGGCCGATCACGTTGTCCACCAGCCCGTCGAGCCATTCCCGGTCCGGGATGCCGGGAGGCGGCCCGCCGTACGGGAGCGGCTCCCCGTCGAGGAGTACGTCCGCGCACAGGCGGGCGGCCTCGTCGGGGCCGGCCTGCGCCAGGCGGTGCAGGACCTCGTCGGGCTGCGCCTCCAGGGCCCGGCACAGCACGGGGAAGCGGCGGTCCGGCCGGTTGCGCGGGGTGCGGAACCAGCGTTCGGCCCGCTGCGGCCGGTGGAGCCGCTGCGGCCGCCACTCGTCCAGGACGGGGACGGAGAGCGCGAGCCCGCCGAGGGCGAGGGCGACCCGCTCCCGCGTCCGCACGGGCAGGTCGCGGGTGCGCAGCCAGTCCAGGACCCCGGCGGCGTCGAGGTAGTCCTGCGGGTGCCGGGCCCGGTAGGCCTCCATGGCGGCGGGCTCGACGTGGAGGCCCGGCAGGAAGGTGGCGACCGCCTCGTGGGTGAAGCGGGAGGCCTGGACCGTGGTCGCGAGCAGCCGGGCGCACCTGTCGCGGACGGGCCCGGGCGGCCACGGGTCCATGGCGGAGGGGCTCAGGGCGAGCTGGAGCCGGCCCAGTTGGCTGGTCTTGAGCAGGACGTCGTGCGCGGTCTCGTGCGCGAGGATCTCGGAGAGCGGGTCGCCCTCGATGATCCGGTCGATGCTGACGAGGATGCGGCCGCTGCGGCAGAGGCCCGCCCAGTCACGGCTGAAGGTGAGGGTGCGTGCGGCGGAGTGCGGGTCTGACGGGTGCGGGTCCGGCATGGCGGGCCTTTCAGGGTGAGCGGTCCTCGCCGGGCGCCGCGGGCGGCGCGGCGCCCGCCGTCCCGGGGGCCGGCGGGGCGGGCTCGTGCTCGCGTCGTTCGTGGTCGTAGGGGAGGGCGGTGAGCGGCACGCCCTGCGCCCAGAACCGCGACAGCCGCCGCCCCAGCGCCCGTTCGGCGTCGGCGTCGTCGGGCAGCGGCAGGTGCAGGGCGGTCAGGAGGTCGAAGCGGTGCAGGTCGAAGGCCGCCGACAGGGCCTCCGCGTAGCCGCGCGCCGCCACCACGGCTCCGCGGTAGGCGATCCGGGCGGGCAGGAGGAAGGCCGCCGGGAGCAGCGGCCACCAGCCACCGCCGCCGAGGACGAGGGGGACGCTCAGCAGCCCGGTGGCCGCCGCCGTGACGCTCAGGCGGCACGCCAGGTCGAGCTGGTCGCGCCGGTCGTCGACGACGGCCCGGACCTGTTCGCCGAGGAGCGGGTAGAGCCGGGGCCACCACACCACCGCGTCGGCGCCGTAGGCGGCGCCGGCCGTCGCCTCTCCGGCGCGCAGCGTGTTGCCGAGCGCCGTCGGCAGCAGGGGCACCGGTGCGGGCGGGAAGCACCGCGCCAGCTGCCAGGCGGCGGCCAGCGCCCGCTGCCGCTCGGCCCCGCCCGGCCGGGCGGTGGCGACCTCCGCGGCCCGGGACAGGCGGTCCCGCGCCCGTTCCTGGAGCCGGACCCCGCACCGGGCGGCGGCGCGGGCCGGGCGCGGCCAGTACCCCTCCAGCAGCTGGACGAGCGGGGTCTGGAGCGGGTGCAGGAGGACGGCGAGGAGCAGCGCGCCCAGCGCGAGCCCGGCCAGTACGACGCCGGAGAGCCCCTGCACGCGGGCCAGGGCCCGGGAGGCCTCGATCGCGCCGCCGGGAGCGCGGGCGGCGCAGAGGGCCGCGAGCCAGAGCACGGCGGCGTACGTGGGCAGGTAGCCGACCAGCGTGAACCGTGAGGCCGCCAGCTGGGTCACGCCCGTGGCGAGCGGGGCCGGGGCGCTCACCGCCCGGCGGCCTCGTGCAGTCCCAGCGGCACCCGGTGCGCCGGGCAGGACGGCGGGACGCCCGGGTGGCGCGCGACGAGCACGGTCGCGTCGCCGTGCGGGCAGCGGAACTCCAGGAGCGACCAGGACACGGGCAGGCCGGGGAGGCTCGCCCCGTCACCGGTGCCGAGCGCGAACCCGCCCGCCGCGTCGCCCCCCGTGCGGTGCCCGGTGCCGTCGCCGGATCCGTCCCCGGATCCGTCCCCGGATCCGTCCCCGGATCCGTCCTCCAGGAGTACGTCTTCGTCCCCGTGGGCGTCCACCCACCGGAACGCCTCCGCCCCGAGGGCGACGACCACGGCCCGCACCCCGTCGGGCGCGGCGGCGAGCAGTCTCCGGGCGGTGTCCACGTCGCCCTCCCGGGGCTCCCCGGGGAACCCGCCCCGCCGGACCCACACCATCACGTCGCCGGCCTGCTCCCCACGGACGGTCCTCATGCGCGTTCCTTCCCCCACTCCACGACGGCTCACGGCCCGATGTGCGCCACATGATGCAGGGGTGGGAGGAGGTGTGTCCGGCCGTTGACCCCACTGGCGGCGATCCCGGGCGGACGGGCTCCTCGGAACGGCCGCGGGGCGGCGAGACGTTCGCACGGACGTCCGTCAGGAGGTCGTCCGTACGCGCCGCGGGCTGTCGGCGGCGGGTGCGAGCATGACCGCATGGACCTTGACGATCTTGACGCGCTGTTCTCCTCCCCCGCCGCGCTGCTGGCGGCCGATCCCGCCGCCCTCCGGGAACTGCCCGCCACGGGCGGCGGTGTGGGACGGGAGGCCTTCGGGCAGGCCGTCGCGGTGCTCGACGGGGCCGCGGTGACGCGCGCGGAGTTCGCGTCGTGGCTGCACTTCGGCGCGAAGGTGCTCGGCCACGAGGCGTACGCCCGGCTGGTCGCCGGGGCCGTGCCGGACATGCCGTGGCGGACCCTGTGGGCGTGGTGGCGGCCCGTCGGGGACTACCGGGCCCAGCCCAACCTGAGCGGGGGCGCGCACGTCGAGGTCCACGAAGGTCCTGACGGACGGGTGCTGTTGAAGCTGGAGGCGTTGTGGGCGGGTGAGCGGTGGCTGGATCCGGCCACCGGGGAGCGGGTCCCGGCGCCCGGGGACGGGGAGTTCGCCGAGCGGCCGTACGCGGCCGCCGTCGAGGAGGGGCACCCGCTCTTCGGCACGGAGGAGGACGGGGGCGGACCGCCGCAGCGGTACCGGCCCGAGACCTGGGAGGAGCCCGTGCCGCTCGGCGGGGGCCGGTTCGCGTTCGCCGAGGAGCGCGGGATCGTCGTGCTCGAACGGAACCCGGGCGGGGCGGCCGGGGAGGCCGGCGGGCCGGACGCCGTGTCCCGGGGGACGGGCGGGCCCTGGTTCGCCGGGCCGGCCTCCGGCGGGACGCCGCTCGGCACCGCCCGGCTGGCGGAGGCCTTCGGGGCGGACGGGGTCGTGGTCCTGCCCCGGGAGCGGCAGCCCGCGGCGCTGCTCCACTCCCCCACCCGGGAGGTGATCGCCGCCGCCGGACTGCCGCGCTGGTGGGCGGCGGGAGTGGCCTCCTTCTCCCTGGCGTGGACCGCGGAGGGGGCGCACGAGGTGCGGCCCGAGGAGAACGGCCTGCTGCGGCTCGGCGCCTTCGACCTGCGCTACAAGGACGAGGGCGTGGTGTTCGTCCACCCGGAGACGGGCGCGGTGTCGATGTCCCGCAACGGCGGGGAGCCGTTCCCGTTCGCCCGGGACGTGGAGACCTTCGTCCGGCTGCTGGAGGCCGTGTACCGCTTCATGGGCGCGTGCTGGAGCCCGTACCCGGGCGAGAACGGCAAGCGGGACTTCGTGCGCGAAGTGGCCGCCCTGGATCCCCTCGTGCTGGACGGGTCGGCACCCGCCGGGGACGTCTGGGAGCACCTGTTCGCGGCCGTCGTCGAGCTCGGCGCCTGGGGCCACTGAGGCCGGCCGCCCGCACCGGGCGGCCGGGGGCCGGGGCCGGGCCGCGCGGACCCTGCCGTACGCACCAAGCCCGTACGGACCCGGCCGTACGGGTCAGGCCGCGCGGGTCGCGGTGAGGAGCCAGCCCGTGCTGCCCAGCCGGACCGCGCCGTCCTCCTCGTACGCGCGGAAGGCCGATGTGAGGCGCTCCCGGGCGAGGGCCTGCCGGGCGGGGCCGACCGCGCCGAGCAGGTGGCGGCCGGGCCCGGAGTCGAGGAGGAAGCCGGCGGCCTCCGCGGCGGTGCGGCCCCAGGTCCCGTGTGCCCGGACGTGTGCGGCGCGGACGTCGCGCAGCCCCGCCTCACGCAGGAAGCCGGTCGCGGTGGCGGGGTCGGAGAGCGAGAACATGCCCGGCCCGCCGGGGACTCCGAAGCCGCCGGACGGCAGGACGTCGTCGAGGGCGGTGAGCGCCGTCAGCCAGTCGTTGCCCTCGGGCTCGGCCGCGCAGAGGAAGGCCACGCGGCCGCCGGGCCGCAGGGCGGAGGCGATGTTGGCGAACGCGGCGGCGGGGTCGGAGAAGAACATGACGCCGAACCGGCTGATCGCGACGTCGCGGGCCGCTGCGGGCAGGGGGTGGACCTGGGCGTCCCCGTGGGTGAAGGCGACGTTGGCGAGTCCCTCCCGCGCGGCGGCCGTACGGGCCTGTTCCAGCATGGGGCCCGAGAGGTCGAGGCCGAGGGCGTGACCGCGGTGGGCCGCCCGGGCCGCGAGCCGGGTGGTGGCGCCGGCCCCGCAGCCGATGTCCAGGACCCGGTCGTCGGGCCGGATCGCCGCGGCGGCGAGCAGGGGCTCGTCGAATCCCGCGTTGACGGCGTTCCAGCGGTCGTGGTGGGCGGCCCAGTGGGCGCCCTCGTAGCCGTTCCACGCCTGTGCCTGGGCGGTGTTGGCGGTGTCGGCGATGGGGGCGGTGTGGGCGGTGTGGGACGAGTGCATGCGCGATGACCTCCGGAGAGCGGGACACCCTTAGAATGGGCGCATGCCCAAACAGTATGGGCAAGTGCCCATACTGGCAATCCCCTTACACCGGGAGGATGTTGATGTCACCGCGAGGAGTGGCCATCGAAGGCCTGCGGGAGAGGCTCTTCGAGGCCGCGGACCGCGTCCTGGCCCGGGACGGGGCCGCCGCCCTGACCAGCAGGGCCGTCACCGAGGAGGCCGGCTGCGCCAAGGGAGTGCTGCACACCCACTTCGCCGGTCTGGACGCGTTCGTCGCCGAGCTCGTCCTCTTCCGCTTCGCGGCCGCCGCGGCCCTGTCGGAAGACCTCCCGTCCAGGGCGGGTTCGGGCGAGGTCGCGGACCGGCTCGCGGACGTGGCCTCGGCCGTGCTGTCCCTGGACCCCGGGCTCGTGGGCCTGGCCGTGACCCGGCCGGAGGCCGCGCGGCGGGTCCGGGAGGCGTGGGCGGCGGGCGCTCCGGGGTTCGACGCCCTCGAGCGGTCGGTCGGCGGCTACCTCCGGGCGGAGCAGGCCCTCGGGCGGGTGGCGGCCTCCGTGGACGTGGAGTCGGCCGCGCTGGCGCTGGTGGGGACGCTCCACCACCTGCTGATGACCGGCCCGCCCGGTTCGGAGGCCTCGTCCCGGGCCCGAGTGGCCCGGCTGGCGGAGGCGTTGACCGGCCCGGCCTGACCGGGGCCGGACCCCGCCGCTCCCCCGGGCCTGCCCCGGCGCCCCGCCGATCGCCGGGGCGCCGGCCGCCCTTCGGCCGGGGCGCCCGGAGCCCGGAGCCCGGGCCGTTCCTACCCCTCGGAGGCTCCCGTGAGGACGACGAGCTGCCGGGTCGCCCGGGTCATCGCCACGTAGCGGGCGACCGCGCCCGCGACCCCGGTGCCGAACTCCTGCGGGTCGACGAGAACGACCAGGTCGAACTCCAGCCCCTTCGCCAGCCCCGGGGTCAGCGACCGGACGCGGGACGTCGCGCGGAACGCGGGATCGCCGATGACACAGGCGACCCCCTCCGGGTGCGCCGCGAGCCAGGCGTCGAGGACCGCGTCCCGTTCCGCGGCGGACCCGTGGACGACGGGGATGCCGCTGCGGCGGATGGAGACCGGCACGTTGGCGTCCGGCAGGGCGGCCCGGATGACCGGCTCGGCCTCCTCCATGACCTCCTGCGGGGTCCGGTAGTTCACGCTGAGAGAGGCCATGGTGATCCGGTCGAGCCCGATCCGCTCCAGCCGCTCCTGCCAGCTCTCCGTGAACCCGTGCGCCGCCTGGGCCCGGTCCCCGACGATGGTGAAGCTGCGGGACGGGCAGCGCCGGAGCAGCATCTGCCATTCGGCGTCGGTCAGTTCCTGGGCCTCGTCCACGACGATGTGCGCGAACGGCCCGGCGAGCAGGTCCCGGTCGACGGCGGGCAGCACGGTCTCGTCGACCAGGCTGTCCCGGAGGTCCCGGCCGGCCAGCATCGTCACCGCGCCCTCGCCGTCGGCGTCGGCCGCGAGGACGCTGTCGATGACGCCGGCCATGCGCTCCCGTTCGGCGGCGAGGGAGGCCTCCTGCCGGCGCTTGCGCACGGACGCCTGCGAGTCGCCGAGCCGCTGCCGGGCCGCGTCCAGGAAGGGCAGGTCGGACAAGGTCCAGCGCTGGGCGTCGGCGCGCTGGAGCGTCCGCACTTCGTCACGGTCGAGCCAGGGGGCACAGGCGCGCAGGTAGGCCGGTACCGACCACAGGTCGCCGACGATCTCGGCCGGCTCCAGCATCGGCCAGGCGCGGTCGAGGGCCGTGACCAGTTCCCGGTTCTGCCGCAGCGACCTGCGGAACAGCTCGGACGGCACGCCGTCCTCGTCGTCCTCGCCGCCGCCCTCCGCGTCGTGCTTGTCCCGCAGGATCGCGACCAGCTCCTCCCAGATCTGCTCGCGCGCCTCGTTGTGCGGCGTACCCGGTTCGACCGCGTCGAACGCGGCGGCCCAGTCGTCGGCGGTCAGCCGGACGTCGGACCAGTGGGTGGTGACCGTCATCCCCCGGGCGGGCGGCTCCTCATAGAGGCGGACGGCCGCCTCGATCGCCTTCACCAGCTCGGCGGACGACTTCAGACGGGCCACCTCCGGGTCGGTCTCGGGGACCGCCCCGGCTCCCTCCTCGACGAGGTCCTGGACGAGGCAGGTCTGCACGCCGTCCTCGCCGAGGCTGGGGAGGACGTCCGAGACGTAGGAGAGGTAGGGGCGGTGCGGGCCGACGAACAGGACTCCGCCGCGCCGGTGGCCGAGGCGGGGGTCGGAGTAGAGCAGGTGGGCGGTGCGGTGCAGGGCGACCACGGTCTTGCCCGTGCCCGGTCCGCCGTCGACGACGAGGGCGCCCCGTGCGCCCGCCCGGATGATGGCGTCCTGGTCGGCCTGGATGGTTCCGAGGACGTCCCGCATGCGGGCGGAGCGGGTGGCGCCGAGGCCGGCGATGAAGGCCGACTGGTCGTCGAGCGCGGCGTGCCCTTCGAGCCCGTCGGCGGTGAACACCTCGTCCCAGTAGTCCCCGATCCGCCCGCCGTTCCAGCGGTAACGGCGGCGGCTCGCCAGGCCCATGGGGTCGGCGTGCGTGGCGGCGAAGAACGGCTCGGCGGCCGGGGAGCGCCAGTCGACCAGCAGCCGCCGGCCCGAGCTGTCGGTGAGGCCGAACCGGCCGATGTACAGGGGTTCGGGGTCGTCGGCGGCGACGATCCGGCCGAGGCACAGGTCCAGGCCGAAGCGGCGCAGCTGCCGCAGCCGCGCGGTCAGCCGGTGGACCTCCGCGTCCCGGTCCATGGCACCGCGTCCGATGCCGCCGGGGGCCCTGCGCGCGGCGTCGAGCCGTTCGGTGACCTCGGCGATCGTCTGCTCCAGGCTCCGCGCGAGCGCCGCGAAGTACGCCTCGTCGCCGGCGACGAGCAGGGGGTCGGCCTTGGCGGAGAGGCGGTCGGGGAGGTCGAAAACGCTGGTGGTCAGCGGGTGCACGAATGCGGCTCCGATCTGAGGTCGCGGGCGACCTGTGTGGTGCGGTGTCCTACGGGTCTTGCGGATCTCGCGGGCTCGCGGATCCGTGGGGCCTCGGGGATCCCGCGGTATCGCGGATCCCATGGGCCTTGCGGTCTTGCCGTCGTGCGGGTCTCTCCGTCTTGCGGTCGTGCCGTCTTGCCGTCGTGCGGATCCGGTGGGTCCTGCGGTCTTGCGGGCGCCGCCGTGCCCGCGGGCGGCGGGCCGGCGGGCGGGCCCGCTCGGTTCACACGGGGCGGGAAGCGGACGCGGTGACCGGCGGCCGCCCGCCGCCGGGCCCGTCGATCAGCAGCCGGGCCGCCACCGTCGTGCCGTCGGTGCGGACGGTGGCGGCCACCTCGGCGGCCCGTTCGCGGACCCCGGCGGCCAACGCCGCGCCGAGCGCGGCCGACAGGGAGCCGGGGTCCGCGAACGGGCCGTCGTGCTCCACGCCGATGCCCAGGGCGCGGACCCGGCCGGCCCAGTACGGCTGGTCGCCTCCCCCGGCCACGACCACCTGGGGCGCCCCGGCCAGGGCGGCGGTCGTGGTGGTGCCCGCACTGCCGTGGTGGACGACCGCGGCCACCCTGCGGAACAGCGCCTGCTGGTTGACCTCGCCGACGAGGAAGCAGTCGTTCCCGGCATCGGCCGGCAACGCCAGCCCGGCCCAGCCGCGCGAGACGACCGCCCGCCGGCCCAGGGCACGGACGGCTCCGACGGCCACCCGGGCGGCCTCCGCCGGATCGGGCAGCGGCGTGCTGCCGAATCCCACGTACACCGGCGGCTCACCGGCGTCGAGGAACTCCAGCAGGGCGGCGGGGAGCGGGCGCTCGTCCGGCAGGATCCACGCCCCGGTCCGCACGACGTCCGGGCCCCCCGGCTCCCACGGGGAGAGGACCGGGTCCGTGGCCAGCCACGGGCGGTCGGTGAAGGCGTAGTCGCGTACGGAGTCCACGGGCGGCAGGCCGGCGGACGCCCGGTGGGAGTTGAGCATCCCGCCGAACATCGTGTGCGCGATACGGGCGTCCTCGTCCCACAGGGTCCGGCTGGCGACCGTCTCCGGCGGGACCGGCTGCCCCCGCCGTACGGGCGGCCTGCGGTGCGGCGAGGGAAGGCTGACCGGCTGGTGGCTCGCGTGGACGTAGCGGATGCCGAGCAGGTCGGCGACGGACCGCGCGGCGGACGCCACCGGCAGCGGACCGGTCACCACCAGCGCGTCGCATCCGCGGGCCGCCGCGGCGACCGTGCCGAACTGAACGGCCATCAGCTCGGAGGCGCGTTCCGCCAGTCCCGCCGCCGACCCCGGCGTCACCGTGGTCACCAGCGGCCGCACCGGGCGCCCGGCAGGCACGGTCTCCACCCCGGCGCCGGCCACCCGCTCCTGAAACTCCTCGTCCGGCGGCGCGCACACGCTCACCTCGGCTCCCAGCTCCCGCAACCGCACGGCCAGCGCCGCGACCGGCTCGACACTGCCGCGCGACCCGTACACAGAGAACACCACACGCACGTTCCGACTCCCCTGACCTTCATGTCCTTGGCTCAGGCCGGTGATTCTGCTGCACGACCGGGGCCTTGCCACAAGCCCCCGGGTGCGCTATAAGTTGAGAGTGGCAAGGAGTGGGTGTCCCTCCTTGCCTTCGTCGTTTCCGCAGCCCGTCGCGTGTCGTCGCCGCGACCCGGAGCGCCGCTTCCGCCGTCCCACGTGGACGAACCCGCTCCACGACAGGGTGCGCAGCCCTCGGAATCCCGCCATCACCCCGCCGCCGGCCACCCCTTGCCCGGGGGCGGATCACTCGCTCCCGGGAGGCGGTTTCAGGCCGTCGTGGCCCCGATGCGACGGAGCTCCGGCGGAGCCCGCCCCGACGGGGCCCGGAGCCGGACGCGTTGCACCGGGTTTCAGTCAACGTCCTTGATTTCACATGGAGTTACGCCGGAATGTCGAAAAGCGTCCGCTGCGCCCGGATCGCCCTGGGAGCTACCGTTGCGAACGTTCGTCCGTACCACGATCCAGCCACCACATGTCGTCCCACACCCTGGGGAGTTCTCATGGCAGATTTCGACGCGGCGACGTCCTTCGAGGCCCACGACCTGGACCTCGGCGGCATCACCGTCACGGCTATGCGCGACACCGCGGGCGTTTCGGCCTTCGCGGCCGGCTCGTCCACCTCCACCTGCGGCATTCCCACCGCCACCGCCTGCCAGTGCGTGACCCAGCAACCGCAGACGGTTCCCGGCGTCATCTGAGCGACCCCGCCGACGCCCGTTCCGGTGCCCGGGTCCGGGCCCGGGACGGGCCGTCGGCTTCCCACCCCCGACCAGGCCGAGCCGGAAGGACCCGGGACGCCATGAATCGCCCCTCCCCCGCCGTGCGCACCTCCTCGTACGCCCTGGTGCGCGCGACGACGCTCACCCACCCCGCGCAGTCGCCGCAGGCGGCGGCCTTCCGCGACGCGCTCGGGGAACTGACGCTGCTGGAGGGCGCGCTGGGCCGGCTCGTTCCCGCTCTGACCGACGCCCTGTACGCGAGCCGGGGCGGCCATCCCGACACCTTCCACCGGGACGTGGTGCTGCCGCTGCGCCGCGCCCTGCACAACGGGCGGGAACCCCGGCCCGCGCTCCTCGACGCGCTCGGTGATCTGCCCGGGCGGGTTCCTCCGCTGCGGGAGTGGCTGGAGCTGCGCGGCCGGGCCGCCGCCCTGCGGGAGCGGCTGCGCGGCTCGGCCGCGGCCGCGCTGGCGGCGGAGCGCCGGGCCCTGGCCGCCCAGTGCCGCGAACCGGCCCTCGCCCTCGCCGCCTCGGCGACCAGCGCCGAACTGCTGGCCGCCGTCGAGCGGGCCGGCGCGGGGGCGGCCGGTCAGCGCGCCCGCAAGGAGGAGCCCGGGGTACTGCGGCACGCCGTGCGCGCCGCCACCCGCAGCAGTCCCGTGTCCTGGTACACCGCTGTCGGCTGGGGACCGCTTCCGGCGGGGCCCGGCGCGCGGGAGGCGGCGGGCTCCGACTGGGGGGCGGGCGACCTTACGGGCCCGCTCGGCAACCCGGTGCGTACCAGCCGGAGCCTGGTGGCCGCCCTGTGCGAGGCGCTGCTCCGCGACCCCGTCCGGCGGGCCCGCCTCCCGCACCGGATGGCGAGTGCGGCCCGCACGGCCGCGGGGCGCGCCACCTTCGCCCGGAACCGCGGCCTCTCCACCGTCGGCCGCTTCGTCGTCCCCGGCCAGGACGAGGTCGAGGTCGCGGCGACCGCGCCCCTGGAGCGGGTGGCCGGGCTGTGCCGCACTCCGCTGACGCCGGCGCGGCTGGCGGCGGAGCTGGCCGCTCCGCAGGACCGCCCGGCGGCCGAGGCGTACGTGGAGCAGCTGGTGGACGCCGGACTGCTGGTCCCCGTACCGCCCGTCGGACCCCAGGAGGCCGATCCGCTGGGGCGGCTGGCCGCCTGGCTGCGCGACGGCGGCGGGTCCGGTGACGGCGGCCTGGCGGCGCGGATCGACGAGATCGCCGATGCGACGGGGAAGTTCGCAGCCGCCGGCCCCCGCGAGCGCACCGTGCTGCTCGCGCTGCTGCGCGAGCGGTGGACGGCCCTGCTGGCCTCGGCGGGACGGGCGCTGCCGCCGGAGGACCCGATGCCGCCCGTGCTGACGGAGGACGTGACGGCCCGGCATCCGGTGGACACCGGCGGGCTGTTCACCGCCGAGGACCACGAGGCGCTGCGCGAGGTCGCCGCCCTGGCCGAGCTGTACGACCTCGGGCACCTGGTGCGCCGGGCCCTGCGCGACCGCTTCGTCGCGCGCCACGGCCCGGGCGGTGTCTGCCACCCCGTCTGGGACTTCGGGCCCTCGACGGTCGCGGCCTGGGAGGACACCGTACGGGACGCGCTCCTCACCCCGGCGGAAGGGCTCGGCTCCCTGCCGACCCGGGCGGCCGAACTCGTGGGCCTGCGGGCCTCGTTCGAGGCGGAACTGCGCGAGCGGGCCGCGCTGCGGGAGGATCCGGACGCGGACGTGGTGCTGCCCGCCGAGCTGGTCGGGGCCTACGCGGCCCGGCTGCCCTGCTGGGCGGCGGCGCGGCCGCTGTCGTACGCGCACTTCCTCCAGCGGGACGCCCGGCGCGGGCTGCTCGCCCTGAACCACCTCTACGGCGGCTGGGGCCGGACCGGCAGCCGCTTCTTCGGCCTGCTCGGCCCGGAGGCGGTCGCGGCGGTCACCCGGGAGGTCGCGCTCGGGGCCGGACCCGGCGCGCGGACGGTGCAGTTCCGGCCCGTCCAGGGCTTCAACGCCAACCTCCAGCCCCGGTTCATGCCGGAGGAGATCGTCTCCGAGGAGTACGGCCCGCGGGGTGCGGACGGTGCCGACGGCCGGCCGCCGCTGCGCGACTCCGACGTGGAACTGGTCCACGACGAGGACACCGACCAGGTGCGCCTGCGCCTGCGGGACACCGGCGAGCTGCTGGACGTCTTCTACCCCGGACTCCTGGTGAGCGGTCTGCTCCCCACCCGCAACGCCCCGCTGGTCCACGATCACCCCGAGGGGGTCGTCTCCTTCGCCTCGCTGGTGCCCCGGACCGTCACCGAGGTCCCCGGCGGGCCCCTGGTGCGCACGCCCCGGCTGCGCCACCGGCACATCGTGCTGCGGCGGCGCCGCTGGAAGCTCGCGGCCGGCACCGTCGAAGCCCTGCGGGCCGCGCTGGCCGCCGACGGGGCCGACGGCGAGGTCCCGTTCGCCGCGGCCGCCCGCTGGCGGGCCCTGCTGGGCGTGCCCGACCAGCTGTTCCTGCACCCGCCGCTGGTGACGGCCGCGGAGGCCGCGGCGGCGGAGTCCTCCTACCGGCAGGCGCTGCCCAAGCCGCAGTTCGTCGACCTCGGCAACGCCCTGCACCTGCGCTGCCTCGACCGGTGGCTCGCCCGCCATCCCGACGGGCTGGTCCTGGAGGAGGCCCTGCCCGCGCCCGGCGGGCGGGAGGTTGCCGCCCGCGCCGTCGAGGTCGTCGTGGAGACCTACCGTGCGGGAACCGCGGAGAACGCGGAGAACGCCGAGAACGCGGGGAACGCCGGGAACGCGGCGGACTCCGGTGCCGCCGGGCGCGCCGGGGGCGTGTCGTGACCGCCGCGCCGCCCCGCGCGGCCGCCGCGCCCGCCACCGCCGGCGCGGCCCCGGAGCCCGACGGCCTTGAGGCCCTGCGGCACTGGCGGCTGCGGCCCGGGGTCACCGCGAGCCCCCTCGACGGGGGTCTCCACCTGCGGGGCTGGAGCAGCAGCGTCACCCTGGAGGGCAGCCCCGCGCTGCCGGCGCTGTGGCGGATGCTGGAGGAGGCCCTGCGGACGGGCGGCGCGGCGGAACTCGCCGCCCGCGCCGGGGCCGGTACGCCGCTGCGTGCCGCGCTGTGCACCCTGATCGGGCAGCTCCACGCGCACGGGATGCTGGTCGAGGACCTGGCACCGCCCGCGGGAAGCCCGGCGGCCGACTGGCTGCTCGCCGTCGCCGACCACCCCGCCGAGGCGGGCGCCGCCCTGGCCGGCGCCCGGGTCGACGTACGGGCCGCCGATCCCGGCGGGCCCCTGGCCCGGGCCGCCGTACGGGCCCTGGCGCGCGCCGGGATCACGGCGGCCCCGGCCGCGCCCGCGGCCCTGGCCCCGGGCCGGGTGCTGCTCGGCGCGGCCGCCGCCGACGGCACGCGGTGGGCGGTGGGCGCGCTGGCCGGCCCCGGCGGGGCGTTCGTCACCCCGGTCGGCGATCCCGCCGGCGCGGAGGCGGACACGGCCGCGCTGGCCGAACGGCTCGGGCTCGGCACAGGGCCCGGCACGGGGCCCGGCTCCCCGGCCGTCCCCCGCCCGGCGCTGACCGCCCTGGTGGCGGGTGCGGCCGCGCAGCGGCTGCTGTGCGCGGTGGCGGGACTGCCCGACCCGGCCTCCGAGGACACCGACGGCCCGCGGCCCCGGCCGCCGAGGTTCCCCTCGGTGCTGGTCGCCGGGGAGCACCCGCTGCGGTCGGCCTACCACCCCTGGCCGCGGGGCGGCCCGGAGCCGGCCGCCCTGCCGCCCGGCACGCTCGCCGAGGCGCTGGCCGGTGCGGCCGCGCTGGGCGACGAGCGGCTCGGGGTCGTCGAGGCACCGCTGACCGGGGCGCTGCCGCAGCTTCCGGTGGCGCTGGCGGGCTGCACCGCGCCGGACGGCGGGCTCCTGACGGCCGGTGCCGCCCGGGCCGACCTCGCCCGCCTCGACGCCGTGTGCCGGGCCGCCGAACTGCGGTGCGGCGGCCGGGACGTGGTGGTCGGGGCTGGGCCCGGGCACGCGCTGGGGCGGGCGCTGCGGCGTGCCGCGCTGCGGCTGCCGGACGCGGGGGCCGCGCCCTGGGACCCGTACGGGCAGGGGCATCCGCAGGCCCGCCACTGGTGGGGCGTGCTGACGCGCCGGCTGGGGATCCGGGCGGAGCTGAGCGTGACCCCGCTGGACGCGGAGGGCACCGCCCACCGGGCAGCCGTACGCGGGGGCGGTGCGCCGGGGCGGCTGCTCGGGCAGGCGGTGGAGGCCACCGCCGGGGACGCGGCCGCGTTCGCGGTGCTGGCCGCGGTGGTCCGCGTACAGGCCACCCGGCATGATCCGGCGGTCCGTCACCTCACGTCACCGGGCGGGGAGTCGTGCCCGCTGGCCACCGCCGGAGCGGTCCTGGCGCCCTGGGAGGACGAGCGCTGGGCCGCCGGCTGGTGGGCGGCCGTCGCCGGGCGCGAGGCCGGCCTGCACACCGTCCTGCGGGAGCTGACCGGGCTGAGCGCCCACCCGTGGGAACCCACCGGACCCGGGGCGCGCACCGTCGTCGCCGCGCTGCGCGGATGCGGGTTCGCCGTCCTGGGAGGATCCCTGTGAACCCGTCCCCGCCGGCCGTCACCGGCACCCCGCTCGGGGCGGCCCTGGCCGCGCTCGGGCTGACCGTCCTCGACGCGCCGGGCGCGCTCGCCACCACGGCGGGCCGGGCCGTGGTCGTCCTGGACGACTGGTCCCTGGAGACCGCCGCCGCCCTGTCCCGGCACGCGCTGCGCCACCCGGTGACCCTGGTCCCGGTGCGCGGCGACGGCGCGCTCACGGTGATCGGCCCGGTGCTGCGGCCCGGTGCGGTGGGCTGCCTCTCCTGTACGGAGTACCGCCGGCTCGCCACGATCGGCGGCCGCGTCCCCTGGCACAGTCCCGGGCTGCGGCTGGGCGGCCGCCCCTCCCCGGCCCTCGCGGACGCCGTCGCGGCGCTGGCCGCCGAGCTGCTGGCGGAGCCCGCTCCGGAGCCGGATGCCGGGGCGGCGGTGCGGGTCGTGCACGGCGGCCGGGCCGGCTGGAGCGGCCACGTGTTCCGGCCGGTCGGGGGCTGCGAGGTGTGCCTGCCGCTGCCCGACGACGACGCCGCGTCGGCCCGGCTCCGCCCGGCCGGGCGGCCGCTGCCGGATCCGGGGGTGCTGCGCGGCGCCAACGACCGTACGGACCGGGCCGGTCTGCGGGCGGAGCTGTACGACGAGCGGTTCGGGCCGGTCCACCGGGTGGTGCGCACCGAGGACTCGGTGCACAGCCTGACCAGCGCCTACGTCACCCTCGGACGGGAGCTCCCCGACAGCGGCCACGGCCGGTCCGGGGACTACGACAGCAGCGAGCGGGTGGCGCTCTTCGAGGGCGTCGAGCGGCTCACCGGGATGAGCCCGCACGGGAAGCGGACCGTACTGCGGGCGCCCTACGCCGAGTTGGGGCCGGAGCGGGCCGTGGACCCGGAGCGGCTGGGGCTGCCCGACCCGGCCCACCACGGCCATCCCGCGTCGCCGACGGTCCCGTACGCCCCGGACCTGGAGCTGGACTGGGTGCACGGCTGGTCGCTCACCCGGGCGCGCCCGGTCGCCGTGCCCGAGCACGTCGCGTACTGGGACCCGAGCCCGGGCCGGCCGCGCGTGGTCTACGAGTGCTCCAGCGGCTGCGGTCTCGGCAACAGTCCGGAGGAGGCCGCCCTGTACGGGCTGTTCGAGGTCGCCGAGCGGGACGCGTTCCTGATGGCCTGGTACGCGAGGACCCCGCTGCGCCGGATCGCGCTGCCGGACGAGGACCCGGAGGTGCTGCACCTCGCCGACCGGGCGGAGCTCGCGGGCTACGGACTGGCGCTGCTGGACGCCACGAACGACTTCGGCGTCCCGGCGGTCGTCGCGGTCGCCCGGCACACCGATCCCCGTTCGGCCGCGCCGCAGGTGTTCGTGGCGGCCGGGGCGCACCACGATCCGCGCGTCGCGATCCGCTCGGCCGTGGTGGAGGTGGTGGTGAACGTCTTCAACGCCCCGGCGCGGCTGCGGGCGGAGCCCGGGACCTGCGATCCGGGCCGGCTGCGGCCGATGCTGGAGCGGCCCGAGCTGGTGGTCACCCTCGCCGACCACACCGCGCTGTACGGGCTGCCCGAGGCCCGGCCGCGGCTGGACTTCCTGTGCGAGGGCGACGACCGGCCGACGCCGTGGCGGGAGGCCTGGCCGGGTGCGCCCGGGCCGGTCGCGGACCTGGCGGGGCTCCTGGACTCGACGGTGCGGCGGCTGGCGGGCGCCGGGCTGGAGGTGATCGTCGTCGGCCAGGACGAGGCGGGCGTGCGCGGGCGCCTCGGCCTGCACACGGCCAAGGCGGTGGTCCCGGGCGCCCTGCCGATGACCTTCGGGCACGTCAACCGGCGTACCCGGGGGCTGCCCCGGCTGCTGGAGGTCCCGCACCGGCTGGGCCGCGCCGCCGGGCCGCTGCGCCACGACGCGCTGCCCCTGCATCCGCACCCCTTCCCGTGAGGAGCCGTACGTGACCCCCGCCACCGCCCCCGACGCTTCCGGGCACGTGCTGCACTGCGTCCTGCGGGCGGGGCCGGAGGCGGCCGACGTCTTCCTCGTGGAGGCCCTCGCGCCGCTGCTGGACGGGCTCGTCGCCGGGGGCCGGGCGGCGGGCTGGGACTTCGTGCGTCCCGGGGAGGGCGGGCCGCACCTGAGCGTACGGGTGCGCGGCGCCCGGCCGGACGGTGCCGCCGGACCGGCCTCGGCGGTACGGGGGCTGGCCGGGGCGGCGGAGGTCCGCGAGGAGGCGGGCGCCGGGTCCGCCGACGAGGGGCCGGCGGCTCTGTCGACCCGGGTCGCGGTGGCCTGTGTCGCCGGGACCGCGCAGGGGAGCCCGCGGCTGGCCGTCGCCGGGGACCTGGCGCACGCCACGGCCTGGGCCCTCGGGCTGGACCACCTCGCGGCGGCGCGCTGGCTGCGCGGGCTGGCGGTGACCGCGGGACCCGGTTCCGGGGAGGCGGGCCGGCTGCCCGCGCGGATGCTGCACGAGCGGGTGAACGCCGTGTACGCGGCGCAGCGCCCGGGCCTCGCGGGCCGGGCGGAGGCGCTGCGCGGAGCACTGGCGGAGGGCTCGGCGACGGGGCCGGTGGCGGCCTGGGCGGCGGGCGTGCGGGAGGCGGTCGCGCGGGAGGCCCCTCGGGCCGGGGGTGCCGGCGCGTGGGGCGCCGAGCTGCGGCTGCTGTTCAACCGGCTCGGGGTGGCCCCGGACGAGGAGCGGGCGGTGTACCGGCTGGCCGCGCACGCCCTGCTCGACACGGGTGAGCCGGCCGCGTACTTCCCGGAGGGGCACCTGGCGCCGGACTGGCGCTACCTGGAGCGGAGCAAGGTCCGGGCCGGCTGGGATCCCGAGGGCGGACTGCGCCCGGCGCCGGGAGCGGCGGTGCCCGACGGCGAGGAGGTGGCGCTGCCGGGCGGGCCGGTGCCGGAGGTCTCGCTGTGGGCCGCCGTCACGGGCCGGACCAGCGTCCGCAAGGGGCTCGCCGGCCCGCTGGACGCCGGGACGCTGGGCACGCTGCTGTGGGGCGCCCACGCCGCCAGCCACACCACCGGCGCCGGCGGCACGCCCTTCGCGCACCGCCCGTACCCGAGTCCGGGCGGCCTCTACGCGGCGGGGATCAGGCTGCTCGCGTTCGGGGTGGCGGGGCTGGCGCCGGGTACGTACGAGTGCCTGCCCGGCCGGCGCGCGCTGCTGCGGGTCGGCGCCGTGCCCGCGCTGGACGAGCTCAAGGCGGTGTCCGCGTACATGACGGCGCCCCCGGAGGACCCGATGGCGCTGGTCGTGGACGAGGCTCCGGTGGTGCTCGGCCTGTACGTGGACCTGGGCCGGATGCGGCGCCGCTACGGCCTGCGGGCGCTGCGGCTGGGCCTGCTGGAGGCCGGCCACCTGGCCCAGTCCCTGCTGCTGACGGCGTCGGCGCTGGGGCTGTCGGCGATGCCGCTGGGCGGCTTCCAGGACGACCTGGCGCACGAGCTGTTCGGCCTGGACGACCTGGACCGCCCGCTCCAGTACCTGCTCCCCCTGGGGCGGGCCGCCACCTAGGCGAGCCGGGTGAGCCGCTCGGCGCTGGGGCTCCCCGGTTCCGCCTGGTAGACGACCAGCTGCTGGCCCGGGGCTCCGCGCACGTCGAAGGTGTGGAAGGTCAGCGAGAGGGGGCCGGCACCGGGGTGGTGGATCTCCTTGGCCGCCCGGGTCTTGGGGCGCACGGCGTGGGAGGACCACAGTGCGGCGAACTCCTCGCTCTCCCGGGACAGCGCGCGGACCAGGCCGGTCAGGCGCGGGTAGCGCGGGTCGAGGCCGGATGCGTGGCGCAGCTCGGCCACGACGGCCCCGGCCGCCCGCTCCCAGGGGACGAAGAAGCTCCGTGCGGCGGGGTCGAGGAAGGTCATGCGGGCCAGGTTGTCCGGCGTTGCGAAGGGGGAGAACAGCGCTTCGGCGAGGGCGTTGGCGGCGAGGAGGTCGGTGGCGGGGTTGAGGACGAAGGCCGGGGTGTGCGCGTATCCGTCCAGGAGCGAGCGCAGTGCCGGGTCGACGGTTTCGCTCGGCGCGGGGCGGCCACCGCCCGGGAGGGTCCCGGCCAGCCGGTGGAGGTGGTCGCGGAGTTCGCCGTCCATCCGCAGGGCGCCGCCGATGGCGGCCAGGACCTGCGGGGAGGGGTTGCGTTCGCGGCCCTGTTCGAGGCGGGCGTAGTAGTCCGAGTTCATGCCGGCGAGGACGGCGACCTCCTCCCGGCGCAGTCCGGTCACCCGTCGGGCGCCGTGGGAGGCGAGCCCGACGTCGGCGGGCCGCAGGGTCGCGCGGCGTGCGCGCAGGAAGTCTCCGAGGGGGTTGCCGGTCACCGCGTCAGGTTATGCCGCGTGGGCGGCCGCTTCCTGGGTGTGCCGTACCCAGGCCGGCGGCGGGGGCGGGCCGGGGCGCCGCGGATAATGGCACGGCCCTGCACCGATCCGAGGAACGAAGGAATCCATGACGCTGAAGGAAGGCCGGCGGGTGAGGCTGGCGGCGGACGTCCGGCTGGCCGGCGGGCTCGCGGCGGCGGACGGCTCCGCCGGGCCGGCGGGGCCCGTGGCGGGGTTCCTCGCCCTGGCTGCGGGCACGGAGGGGACGGTCGAGCGGGTGGACGGCGAGGAGCCGGAGCCGGGCCACGGGGTCCGCGAGTACCTGCGCCTGAAGTCGCTGCGCGATGACTTCGGGCACGCGATGCCCCCGGAGAGCAGGCTGCGGCTGGAGGAGGAGATCACCGAGCTGGAGCCGGAGTGGGCGGCGTTCGCGGACCGGCGGCAGCGCGTGACGGTCCGTGTCCGCTTCGACAACGGGTTCGTCCTGGACGGCACCCCCGAGGACCTCTTCACGGACGCGGCCGGGGAGGGCGGCTGATCCGGGTCCGCCTCGCGGCGGCCGGTGCCGCGCTGGTGACGGTCGGGGCGGGCCTGGGGCTGCGGGCCGTGGCGGGCGGGGACGTGGCGAAGTACGGCGGGGACGCGCTGTACACCGTCCTGCTGATGGCCCTGGTCGTCCTGGCCGCGCCCCGGACGACGCCGCTGCGGGCCGCCGGGACCGCGCTGGCCGTCAGCTGGGGCGTCGAGTTCCTCCAGCTCAGCGGGGTGCCGGCGGAGCTGTCACGGCGCAGTGCCGTCGCCCGCCTGGTCCTCGGTTCCACCTTCAACGCGCCCGATCTGCTCGGGTACGCGGTGGGCGCGGCGGCGGGCTGGTGCGTTCCGGCCGCCCTGGGGGCGCGCTCCTCCCGCACCACCGCGCGCCCTTTGCCCGATTTGTGAGAAGCCTTACCTTCTCGCCCGTATGGCAGGTTTCCGGGTTCATCATGGGTGACCGGAACTGTCATCTACGCGCCCCCCTGCCACGGCCCGCGAGCCGCCCGGCGACGGGCCGGCGCCACAAGGGAGAGCCGTGCGACCTGCGGGCAGCTGGACGGGCAAGAACTGGCGGATCGCGTTGCCGGTGGCGGGAGGCGCCGTCGTGCTCGGGTTCGGCGGCCTCTACGCCGCCGGGCTCGCCGTCGGCGACGACGTCGCCGCCGGGACGCGGGTCCGGGGCGTCGACATCGGCGGCATGAGCCGTGCGGCGGCGGAGCAGACCCTCGTGCGGGAGCTCGGGCCGCGCGCCGGCGCCCCCATGCCGGCGGGCGTCGGCGACCGCGTCGAACAGGTCTCCCCCGCCTCGGTCGGGCTGTCCCTGGACGCCGCCGCGACCGCCGACCGCGCCTCCCGCACGGGCTACGGGCCGGCCGCCGTCATCGGCAGGCTCTTCGCCTCCGGAGACCCGGACGTCGAGCCCGTGGTCCGTACGGACGAGCAGGCCGCGCGCGCCGGGGTCGCCCGGCTCGCCGCGAGCACCGCCCAGCCGGTCCGCGACGGGTCCATCTCCTTCGACGCGGGCGAGCCCGAGGTCGTCACCGCGCGGCCGGGCGTCACCCTCGTGGAGGACCAGGCCCTGGAGACGCTCCGGGACGCCTACCTGCGGCCCCGCCCGGCCGCCGCCCCCGTCGCCCTGCCGGTCCACCGCACCGAGCCGCGCGTGGGCGCGGACGAGACCGGACGGGCCCTGCGCGAGTTCGCCCGGCCGGCGGTGTCCGGGCCCGTCACCCTCGCGGTGGCCGGTGCCCGCATCCCCGTCAGCCCCGCCGTCCTGGGCGAGCACCTGAAGATGAACGCCGACGCCGCCGGCCGCCTGGTGCCGGCCCTGGACTCCGGCAGCCTGCTGGCCGACCCCGCCGTGGCCGGACCCCTGGAGGAGGCGGCCGGGGCGCCTCGCGACGCCGCCCTCGACGTGGACGCCGCCGGCCGGGTGGTCGTCACGCAGAGCAGCCGCGCCGGGCAGCAGGTCACCGAGGAGGCCCTCGGCCGGGCCGTGCTGCCCGCCCTCACGCGCTCGGGCGCCGGCCGGACCGCCGAAGTGGCCACCACCGCCGTCGAGCCGGAGCTGACGGACGCCGGGGTGCGGCGCCTCGGGATCAAGGAGAAGGTCTCCTCCTTCACCGTGGAGTTCCCGGCCGCCCCGTACCGGACCACCAACGTCGGCCGGGCCGTGGAGCTGATCAACGGCTCCGTGGTGATGCCCGGCGAGGAGTGGAGCTTCAACCGGACGGTCGGCGAGCGCACCAAGGAGAACGGCTTCGTCGACGGCATCATGATCAACGACGGCCGGTACGTGAAGTCGCCCGGCGGCGGCGTCTCGGCCGTCGCCACCACGATGTACAACGCCATGTTCTTCGCCGGCCTCAAGCCGGTCGAGTACGGGGCCCACTCCTTCTACATCGAGCGCTACCCCGAGGGCCGCGAGGCCACCGTCGCCTGGGGCACCCTGGACCTGCGCTGGCTGAACGACTCCGGTCACCCGGTCTACGTCAAGGCCTCCTCGACCGACACCTCGCTGACGATCACCCTGCTGGGCACCAAGAAGTACGACGAGATACGCGCGACCCAGGGCCCCCGCACCAACGTCAAGCCGCCCGCCAAGCGCACCGGCACCGGCCCCGCCTGCGAGGTCCAGACGCCCCTGGAGGGCTTCGACGTCACCGTCGGCCGGGTGTTCGTCAAGGACGGCAAGGAGGTCAAGCGCGAGGAGCACACCACGCACTACACCCCGCGCGACGAGGTCACCTGCGAGCCCCCGGCCGCCCCCGGCACTGCGCCGAGCGGCGCCCCCACGGCCGGCGCGCCGACGCCCGGAGCGCCGACGCCCGGCGCCACGACGGTGGCCGCCGCCGCGGCCCCCGCACAGGGCCGGTAGGGGGAAAGTTCCCTCACCCGAGGTGACCGACGGCGCGCACGGTGCGCCCGTCGGGCGCCGGAGGGGGGCGGAGTGCTACAACTGGGGACGTGACCCTTCCTCGCCAGCCGTACCGGGCCATTCGGTGCGGTCACCCCTGAGCAAGGGATTCAAGAGCGTCGCCGGACAGGTGTTCGTCCTCCAGGTGGCGATCGTGGTGTTGCTCGCCGCCGGTGCCCTCCTGGCCCTGCTCCTGCAGTCCCGCCACGACGTCGACCGGGAAGCGCGCAACCGGTCGATCGCCGTCGCGGAAACCTTCGCTCACTCCCCCGACCTTCAGGAAGCGCTGCGGACACCGGATCCGTCCGCCGTCCTCCAGCCCCTCGCGGAGACCACCCGCAAGGCCGCCGGGGTCGACTTCATCGTCGTCATGGACACCCAGGGGATCCGCTACAGCCATCCCCAGCCCGACCGCATCGGCAAGCGCTTCGTGGGCACCATCGAGCCCTCGCTCGCGGGCCGGGTCCACACCGAGAGCGTGCAGGGGCCGCTGGGCAAGGAGATCCAGGCGGTGGTCCCGGTCACCGCCCCGGACGGCCGGGTCGTGGCACTGGTCTCCGCCGGACTGACCGTGGAGAACGTCAGCGGCGCCTTCGACCGCCAGCTCCCCGTCATCCTCCTGGCCATGGCCACCGGCCTGGTCCTGGCCACCGCCGGCACCGCCCTGACCAGCCGCCGGCTGCGCCGCCAGACCCGCGGGCTCGGCCCCCAGGAGATGACCCGGATGTACGAGCACCACGACGCGGTGCTCCACTCCGTCCGCGAGGGCGTGCTGATCACGGACGGCGACGGGCGGCTGGTCCTCGCCAACGACGAGGCCAAGCGGCTCCTCGGGCTGCCGGAAGGCGCCGAGGGCCTGCGCATCGGCGACGTACCGGGCCTGGACAGCCGCATGGCGGACCTGCTCCTCTCCGGCCGGGTGGCCACCGACGAGGTGCTGGAGACCGGCGACCGGCTGCTCGTCGTCAACCAGCGGCCCACCCACCCGCGCGGCCGCCCCGAGGGAGCCGCCGTCACCATCCGCGACTCCACCGACATGCAGGTGCTCACCGGTCGCGCCGAGGCGGCCCGCAAACGCCTCCGGCTGCTCTACGACGCCACCGGCGACATCGGCACCACCCTCGACGTGGAGCGGACCGCCCAGGAGCTCGCCGACGTCGCCGTGCCCCGCTTCGCCGACTTCGTCACCGTCGACCTGGCCAACCCGGTCCTCGACGGCGAGGAACCCGGCCCCGACTCCGACATGCGGCGCACCGCGGTCAGCGGGATCCGCGCCGACCACCCCCTGTACCCGCTCGGCCGGCTGATCGAGTTCAAGCCGACCACCCCGCAGGCGCGCGGCTACGACACCGGCAGGACGGAACTGGTGACGGACCTGGCCGACGCCCCGGGCTGGCGCGTCCAGGACCCCCGGCGGGCCACGGCCATCATCGAGTACGGGATCCACTCGCTGATCGCGGCGCCCCTCAAGGCCCGGGGCGTGGTCCTCGGCGTGGTCAACTTCTGGCGGGCCGGGAAGCCGGAGCCCTTCGACGAGGACGACGTGTCGCTGGCCGAGGAGCTGGTCGCCCGGGCCGCCGTCGCCATGGACAACGCCCGCCGCTACACCCGCGAACACAACCTCGCCGTCACCCTCCAGCGCAGCCTGCTGCCCCGCGGCCTCCCGGAGCAGAGCGCCGTGGACGCCGCGCACTGCTACCTGCCCGCGCAGTCCGGGGTCGGCGGCGACTGGTTCGACGTCATCCCGCTGCCCGGCGGCCGGGTCGCCCTGGTCGTCGGGGACGTGGTCGGACACGGCCTGCACGCCGCGGCCACGATGGGGCGGCTGCGCACGGCGGTGCACAACTTCACCTCCCTCGACCTGCCGCCCGACGAGCTCCTCGCCCGCCTCGACGACCTCGTCCAGCGCATAGACGAGGACGACACCGGCGGGACCGGCGGGGTCCTCGGCGCGACCTGCCTGTACGCCGTCTACGACCCCGTCTCGCGCGCCTGCACCCTGTCCCGGGCCGGGCACCTGCCCCCGCTGGTGGTCGCCCCGGACGGCACCACCGAGATCGTGGACCTGCCGGCCGGGCCGCCGCTCGGGCTGGGCGGCATGCCCTTCGAGACCAGCGAGCTGCTCCTCGCCGAGGGCAGCCAGCTCGTCCTGTACACGGACGGGCTGGTGGAGCAGCGCACCCGGGACATCGAGGAGGGGCTGGAGCTGCTGCGCGAGGCGCTGAGCCACCCGCACCGGGACCCGCAGGAGAGCTGCCTCGCCGTCCTCGACGCGATGCTCCCCTCCCGGCCCACCGACGACGTGGCGCTGCTCATCGCCAGGACCCGGACCCTCGGGCCCGACCGGGTCGCGCAGTGGGACGTGCCGCCGCGGGCGAGCGGGGTCGGCGTCGTGCGGAACCTGGCCGTGCAGAAGCTCGGGGAGTGGGGGATGGAGGAGCTCGCCTTCACCACGGAACTGATCCTCAGCGAGCTGATCACCAACGCCCTGCGGCACGGCAGCCCGCCGGTGCGGGTCCGGCTGCTCCACGACCACGCCCTGACCTGCGAGGTGTGGGACGGCAGCAGTACCGCCCCGCACCTGCGGTACGCCGCCACCACGGACGAGGGCGGGCGCGGGCTGTTCCTGGTGGCGCAGCTCAGCGAGCACTGGGGCACCCGGTACACCCCCGAGGGCAAGGTCATCTGGTCGGAGCAGGCGCTGCAGGGTTCCCCGGACGGCGTCCCCCTGGAGGTCTTCGGGGACCTCTGACCGTAGCGTGGCGGTGTGCGCCCCACGCGTCCCGCGCGCCCCGTTTCCGCCTCCCTGACCGCGGTCGCCGTCCTGTGCGCGAGCGCGGCGTCCGCGTGTACGCCCTCGGGGCGGGACCGGCCGGACGTGCCGGTACGGGCCGCCGCGCCGGTGATGGCGGCCGAGGTGACACAGGTGCCTCCGGGGAAGCTGGGGGCGAGCTGGCGGGCCGGGTGCCCGGTGCCGGCGGACCGGCTGCGGCTGGTCCGGATGAACCACTGGGGCTTCGACGGCAAGGTCCACCGGGGCGAGCTGGTCGTCCACCGGGACGCGGTCGAGCCGCTGCTGTACGTCTTCGGCGAGGCGTTCAAGGCCCGCTTCCCGATCCGGCGGATGCGCGTGGCGGCCGAGTACGGCGGGGACGACCTCGCGGCGATGGCCGACGACAACACCTCGGCGTTCAACTGCCGGCCGGTGACGGGGGACGCCGGGAGGACGTCACGGCACTCCTGGGGCCTCGCCGTGGACGTCAACCCGGTCGAGAACCCGTACGTGGACCGGCGCGGGGTGGTCCACCCGCCGGCGGGCCGACCGTACCTGCGGCGGGACCCGGCCCGGCCGGGGATGATCACGGAGGACGGCGTCCTGGTGAGGGCGTTCCGCCGCGTCGGCTGGCACTGGGGGGGCGACTGGTGGTCCCGCCCGGACTACCAGCACTTCTCCTCGGACGGCGACTAGTGCTAGCCGGGCCGTCGTCGGACTCCCGGCGTCGCCCGCGGGGCGGCCCCGCGGGCCGGTGCCGTGTGCCCGTGATCCGTGCCCCGGACGGCCGTATGATCGAGTCCGCGCCGCCCCCGGACCGCCTTCCGCGAGCTCCACGACCCCCGAGGCGAGGACCCGCACGTGCACAGGACCGCCACCGAGCTCGCGGACGGCCGCGAGCTCTTCTACTACGACAGCGCCCCCGGCCGGGACCGCGGGGCCCCGGACCTGCGGCCGCTCGACCCCGTCGAGAGCACGCCAGAGCTGCGCCGGGACCCGGCCACCGGCGACTGGGTCACCATCGCCGCCCACCGGCAGGCCCGCACCCACCGCCCGCCCGCCGACGCCTGCCCGCTGTGCCCCTCCCGGGACGGCCGGCCTACCGAGATCCCGGCCGCCGACTACGAGGTGGCCGTCTTCGAGAACCGTTTCCCCTCCCTGTCCGGCGACGCCGGGCGCTGCGAGGTGGTCTGCTTCACCCCGGAGCACGACACCGGTTTCGCCGGCCTCACGCCCGAGCGGGCCCGGCTGGTGCTGGACGTCTGGACCGACCGCACCGCCGAGCTGTCGGCCCGGCCGGGCGTGCGCCAGGTCTACTGCTTCGAGAATCGGGGCGCCGAGATCGGCGTCACCCTCCCCCACCCGCACGGCCAGATCTACGCCTTCCCCACGCCGACCCCGCGCACCGCCAAACACCTGGCGGCGGCGGCCGCCCACCGGGCCGCGACCGGCCGCAACCTCTTCGAGGACCTGCTCGCCGACGCCCGCGCGGCCACCGAGCGCGTGGTCCTCGCCGGGGAGCACTGGACGGCCTTCGTCCCGTACGCCGCCCGCTGGCCGTACGAGGTGCACCTCCACCCGCACCGCCGGGTGGCCGACCTGAGGGGGCTCACCGAGGCGGAACGGGCCGAGTTCCCCGGGCTGTACCTGGACCTGCTGCGGCGCTTCGACGGGCTGTTCGGCCTGGCGGAGCCCACCCCGTACGTCTCGGCCTGGCACCAGGCCCCGACGGCCGGCGGTGAGGAACTCGCACTCCACCTGGAGCTGTTCACGGTCCGGCGGGCCGCCGACAAGCTGAAGTACCTGGCCGGGACCGAATCCGGCATGGAGGCCTTCATGAACGACGTGGCTCCCGAGACGGCCGCGCGGCGGCTGCGGGAGGCCCGGTGAGCGCGGGGGCGGGCGCGCGGGCGGGCGTACCGGACGGGGTGCGGGCCGCGCGGGACTTCGGGCGGATCCACGGCGGGCCCCCCGAGGGGGTCTGGGCCGCGCCGGGCCGGGTCAACCTGATCGGCGAGCACACCGACTACAACGACGGCTTCGCCCTTCCCATGGCGCTGCCGCGGACCACCCTGGTCGCCGCCCGCCGCCGCTCCGACGGCCTGCTGCGGGTGCACAGCGCCCAGGGCGACGGCCGGACCGCCGGGTTCGCGGTGGCGGACCTCGCCCCCGGCGGGGACGGCGGCTGGGCCCGCTATCCCGCCGGGGTGGTCTGGGCGCTGCGCGAGCGGGGCCTGCCCGTGGGCGGCGCCGACCTGTACGTGGACAGCACCGTGCCGACGGGTGCCGGGCTGTCCTCGTCCGCCGCCCTGGAATGCGCGGTGGCCGTCGCGTACGACGAGCTGTACGGGCTGGGGCTGGCGCGGACGGAACTGGCGCTGGTCGCGCAGTACGCGGAGAACGCCTTCGCCGGGGTGCCGTGCGGGGTCATGGACCAGCTGGCCTCCCTGTGCTGCGCCGAGGGCAGCGCCCTGCACCTCGACGTGCGGGGGCCGCTCGTCCGGCAGGTCCCCTTCGACCTCACCGGGCACGGGCTGTCGCTGCTGGTGCTGGACACCGGGGTCAGGCACGAACTCGCCGACGGGGCGTACGCCGCCCTGCGGGCGGGGTGCGAGCGGGCCGCCGGGCTGCTGGGCCTGCCGGCGCTGCGGGACCTCGCCGAGGAGGGGCTGCCCGGGGCGCTGGCGGAGCTCCCCGCGGCGCTGGTGCCGCTGGTACGGCACGTGGTCACCGAGAACGCCCGGGTCGGCCGGGCCGTCGGGCTCCTGTCGGCTGGCGAGCCGGAGGCCCTGGGCCCGCTGCTGACCGCCGGGCACACCTCCCTCCGGGACGACTACGGGGTGTCCTGCCCGGAGACCGACCTGGCGGTGGAGGCGGCGGTCGCCGCGGGTGCGCTGGGCGCCCGGATGACCGGCGGCGGCTTCGGCGGGTCGGTGATCGCCCTGGTCCCGGCCGGGCGGGCCGCTGCGGTGGCCGGGGCCGTGACGGCGGCTTTCGCGGCGTCCGGGTTCGCGGCTCCGGCGGTGCTGGACGCCGTCCCCTCGGCCGGTGCCCGCCGGGTCGCCTGACGGAGGCGGAGCGGAGGGCGGTGTTCCTACTCGGGTGCGCCTGAGTACCCGTACCCTGCCGGAGCGGCCGGGCGGGCAGAACACTGGGTGCATGAGCAGAGCGATGCGCGGACCGAAGCACGAACTCCTGGCGACCCTGGTGCTGGCCGGGGTGGCGATGGCCGCCTGGGCCGCCTGGCTGGGCTGGGACCAGCGGCGTGACGTGCTTCCGGACGGTTCGACGACGGGGCCGTACGAGGCGTGGCAGGTGATCGGGCTCGGTCTGACGCTGCTGGCGGCGGTGTGCTGGGCGGCCTCCCGGCGGTACGTGGCGGGCGCGGTGCTGGGCACCACGGCCGGGCTGGGCGTCGCCTCCTTCGCCGACTGGTCGGACGACGGGAGCGGGCTGTTCGTGATCGGCGTGGGCATGGTGGTGGCCGGGAGCCTGCTCGCGACGGGCGCCGTGTCGGTCGTGGTCGCCTCGCTGACCCGGCGGCGCTGACCGCGCCCCCTCGCGGTCCGGTCGTCCGGTCTCTGCCTTTCGGCAGAGGGCGGATCCACCGCGAGGCTCATGCCGCTGCCGCCTGCGGCATCAATACTGGTCAGCGTGGTGCGCACTTCCCTGATCCGTCGTCCCGGCCCCGGTCTCCCGCACGGGGCCGTCCCGCCCGGGTGGGCGCGTACGGCGGCCGCCACCGCCGGCGTGGCGCTGCTGGGGGTCGGCGTGTTCGCGGCCGTGGCGGGTCTCGGGCTCCTGCGCCACCCGTCCCTGCAGCTGCTGCTGATCGCCGCCGGGGCCGTGCTCTTCCCGTTGCGAGGCCGGTTCCCGGGGTCGGTGCTGCTCGCCCTGGCCGCGCTCACCGGGCTCGCGAGCGGTGTCGGGCCCCTCGCCGCGGTGGCGGCGTACGCGCTGGCGCGACGGACGGTCAGCGCGCGGCAGCGGGCCCGGCTGCTGGCCGCCGCGGCGCTCCTCCTGGTGGCGGCCGCGACGGCTGCCGCGCCCGTGACCGGCCCGGGGCGCGTCCCGTACGGGCTGGCGCTCGGGCTCGTCCTCGCCCCGACGGCCGTGATCGTGCCCGGCCTGGTCGGGACGGCGCAGGGGCAGCAGCGGCGGCTGGTACGGGCCCTGCGCGAGCGCGGGGACGCGGCCGAGCGGGCGCGCCGGGCCGCGGACAGCGAGGCCCGCACCCACGAGCGCTCGCGGATCGCCGCCGAGATGCACGATCTGCTCGGACACCGGCTCAGCCTGATCTCCCTGCACGCGGGCGGCCTGGAGCTGGCCCTCGGCCGCGCCGCGCCGGAGCTGCGCGAGGAGGCGGTCCTGGTCCGGCGGACCACCCGCGACGCGATGCGCGAGCTGCGGCAGGTCCTCGGCGTACTCGGGCCGCTGGGCCGGGACGCCGGGCCCGACGTGCTCACCGACGCGACGGGCACCCGCACCGACATCGAGGCACTGGTGGCGGAGTCCCGTGACGGCGGGATCGCCGTGGAGCTGGACTGGACGGGCCCGGACCTCGGCTCCCGCCCGGCGGCGGTCCGCCGGGCGGCGCACCGGGTGGTGCGCGAGGCCCTGACCAACGTCCACCGGTACGCCCCCTCGGCGCACGTCGACGTGGCCGTCGCCCACGACGCCTCGACGGTACGGATCACCGTCCGCAACGGAGCGCCGCCCGCCCCGGCCCCCGCCGCCGAGGGCGTGGGCACCGGGCGCGGGCTGACGGGACTCCGGGAGCGCGTGGAACTCCTCGGCGGTGCCTTCGGCGCCGCGCCGCTGCCGTCGGGCGGCTTCCTGGTGGAGGCGGTCCTGCCGGCCGAGCCCGGCGACGCCGTCGTCCCGTACCCGGCCGGGGCGCGGGAGCACGGCGCCGCCCCCGGTGCGCGGGTCACCGGCTCCGAGGGCGGGACCGCGAACGCGCTGACCCTGGCCCTCGGCCTGGGGGCGCTGTGCGTGCTGATGGCCCTGGGGACCGCCTTCGTGTCCAACAGCGCGCCCCGGCCGGACGCCGGGCCGCGCCCGCTCCCCCGGGTCGGCATGACCCACGCCGACGTGGCGGGCCTCGGCGTCGTGGACAACGCGGCGGTCCGCGCCGCCGCCACGGGGCACGAGCCGCCGCGCCCCGCCGGCACGGCGGGCTGCACCTACCCGTTCAACGGCGCGACCGAGGCCCGGCCGGGCGGCCTGACCGTCGCCCGCTACTGCTTCGACGCCCGGCAGCGTCTGATCGCCATCGACCGCTTCACCGTCCCGTCGGTCCGGGACGCCGCACCCTGGGAGAGCCCGTGACCGAGCCGCACCCGCCGATCCGTGTCCTGCTCGCCGACGACGAGACGATGATCCGGCACGGCGTACGCCTGATCCTGAGGCA
Source organism: Streptomyces sp. NPDC043896 (assembly GCF_056435605.1). Lineage (NCBI taxonomy): Bacteria > Bacillati > Actinomycetota > Actinomycetes > Kitasatosporales > Streptomycetaceae > Streptomyces > Streptomyces sp. NPDC043896. The sequence goes on from NZ_JBWKEE010000003.1 coordinate 210,125, forward strand.
CGCCGAAGGCATCGAGGTCGTCGCGGAGGCGGCGGACGGGCGGCAGGCCGTCGAACTGGCCGCCGTCCACCGCCCCGACGTGGCCCTCGTCGACATCCGCATGCCGGTGTGCGACGGGCTGGCGGCGATCGCGCCGCTGCTCGCCCTCGATCCGGCGCCGCGCGTGGTGATGCTGACGACCTTCGGCGACGACGACAACGTCGTGCGGGCCCTGCGGGAGGGCGCCGCCGGGTTCCTGCTGAAGGACGAGGGCCCGCAGGAGCTGATCAGCGCGGTACGGGCAGCCGCCGCCGGGGACGCCGTGCTCTCCCCGGGCGTGACCGGGGCGGTGATCTCCCGGATGCTGGGCGCGCCCGGGCCGGCCGGCGGGGGCGGGGCACCGGCGGACGAGCGGATCGCCCGGCTCACGGGCCGCGAGCGGGACGTCCTCGCGGCGCTCGGCGAGGGGCTGTCGAACCAGGAGATCGCGTCTCGGCTCGGCATCGGGACCGGCACGGTGAAGACGCACGTGGGGGCGATCCTGGACAAGACCGGTTCCACGAGCCGGGTCCAGGCGGCTCTGCTGGCGCACCGGACCGGGCTGGCCTCCTGAGGGTCTGCCGCAGGGCAGGGGCGGGGGCCGCGGCCTCTGCCCTCCGGCAGAGGCGGGCCGGGCCGGGCGGCCCTTTCGGCAGAGCCCGACTCACGCCTTGAGGCCGATGTCCGCGCAGGTCAGGGCCGTGAGGATGGATGTGTCCCCCCGGCTCGCGGCAGGTTGCGCGGGCCCTCGCACTTCAGGCGGAGCCTCCATGTCGCACGCGTTTCCCTCCTCCCCCGCGCCCTCCTCGCGCACTTCGGCCCCCTCCGCGTCGCCCGGCCCCGAACCGGCCGCGCGCGCGACGGGCCTGACCAAGACGTACGGGCGGGGCGGGACCCGGGTCACGGCGCTGGACGCGGTGTCGGTGGACTTCGCCCGGGGCCGGTTCACGGCGGTCATGGGCCCGTCGGGTTCGGGCAAGTCCACGCTGATGCACTGCATGGCCGGCCTGGACCCCGTGACCTCCGGATCGGCGCGGATCGGCGGGGTGGAACTCTCCGGACTGAACGACCGTCAGCTCACCCGGCTGCGGCGGGAGAAGGTCGGCTTCGTCTTCCAGGGCTTCAACCTGCTGCCGGCCCTGACCGCGCTGGAGAACATCACCCTGCCCCTGCGGCTCGCGGGGCGGAAGCCCGACAGCGCGTGGCTGGACACCGTCGTCTCCACCGTCGGGCTCGCCGGCCGGCTCGCGCACCGTCCGGCCGAGCTCTCCGGCGGGCAGCAGCAGCGCGTGGCCGTGGCCCGGGCGCTCGTCTCGCGGCCGGAGATCGTGTTCGCCGACGAGCCGACCGGCAACCTCGACTCCCGCTCCGGGGCGGAGGTCCTCGGCTTCCTGCGCGACTCGGTGCGCGAGCTGGGCCAGACGGTGGTGATGGTCACCCACGACCCGGCCGCCGCCGCGCACGCCGACCGCGTGGTGTTCCTCGCCGACGGGCGCCTCGTGGACGAGCTGCGCGAACCGACCGCCGGAGCCGTGCTGGACCGGATGCTCGCCTTCGAGGCGCGGGACCGCACCAGCTGAGCGGCTCCCGCTCCACCCCTTCCCGCATTCCGCCCCTCCCCCTTCCCCTCCCGCTCCCGCCACTGCTCCCGCCACCGCCATCGCTCCGCCCGAGCCTTCCGAAAGCCCGCCATGCTGCGAACAGCCCTGCGCAACGTCCTCGCCCACAAGACGCGCCTGATGATGACCGTCCTCGCGGTCTGTCTCGGGGTCGCGTTCATCTCCGGGTCGCTCGTCTTCGCCGACTCCACCACCGCCGCCTACCGTGCCTCCATGGCGCGGAACTACGCCGGCATCGCGGTCACGGTGGACCCCAAGTACCCCCTCGGCGTCCCCGCCGCGGAACGTGAGAGCGTCCTCGACGACGCGCTCGTGGCCCGGCTGGCCGCCGTGCCCGGGGTCGCCTCGGCCCGTCCGACGGTGGACGGGTCGGTGACCGTGGCCGCGAAGGACGGCTCGCCGATGCGCGCCGGCAACCCGATGGGCAGGCTGGCCGCCGGCTACGTCCCCGGGCCCGGCGGAAAGGACGACCGCCACCCGCTGACGGCCGGCCGCGCCCCGCGCGACGGCGGCGAGGTGGCCCTGGACCGGGGGACCGCCGAGGCCGGCGGGTACTCCCTGGGCGACACCGTCAGCCTGGCCGTCGACGGACCGGTGCTGAAGCTCCGGCTGGTCGGCACCGTGGCGGCCGAAGACACCCGCGTCATCTCCGGCGGCACCCTCGCGGTGTTCGACAAGGCCACCGCGCAGCGGCTGTTCGCCGCCCCGGGCAGCTACACCGGGATCGACCTGGCCGCCACGCCCGGTACCGGGCAGGCCGACCTGGCCCGGCGGGTGGGCGCGCTGCTGCCGGCGGACCGGGCGGAGGCCACCACGGCGGCGGCGAGGGCCGCGCAGCAGTCCGTCTTCATCGACACCAAGACGCGCAGCCACTCCCGGCTGCCGCTGGTCTTCGCCGGGGTGTCGCTCTTCATCGGCTCGTTCCTCATCGTCAACACCTTCACCATGCTCATCACCCGGCGGACCCGGGAGATCGCGCTGCTCCGGGCGGTCGGCGCCACCCGCCGCCAGGTGGTCCGCTCCGTGCTCGCCGAGGCCGCGGCGGTGGGCCTGGTCGCCTCCGTGACCGGCTTCGGTCTGGGTCTCGCGGTGGCCGCCGCGCTGCCCGGCCTGCTCGGCACCGGGGAAGACCCGCTGCCCGGCGGCCCGCTGGTGATCGGGCCCGCGCCGGTCCTCGCCTCGCTCGCCGTGGGCGTCGGCGTCACGGTCCTCGCCGCGTGGCTGCCGTCCCGCCGGGCGGCCCGGATCGCGCCCGTCGAGGCCATGCGCGGCGCCGGGCAGGCACCTGCCGCGACGCCGTCCCGGATCCGGGGTGCGATCGGCGCGGCCGTGGTCCTGCTGGGCGCCGGTCTGCTGGTGTCCCTGGGCGGGGCGGAGGACGCCTCAGACGAGAACCTGCGGACCGCGATGTCCGGCGCGGGCATCCTGGTCACCGGGCTGATCCTGCTGGCGCCGCTGGCGGCGGGACCGGTGGTCCGGCTCCTCGGCCGCCTCACCGGCCGGCTCGGGGTGGTGGGCGGCCTCGCGAGGGACAACGCCCTGCGCGACCCGCGCCGTACGGCGGCCACCGCCGTCGCCCTGATGATCAGTACGGCGCTGGTGACCGGGCTGGCCGTCATCGAGCACTCCTCCAGCCGGGCCCTGGACTCCCAGGCCGCCGCCGGCCTGAGCGCCGACTACGTCATCGGCACCCGCGACACCACCAGCGCCGTCGACGCGGCCGCCGTCCGGCGCGTCGCCGCCGTCCCCGGCGTACGCACCGCCTCCGCCGTCGCGGACTCCGTCATCTCGGTGGGCGGGAAGGCCGGGCAGGTCTCGGGCGTCGACCCCAAGACCGTCGGGGCCGTCATGAAGCTCCGCTTCACCAGCGGCTCGGCCCAGGACCTCGGACCGGACCGGATCGCGGTCTCCGCCGGCTTCGCCCGGGAGAGCCGGATCGGCACCGGCGACCGGGTCCGGGCCGCCATCGGCCCCGGCCAGGGCGACCGCGAGCGCACCTACACGGTGGTGGGGATCTACCAGGACAACCCCACCGCCCAGGACGTGCTCGCCGACCGGGGCGACGTCCAGCGGCACGGCTACCTGCGCGACTCCGTCCAGCGGATCCTCGTGACCGCCTCCGGAGACGTCGCAGGACGGCTGCGGGCGGCCGTCGACGACAGCCCGCTGCTGACGGTGCAGAGCCGGGCGCAGCTGGTGCGGGAGCAGGCGGGCGTCGCCGGCGACCTGATCACCATGGTGTTCGGGCTGCTCGCCATCGGCGTCGTCGTCTCCGCGCTCGGCATGGTCAACACGCTGGCCATGTCGGTCGCCGAACGCACCCGCGAGATCGGTGTCCTGCGCGCCATCGGCCTGGACCGCTCCGGTGTCCGCCGCATGATCCGCCTCGAATCCCTCACGGTCGCCGCGTACGGCACCCTGCTGGGGCTGGCGGGCGGGCTGTTCGGGGCCTGGAAGGTCAGCGGGCTGGCCAACGGGGCCATCCCGCAGTACTCCTTCTCCCTCCCCTGGGGCACCCTCGCCCTGGTCGTCGTCCTGTCCCTGGCCGTGGGCGTCGCGGCGGCCGCCCTCCCCGCCCGCCGCGCGGCGGCGCTCGGCCCGCTTGAGGCGGTCGCGCGCTCCTAGGGCCTGTCGTCGAGGTGGCGCCGGTCAGGCGCCCGGCGGCCCGGTCAGGCGTTCCGCCGGGCCGGGCCGCCTTTGGATCTTCCGCTGACGGGGTCCGGCGTCCATGGTCGGGAACGCTCCTTGCGCGCCGGGCCGTTGACGGACTGGAATGCCAAGGTCAGAGCACGTCAAGGCGACAAACGACCCGCACGGCTTCCGGTCCAGGAGCTGGCACGGAAGGAAGCGGATGGCCTCCCTGTACGACGGCTGCACCCCCTGGCCCGAGGAGTTCGTCGACCGGTACTGGGCGGCCGGGTACTGGAGCGGCACCACGCTGGACAACCTGCTGCGCGGCTGGGCCCTCCAGTACGGGCCGCGGACCGCGCTGGTGCACGGCGGGACCCGCGTCTCGTACGCGCACCTGAACCGGCGCGTGGACCGGATGGCCGCCGGGTTCCGGCTGCGCGGGCTGCGGCCGGGGATGCGGGTCGTCGTCCAGCTGCCGAACGTGCCGGAGTTCGTCGTCACCGTCTTCGCGCTGATGCGGGCCGGGGTGGTACCGGTGCTCTGCCCGGTCTCCCACCCCGTGTCGGAGGTGCCCGAACTCGTCCGGCTGACGCAGGCCGTGGGGTACGTCGCCCCGGGCGTGTACCGGGGTGTCGACCACACGGCGGCGGCGGCCGGCATCGCCGCCCGCTGGCCGTTCCTGCGGCGGGTGTTCACGTACGAGGCGCCGGGCACCGAGTCCCCGTTCGGCGGCATGACCACGGACCCGTCGAACTGCCAGTACGCGCCGCTGGGTTCCATCGACGCGGCGCCCGAGCCGGCGCTCCCGCCGGCCCCGGACCAGGTGGCGTTCCTGATGCCGGCCGACGGGCCCGCCGGGGAGCCGCTGCTCGTGCCGCGCACCCACAACGACTACGCCTGCCAGGTGCGGGCCGCCGCCGAGCTGGTCTCGCTCACCGAGGACGACGTGTACCTCGCGGCGCTGCCCGCCGGGTCCGCCCTCGCCCTCGGCGGGCCCGGCGTCTTCGGCACGCTGTCCGTCGGCGGAACCGTCGTCCTGGCGGACGGCCCCGCTCCGGAGGAGTGCCTGCCGGCCGTGGAGCGGGAGCGGGTCACGGTCACCTCGCTGACGCCGGAGGCCGTCGAGGGCTGGCTCGACGCGCTCGCGTCGGCCGGTGCCGGTGCCGGTGCCGGGAGCCTGCGGCTGGTCCAGGTCGGCGGCGCGGCCCCGTCCCGGCCGACCGCCGAGCGGATCGGCTCCGAGCTGGGGGCGCGCCCGCAGCCGGTCTTCGCCATGGCCGAAGGGGTGCTCGTCCTGCCCGACCCCTCCTTCGCGGACGGGAGCCCGTCCGCCACGCGGGGCCGGCCCCTCTCGCCCGGAGACGAGATCCGCGTCGTGGACGCCGACGGCCGGGACGTGCCCGACGGGGAGCCCGGCGAACTCCTCGTGCGCGGCCCGTACACCCCTCGGGGCTACTACCGGGCGCCGGAGGCCGACGCCCGCTCCTTCACCCCCGACGGCCACCTCCGCACCGGGGCCCGCGCCTACCGCACCCCGGCCGGCGGCCTGGTGGTGACGGAGCGTCCGCCGGCACGGTGACCGGTGACCGGTGACCGGGATGCACGGTCGGCGCGCGGGGCGGCCGGGCCCCGGAGCATCGCCGGCCGGCCGTACGGTCCGGGTCCCGCACGGGCGCGGAGCCCTGCGGCAGGACGGCCGGCGGCTCCGCGCCGATCAGGACCGCCAGGGAGGGTGATGGACTGGGCACATGACGACACCGGCGCACCGCGTCCTCCAGGCGCTCGACCGGTTCCACGCGGCCCGCCCGTGGGACCACAACGCCCACTACCACCGCTGGATCATGCGGCAGCTCCCCCGGCGTTTCGGCCGCGCGCTGGACGTCGGCTGCGGCAGCGGTGAGCTGGCCCGCCTGCTGGCCGCGCGCGCCACCTCGGTGCTCGGGATCGACGCGGACGCCGCCGTCATCGGGTGCGCGCGGGAACTCACCCCCGCTGCCGCCGCCGTGGAGTTCGTCACCGGAGACGCCCTGACGGACGTCCCGCCGGCCTCCTACGACGTCATCACGTGTGTCGCCGTTCTGCACCATCTGCCCCTCACCGAGGCCCTCGTCCTCCTCCGCGAACGTCTCGCCCCGGGCGGGACCCTGGTGGTCGTGGGCGTGGCCCGTGCGGAGTCGCCCGGCGACCACCTCCTGGGGGCCGTGGCCGTGCCCGCGAACGTCGCGATGGCCTGGATCAGGAACCGGGGCCGCAGGGCTGCGCGGCCGCTCTCGATGACCGCCCCGACCCGGCCGGCCTCGATGGGGTTCGCCGGCATCTCCGCGGAGGCACGCCGTGTCCTTCCCGGGGCCCGGCTGCGGCGGCGGCTGTTCTGGCGGTACACCCTGGTCTGGCGCGCCCCCTGACGGCCGGTCGGCGGCGTGGGCCCCGCACGGGGGCGGGTCAGTCCTGCTCCGCGACCTGCTCCGAGACCTCGAACCCGGCCTCGCAGTCCGGGCACACCGCCCGGCCGAAGAGGTGCGTCAGCCCGTACGCGATCCCCTCGTGCCCGGCCGCGGCCGCCGCGCGGTGCAGGCGGGCGGGCAGCGGGCCGAGGTCGGCCGGGGCGGCGGGCAGCAACGGGGTGCGGGCCCCGGCCGCCGTCACGTAGTCGCCCGCCGAGGCGAAGGTGCCGTACTCGCCGAAGGCGACGAAGAGCCCGGATCCGCAGGCCGGGCAGTCGAACTCGTACTCGCCGATGAAGAGGCCCTCCAGCCGTTCGGCGCTCCACACCCGCTCGCCCTCGAAGGCGAGGACGGACTGGAGGAGGTACACGAAGGCCACCGGATCGCCGGTCTCCGTGTCGAGCAGGCGCCGCGATGCGGAAAGCAGGGTGGCGATCTCCTCGCCGTACCGGGCCCGCTGTTCGTCGTCCGCCGCCGAGACGATGAGGCCGGCCATCCCGGCCGCCTCCCCCGGTGCGCCGGGCGCCCGGCCGGCGGCGATCGCCGCCAGGAACGGCAGCGCGAGGAAGCTGTCCTCGTCGACGCAGCCCTGGTGGCACAGGTCGTCCCACAGCTCGCTCCAGACCTGCCTGTCGTCCTCACCACCGAGGCGGGCGAAGGCGGCGGTCAGGTCTTCGGACGGGCGCTTGTTCATGCCGCCGCATTCTTCCAGTGCCGCCCGCCGGTCCGGAGGGCGGCCCCGGCCGCCGTGGCACCGGGACGCACGAAGGCCCCGGTCTCCCTGAGGAGGCCGGGGCCTTGATCGAGCGCTGGGCAGGCCTTGCACCTGCATTCCCCCACGGGAAGTGGGGTGTCTTTCCTTGGACCACCAACGCATGTCCCGTACACCGTGTTTCGCGGCGGCGAGCTCGAGATCAACTATAGACCATCCCCGGGGTGCCCCGGATCCTTCACGGCACGCAGCGAGTAGACCTGCGGGGCGTTCAGCCCGGCCGGGAGGCGGAAGTGGCCGTGGTCGTGCTCGTGCAGGAACTCCAGCCGCAGTCCGGCCGCGGTCACGGCGCTGACGACGTCGCCGATGCCGTGCAGCCATTCGACGGTGCGGTTCGCGGTCGTCGCCGCGTTCAGGTCGGCGTAGGTGCCGGGTTCGTCGTAGACGTTCGGCTCGCGGTGGAAGTAGTCGTGTTCGACGGTGCGGCCGTCCTCGGAGAGGACGTCGGCGAAGGGATGGAACTCCGACAGGTAGAGGAAGCCGCCCGGCGCGACGAGCGCGGCCGCCGTCCGGGCCCAGCGGGCGATGTCCGGGAGCCAGCACAGCGCTCCGTAGCCGGTGTAGACGATGTCGAAGGTCTGCCCGCCGAGCGCGTCCACGGCGTCGTACACGTCGGCGGCGACGAAGCGGGCGCCGTCGGCGCCGATCTGCGCGGCGAGCTCACCGGCCGTGGCGACGGCCGGCTCCGAGAAGTCGAGGCCGGTGACGGCGGCTCCGCGCCGGGCCCAGGAGAGGGTGTCCAGCCCGATGTGGCACTGGAGGTGGAGCAGGGACTTGCCGCTGACGTCACCGACTTCGGCGAGTTCGAAGTCCCGCAGCGGATCCTTGCCCGCGATGAATCCGGGGAGGTCGTAGAAGGAGCCCGCCGCGTGGATGGGGACGCGCTCGTCCCAGTTGGCGCGGTTGGCCTCGCGCCAGTCGGCGGGCGCGGCGGCTTGGGAGGTCGTTGTCATGCCGGGCACGCTAGCCGGGGGCCCAAACCATGATCAATCGGTTTTCCGCGGGCGGCCCGGACCCGGGCCGGGTCCGGGCCGGGCCGGGTCCGGGCTCGCCGCCGCCCCGGGCGGGCCGGGGCCCGCGGTCTGACGCGTGTAACCTCGCCGGCAGGAGCAGCACCCGCCACAGAGAGCGATGAAGCACGTCATGGCCAAAGAGGCGCCGGCCCCCGCGTCGGCCACCAGCGCGGACGTCGCCCGTCTGGCCGGGGTCTCACGCGCAACCGTCTCCTTCGTGCTCAACGACACCCAGGGCCACCGGGTCGGCGAGGGCACCCGGGCCCGGGTGCTGGCCGCCGCCGCGCAGCTCGGCTACGTACCGAACGCCGCCGCCCGTTCCCTGCGCGCCGGGCGCAGCAACCTGGTCCTGATGCCCGCCTCCGTATCGGCGGTGGGCCGTCTGGTCAGCGAATGGGTGGACGAGCTGCTCAGCGAGCTGGAGCGGCACGGCTACACCGCCGTCATGCACGCCGGCCGGTTCACCGACCCCCTCGAAGCGGCGCGCGCCTGGGCCGAGTTGCGGCCGGCCGCGGTGCTGTCCCTCGACGGGGACCGGCTCACGCCCCAGGCGGCCGAGGTGCTGCGGCGGGCCGGGGTGCGCGGGATGCTCGCCTTCGCCTCCCATCCCGTGGCCGGGGTGCACACCATCGCCTTCGACCACACCACCGTCGGCGCCACCGCCACCGGGCACCTCGTCGCCCGGGGCCGGACCAGGATCGGCGTGGTCATGCCGCGGGAGCGCGGCCTGGACACGCTCGCCCGGCCCCGGCTGGCCGGCGCCGAGCAGGTCGCCGCCCGGCATCCGGTCACCGTCACCCCCGTCGAGCTGGCCTACACGCGGGAGTCCGCCACGGCGCTGGCCCGCCGGTGGAGGGGGCTCGGGCTGGACGCGGTCTTCGCCTACAACGACGAGTACGCCGCCCTGCTGATGCACGCGCTGATGGCCGAGGGGATCTCCGTACCCGGGGAGGTGGCCGTCGTCGGCTGTGACGACCTGGTGCTCTCGGCGCTCCAGCGGCCCGCGCTGACCAGCGTCGCCCTCGAACTGCCCACCGCCGCCTCCGTCGCGGACGCCCTGCACGCGCTGGTCGCGGGCGGTACGCCGGCCCCGGTGCCGGGCATCGAACCGGTGCTGGTGCACCGGCAGTCGTCGTAGCGGGCCGCGCGGACCGCCCCGGGCCCGCGCCGCCCCGGGCCGGCGTCGGTCCGGGAGCGGCGCGGCTGCCGGGCCGGCGTCCGCGTCAGCCGCCGACGGCCTGGGGCGGCAGGGCCCGCGGCGCCCCCTCGCCCACCGCGGAGCCGCGTCGCTCCCGCGCGAGCACGGGCATGAAGGCGCGCCACACCAGCAGCGCGGTCCCCGCCCCGGCGGCCGCGCCCACGACGGTGTCGCTGAGCCGGTGCGCGTGCAGCCAGGTCCGGCTCCACATCATGGCCAGCGTGAACAGCGTCCCCGCGCACCACCAGGCCCGCCGCCGCGGCCGCGTGCCCGGACGGGAACGAGCCGTGGTCCACCCGGACCAGCGGATGCTCGGGGCGCGGCCGGTCCACCAGGCGCTTGAGGGTCTGGACTGCGCAGCAGCAGCCAGGCCGGCAGCGCCAGGGGTACGACCACCCCGGCCGGCAGCAGGCCGAGGGGCAGTACACGGGGGTCCCGGTGCGCGGGAACGGGTCTCTCGCTCATGGGCGGCGTGCCTCAGGCACCCAGGTGGCGGGCGAGGAAGGCCACGCTCCGGCTCACGACCGCCGGGATGTCCGGGGCGCCGAGGAAGATGTGGTCGGCACCCTCCACCGGCTCCAGCAGGCATGCGCCGCCGGACTCGCGCAGCGCCGCGTCGAGCGCCTCGCTCTGGGAGTACGGGACGAGGCCGTCGGCCGTGCCGTGGATCAGCAGGAACGGCGGCGGAGCCGGGGCGCCGACCGCGTACGTCACGGGGCTCGCCGCCCGGGCCAGCGCCGGGCGCTCCTCCTCGGTGCCGCCCAGCAGCGCCTCGTAGGGGTCGGGGATCTCCACGCCCGGCGGCATCGGCGGCATGGGGTGCTCGCGCAGGGAGACCAGGTCGGACACGCCGTACCAGTCGACGACGGCCCGTACGGAGGTGTCGCCGCGTCCGACGCCCTCGGTGCCTTCGAGGGCGTCGGCGCCGGGGGTGTGCGGGCCGGTCAGACCGGCGAGGGCGGCGAGGTGGCCGCCCGCGGACTCGCCCCAGACGGCGATCCGTCCGGGGTCGATGCCGAAGTCCCCGGCGAACTCGCGGACGTAGCGGATGGCGGCCTTGACGTCGTGCAGCTGCGCCGGGAACGGGGCTTCGAGGCTGTGCCGGTAGTCGACGCAGACCAGGGCCAGTCCGGCCGCCAGGACCGTGCCGTGCAGCAGTTCGGCGGGGACCGTCGGCGGCGGGTAGCGCCGGTCGCCCTCCAGCCAGCCGCCGCCGTGGATCCAGACCACGGCCGGGAGGGGGCCCGCCGCGGCGGGCACGCGGACGTCCAGCAGCCGGGGCCGGTAGCCGGGCCGGGTGGCGTACGTGACCCCGTCGAAGCGGCGTTCGCCGTTCTCGGCGACCACGGGAGGCACGGGGGCCCGGTAGGGAGGGGGCGGCCAGGTCATGTCGGCCTCGGCCGGGAGCGATTGCGTCATTGCGGCCCTTTCGCACGGGGTGGGGCGGGAGAAGGGGATGGCGGGGGCCCGGACGGGATCGCGGCTCCGGTCCGGTGCTGCTCGCGCCCACCGCCGGGCGGCGCCCAGCGAGTTACACGTGTAACAGTGGACTGTAGCCAGACCCGCCACCACCCACAAGGGCGGGGCTCACCACAGCTACGCCCGGGATGCCGACACGAGCAACCTCGTGGTACCACCGACGGTCCGGCCGGCGGCCCCGGCGTGACGCCCGGGCGTGACGGCCGGGCGTCGCCGGCGGGTTTCACCGAGGGCCGGACGAGGGCTGACGGAGCACCGCTGGAGCGGCCGCTCGCCGGGGCCGGTTCGCGGGTAGGACCGGGGGATGAGCAACGTACGCCCCGCCAAGGGGTACTCCCGCGACAGCCGTTACATCACCACCCGGATCACCGCCGACGGGCGCGACGGCTTCCCGGTGGAGCCCGGCCGCTACCGCCTCGTGGTGAGCCGCGCCTGCCCCTGGGCGCACCGCGCGATCATCGTCCGGCGGCTCCTCGGGCTGGAGAAGGCCCTGCCCATGGCCGTGGCCGGACCGACGCACGACGTCCGCAGCTGGACCTTCGACCTCGACCCCGGCGGCCGCGACCCGGTGCTCGGGATAGAGCGGCTCCAGGAGGCGTACCTCGCCCGCGACCCCGGCTACGACCGTGGCATCACCGTGCCCGCCATCGTGGACGTGCCGAGCGGCGAGGTGGTCACCAACGACTACGCGCAGATCACCCTCGACATGTCGCTGGAGTGGACGGCGTACCACCGCGAGGGGGCCCCGGACCTGTATCCGGCCGCGCTGCGCCCGGAGATCGACGCGGTCGGCGAAGAGATCTACCGGGACGTCAACGACGGCGTCTACCGCACCGGCTTCGCCACGTCGCAGGAGGCGTACGAGGAGGCGTACGGGCGCCTCTTCGCCCGTCTCGACCGGCTCTCCGAGCGGCTGGAGCGGTCCCGCTACCTCGTCGGCGACACCATCACCGAGGCGGACATCCGGCTCTTCACCTCGCTCGTCCGCTTCGACGCCGTCTACCACGGCCACTTCAAGTGCAACCGGGAGCGGCTTTCGGACATGCCGGTGCTGTGGGCGTACGCCCGGGACCTGTTCCAGACGCCCGGGTTCGGGGACACGGTCGACTTCGACCACATCAAGCGGCACTTCTACGTCGTCCACAGCCACATCAACCCGTCCGGGATCGTGCCCCTCGGCCCCGACGCCTCCGGCTGGCTCGAACCGCACGGCCGGGCGGCCCTGGGCGGACGCCCCTTCGGCGACGGCACCCCGCCCGGTCCCCTCTCGCCCGCCGAGACCGTCCCGCCCCAGCGCACCCCCTCGCACGGCTGACGCGCCCGCGGCCCGCGCCGCCCGGGCGTTCCGCGAGGTGGCCGCCACCGCCGGGCCGGCCGGGCCGTTGCCGCAACCGGGTGACGTGCGGGCCGCTGGGGGCCGTGGCAACCTGTTGGCAGGTCTCGGGGCCCCTGCGGGGGGCAGCCGCGACGAACGGAGCGCGCCGTGCGAAATCCGATCCTGCCCGCGGGGCTGCGGCGCCGGGCGGCCGCCGGCTGCGCCGCCCTGCTGCTGGTGGCGCTCACCGCCGGTACGGGGGCCCGGGCGGCCCCCTCACCGACGCCGACGCCGACGCCGTCGCCGTCCGGAGCCGGTCTCGACCCGCGCATCACGGAGATCATGCGCGAGCCCGAGTACCGGTACGCCCAGTGGGGGCTCCTGCAGACCGAGCCGGCCAACGGGCGGGTGCTGCACGCCCTGTTCCCCGGCCAGTTCTTCATCCCCGGCTCCACCGCGAAGCTGTTCCCCGTCTCCGCCGCCTGGCAGACCCTCGGCCGCGACCACCGCTTCGTGACGCCCGTCTACGCGGTCGGGCGGCGCGAGGGGTCCACCCTGACCGGCGACCTCGACCTCGTCGCCCAGGGCGACCTCACCCTGGGCGGACGGACCCGGCCCGACGGGACGGTCGCCTACACCGACCTCGACCACACGTACGCCGACGACTTCCCGGGAGCCACCCTCACCCCGGAGAACCCCCTCGCCGGGATCGACCGGCTCGCCCGGCAGGTCCGCGAGGCCGGCATCACCCGCGTCGAGGGCGACGTGATCGTCGACAGCCGGCTCTTCGCCCCCGACCCCGGGCTCGATCCCGTCCCGACCCCGCTCATCGTCAACGACAACCTCATCGACCTGCTGACCACCCCCGGGGACCGGGCGGGCACGGACGCCCGGCTGGACTGGCGGCCGAAGGTGGCGCCGTACGAGGTCACCTCGACGGTGAAGACCGTCGCGGCCGGCGAGCCGACGGACATCACGGTGACCGCGACCGGGGGCGGCACCCGCATCCGGCTGTCCGGGACCATCGCCGCCGGCGCCCCGCCCCTGCTGCGCACCTCCCCGGTCACGGACCCGGCCTCCTTCGGCCGGACCGCGCTGATCGAGGCGCTCGGCCGGGCCGGCGTGGAGGTCACCGCGCCCGCGACGGGGCCCAATCCGGCCGCCCGGCTGCCGCGCGACTACGCGGGGGTGCCGCGCGTCGCCGCGTACACCTCGCCCCCGTACGAGCAGTACGCGAAGCTGATCCTGAAGGTCAGTCACAACCTGGGCGCCAACCTGGCGGTCTGCCTGCTGGCCGTCACCACCGGCAGCCGCCAGTGCGCCGACGGCTTTCCCGTGATGGCCGCCTTCCTGGACCGGGTGGGCGTCGACCGCGAGCAGGTCGCGCTGATGGACGGCCGGGGCGGCAACCCCGCCGACCGGGTCACGCCCCAGGCCCTGGTGCAGATGCTGGCGTACTGGCAGGGCACCCCGGACGCGCGGCGGTTCCGGGAGGCGCTGCCCGTCCTCGGGGTCGACGGGCTGCTCGCGGAGAACTGCCGCGACTGCCCGGCGCGCGGCAAGGTGTTCGCGAAGACCGGCGCGGCCGTCGGCGGCGACCTCCTCAACGACCGGCTCTCGGTGGGCGCCATCACCATCGCCGGCTACCTCGACAAGGGCGGCGGCCGCTTCGACACCTTCTACGCGGGCGTCACGGGTGCGATGACCGCGACGGCCGACCCCGAGGACGTGGTGGGGATCGCGAACGACCTGGCCCGGATCGCCGCGTACCTCCAGGAGCCGCCCTGACCGCACACCGGCCACCGGCCCGGCCGCCCTCTTGACCGGCGGTCCGTGCGGGGCGGTATATGGACGCCATGACCACCGGACCCCGTGCCCGTTCGTTCGATTCGGCGGCGGCCCGCTACGCCGACCACCGCCCCGCCTATCCGGCCGAGCTCTTCGACGCCGTCGAGGAGATGGCGGGCTTCCCGCTGGCCAGCGCCCGCGTCGCCGACGTCGGCGCCGGCACCGGGATCGCCACCGCCCTGCTGCACGCCCGCGGGGCGCGGGTGGTGGCGGTGGAACCCGGGGAGGGCATGGCGGCGGAGTTCCGCCGCCGGAACCCGGGGATCGCGCTGGTCCGCGGCGACGGCGACCGGCTGCCGCTGGCCACCGCGAGCACCGACCTGCTGACCTACGCGCAGTCCTGGCACTGGACGGAGCCGGCCCGCTCCGGTCCCGAGGCCCTGCGCGTCCTGCGGCCCGGGGGCGCGCTGGCCGTCTGGTCCAACGACCCGGACACCGGGGTGGAGTGGATCGCCGACCAGCAGGCGCGCATCGAGAAGCACTTCGGCCCGGGCTGGTACGTCAACGGGCCGGCCCGTTCGCAGCCGGGCCTGGAGTTCGCGACCCGCCGGCTGAGCTGGTCGCGCCGGATCTCCGTCGAGGCGCACCTCGGCAAGCTCTCCACCCACTCGCTCTTCCTCGTGGGCGAGCCGGGCACGGAGGCCTTCCTCGCCGCCGAGCGCGCCCGCCTCGCCGCCCTCTTCCCGGACGGCCTGCTCCGGGAGCACTACGCGCTCAGGCTGCACCTGGCCGTCCGCGGGTAGGCCCTCCTTCACCCCGGCCCCTGCTCCCATCGGGGGGTATTCCGGCCCGCCGGGCCGGTTCGCGGCGGTGTCCGGGACGGTGCTGGGGAACACTCGTAGCGCCCTGACCCGGGGGCACGGGAGAGGACGGCACGTGTTCACCAACACCAAGGCATACAGCGGATTCGCCGTGAACGACCTCCAGCGGGCGAGGGAGTTCTACAGCGAGACCCTCGGCCTGCGGGTCACCGAGCAGAACGGCATGCTGACCCTGCACATCGCGGGCGGCACGGAGATCCTCGTCTACCCGAAGCCCGACCACACCCCGGCGGGCTTCACCGTGCTGAACTTCCCGGTCGACGACATCGACGCGGCGGTCGAGGAACTGACGCACCGGGGCGTCGGCTTCGAGCGGTACCCGGCGTTCACCCACGACGACAAGGGCGTCGTCCGCGAGTCGGGCGGCCCGCAGATCGCCTGGTTCACGGACCCGGCGGGCAACGTCCTCTCCGTGCTCCAGGAGCCGTAGCGGCCGGCGGCCCCCGCCCACGCGGAAGGCCCCGGTCTCCGTGAGGAGACCGGGGCCTCCGGTCGAGCGCTGGGCAGGCCTTGCACCTGCATTCCCCCACGGGAAGTGGGGTGTCTTTCCTTGGACCACCAACGCGTGTCCCGTCCACCGTGTTTCGCTGCGGCGAGTACGAGGTCGACTATACGGCACGCGGGGGCCTGCGAAACCGGGTGGCATCGGGGGCGGCGGGGCGTCAGCCTGGCCTGATGACCGAGGAATTGAATGTTCTGCGCCTGTATGTCAGGAACGACCCCTCACTGGGCCCTCACGAGGACCTTGAGATCCGCCCGCTCATCGACGGGGTGGACGTGATCGAAGAGACCTTCGAGGACGAGGAGCACGGCGCCCGGTGCGGCCACCCCAGGGAGTGGCTGCTGCCCGGCGGACCGCTGTCGGTGGGCCACAGGCCGCACTCGGTGACCTTCGCGGAACAGTGGTGCGGTTGCCACGATCTGCTGTACCTCACGCTGCGGCGCGACGGCGACACGGTGGTGTGGAGCTGGCGGCCGGCCGAGGAGGGGGTTCCCGGACTGCCCGAGTACCGCTTCGACGCCGCCCGGTACGACGCCGAGCTGGAGCGGGCCCGCCGGGACGGCGGCTGGGAGTGGCCGGCGCAGACCGTCGCCCGGCTGGTGCTCGACGGACTGCGTGGCGAGACCGGGTGGCTGGAGCGGTGGTCGTGCGAGCTGGGCCACGTGTGGACGGATCCGGCGCACCCCGGACAGGTGCTGGTCTACTTCTTCCGCGACGAGCAGGACCCGGACGGCGGGTACCGGCGGGCCGAGGAGTTCGGCGGGACGACCACCGTCGGCGACGAGGACCCCGCCCGCCGGGCCGGACGGATCGTACGGGCCTTCCTGGCGGGCGATCCCCGGACGGTGGAGGGGTTCCGGCCGTACTCGCCGGCGGAGCTCGGGCACGGGCACTACCTCGGCGAGGGGCCGATGCCCTGGAAGACGTACCTGTAGCGGCGCTCAGAACCAGTTGACGGTGAGTGCGAAGGCCGTGCCCGCGCTCGCCCCGGCGGAGTCGGTCACGGTGGCGGTGACCTGGGTGGTGCCGCTGCTCCACGGTCTGCCGGTGACGCGGCCCGAGGCGGGGTCGAGGGTGAGGCCCCAGGGCAGGCCGGCCGCGGCGAAGCGGAGGGGCTGTCGGCCGCCGGTGGCGGTGAGCTGGAGGGTGCAGGGCTGGTTGAACCGGCACGTCCGGGGCCCGGGGTCGGCGAGCCTCAGGTCGGCCGGGGTGGGCGTGGGGGTCGGGGTGGGCGTCGTCGGCGTGGGCGTGGGGGTAGGGGTCGGGGTCGGCGTGGGGGTGGGGGTGGTGCCGCAGCCGGGGGTGGCTTCCGGGGGGAGGGGGACCTGCCAGATCTGGGGGTCGTTCTCCGAGCCGACCAGGAGGTGCGCGCAGTCGGCGTACGTGACCGTCTCGCCCTGCGACTGCGCGGGGAGGGCCACGTCCGCGAGTCTGGTGCCCGACGCGTCGTACACCGAGGCGGTGTCGGCGCCCAGCGGGCCGCCGCTGCGGAGCGCGTACGAGGCGCCCGTCGGGGAGTAGGCCCCGTCCGTGGCGAAGACCGGGCCGGGGCGGACGGCGGTCAGGGTGTTGACCTGCCCGGTCACCGGCGGGAGCGGGGCCTGGTACAGCTGTCCGGCCGCTCCGATCCGTTTGCTCGCGATGTGGATCCGGCCGGTGAGCGGGTCGGCGAGCAGGGACTCGGCGTCGTGCCGGCCGTCCGCGTAGGCGAAGCGGTACGTCACCGGGGTGACCGTGGCGCTGGTGAGCCGTTCCGGTTCGGGGAAGCCGTGGACGGCGATCTCCGCGCGGCTGCCGAAGTTGTCCCCGATGTCTCCGACGAGGACGGCCGGGGCTCCCGTGGCGTCCTTGCCGATCGCCAGGCCCTCCCAGTCGGTGTTGGGGACGCCCGCGACCGTGAGGGTGGCCTTGAGCACGCCGGTGGCGCCAGTGCAGTCGATGGCGAAGACCTGGTTGGTGTTGCCGCTGTCGTTGACGGCGTAGAAGACGCCGGGGTGTCTGCGGCTCATCGCGAGCCCGCTGATCTCGGTCATCCCGCCGGGCAGGGTGCACTTCTTCCCGGGGGCCGGGGCGGCGGCGACGGCCCGGGGCGCGGGGGCCGGGGAGGCGGTGGCGTCCGCCGTCCGGGCCACGGCCGACAGGAGCGTGGCGAGGGCCGCGGTCGCGAGGGCCGCGGCCATGGGGGGTGTCAGGAGTCGGGGCATGCGGACCATGTGAGGCGGTGCCGGCCGGCGGCGCCAGCCCCGGGGGCCTCCCGTTCGAGCATCGTTCAATGCCGGACCGGCATAGCGCCGCCGGGCCTGCCGCGCGCCGGGGTCCGGCTCCGGGCCGGGGTCCGGCTCCGGGCCGGGCGCCCCGGTCGGGCGTTTCCGGGCCCCCGGCCGGCGGTTCAGCGCTCGGGCTCGCGTACCGGCGCCTTGTGCCCGGCGTGGGCGATGAAGGCGCGGGCCGCGCGGCTCAGCGGCCGCCGGGGGTGCGCGATGCCCACCGGGCGCAGCAGGGCCGGAGTGAAGGAGCGGATCTCGGCCCGGGTCCCGAAGGCTCTGGAGACCACGTCGCGGTACCAGATGAGGGAGCCGCGTCCATCGGTCACGCCCGTCACCCAGGCGAGGCGTTCGTCGACCTCCAGGGAGGGCACGGGGCGTACGCCCATGCAGCTGAACATGGCTTCCATCTCGGTGCGGCGGCCGGTGCCGGGGGTGGGCAGCACCATGGGGAGGCCGTCGAGCATCCGCAGGGGGACGGGGTGCGGCAGCCGGGTGCCGATCGGTGAGATCAGCACCACCTCGCGTTCCTGGATGAAGTGGGTGGACAGTTCCTTGTCGACGGGCAGGTCGACGAGGGCCAGTTCGGCCCGCCCCCGGGTGAGTTCCTCGACCAGGGCCTCGCGGCTGCCGTGCTGCTGGAGGCGGATGTCCACGCCGGGGTGGCGTCCGGTGAAGCCGGCGATCAGGTCGGTGGCCAGGTCGAGCGCGAGGGTGGGGGTGGTGACGAGGGTGAAGGCGGCCCGGGAGTCCTTGCCGTGCGGGGTGCCGATGTCGTCGATGGCGTCGACCGCGTTGAGCACGGTACGGGCCAGCCGGACGACCCGGGCCCCTTCCGGTGTGAGGTCCACCCCCCTTCCCCGGCGTGCGAGGAGTTCGACTCCGAGGTCCCTTTCCATGGCCTGGACCGCCCGTGACAGGGCGGACTGCGCGACGAAGACCGAGGCGGCCGCGCCGGTGATGGACCGGCAGTCGGCGACGGCGACGAGGTAGCGGAGCTGCGCGAGCGTGGGGGTCATGAGCGGACGGTAACGGCGTGGGCATGGACCTGTAAGGGCCGGTGGATGAACAACTGCCGTCGGCCCCCGGGACGGCTCCATACCGGCTCGGCGGCAAGACATGCACGGGCGGCATGAGCCCCGGCGGACGCCGTACGCCGGCCCGTGCGCGGGGCCGGGCGGCCCGGCCGGGGAAAGCCGCAGGCCAGCGGTGTGGCGGGGGCGGGCGGCCGGTGCGGGAGGCCCGGGCGCCGGGCGCGGCCGGTTTCGCACCGGGGCGAAGGACCGTATTCCGTATGTCTGTTGACAGTGTGCGGCGCCCCCCGCACGATGCATCGCGGCGTCCGGGCGTTTGACCACGGTTTCAAGCCCTGTCGCGCCGGCCTGCGGCCGGGGTGGCGCCCGGCGCCGCTCCGCGATCAGCGCAGCACTCACCTCATCGCTCGCCCCCGTTCTTCCGCCCCGTACTGCGCCATGTCACACAGCACTGGAAGAGGAGCGCTCGTGACCCTCCCGCCCCAGCAGTCCGCCTCCCCCCGTGAACTGGTCGTCGCGGTCAGCCCGTTCGAGGAGCCGAACCCGAGGATCGTGACCGCGGCCGCACGTGCCGGGGCGCTCGGCCTGCTCGACCTCGGCCGCGACCCGGACGCGGCGCGGCGCGCCTTCGCCGAACTGGCCCGCCGGCTCGGCGACGGCGGCCCCGGCGGCAGCGGCAGCGGCAGCGGCGGGCGGTACGGGGTGCGGGTGCCCCCGGGGTGCCCGGCCGGGCCCGGCGAGCTGCCGCCCGAGGTGGACACCGTGCTGCTGGCGGACCCCGCCGCGCACACCCCGGAGCGGGTGGCCGCCTGGGCCGCCGCACCCGGCCGGCCGCGCGTCTGGGCCGAGGTCACCAGCCGGGCCGAAGCCGCGGCCGCCGTGTCCGCCGGGGTGGTCGCGCTGGTCGCCAAGGGTCACGAGGCGGGCGGCCGGGTGGGCGGGGCCACCACCTTCGTCCTGCTCCAGCAGCTCCTCGCGGACCCCGGGCCCGGGGTGCCCGTCCTGGCCCTGGGCGGGATCGGGCCGCACACGGCGGCCGCGGCCGTCGCGGGCGGGGCCGCCGGGGTGGTGCTCGACGTACAGCTCGCCCTGACCACCGAGGGCGAGGAGTCGCTGCCCGGCGAAGTCGCCGCCGCGCTAAGGGCGATGGACGGTTCGGAGACCCGGCTGGTGGACGGGCACCGGGTGTACGCCCGTCCGGACCTGCCCGTCCCCGACGGGCCGGTGCCCGCCCTGCTGGGCGCCCGCGGCCTGCGGGCGCGGTTGCTGCCCGTCGGCCAGGACGGGGCGACGGCTGCCCGGCTGGCGGCCCGCCACCGGAGCACCGGCGGGGTGGTGCGGGCCGTGCGGGCGGCCGTCACCGGGCACCTGGAGGCCGCCGTACGGGCCCGGCCACTGGAGCGGGCACCCGCCGTCGCCCAGGGGCCGATGACCCGGGTCAGCGATCAGCCCGGCTTCGCGGAGGCGGTGGCCGCCGCGGGCGGGGTGCCCTACCTGGCGCTCTCGGTGATGGAGGCTCCGGACGTCCGCCGGCTCCTGGCCGCGACGGCCGCGCGGCTCGGGGACCGCCCCTGGGGGGTGGGCCTGCTCGGCTTCGCCCCGGAGGAGCTGCGGCGGGAGCAGCTGGCGGCGGTGGCCGAGGCCCGCCCGCCGTGGGCCGTCATCGCCGGCGGCACCCCGGCGCAGGCGGCCCCCTTGGAGGCGGCCGGGATCCGGACGCACCTGCACGTGCCGTCGCCGGGGCTGCTGGAGCGGTACCTCGCCGAGGGGGCGCGGCGGTTCGTCCTCGAGGGGATGGAGTGCGGCGGGCACGTCGGGCCGCGCGCCTCGTTCCCGCTGTGGGAGGAGCAGATCGAACGGCTGCTGGCCTGCCCCGATCCGCAGGCCCTGGACGTGCTGTTCGCCGGCGGCATCCACGACGCGCGCTCCGCCGCCATGGCCGTGGCGGCCGCCGCACCGCTGGCCGCGCGGGGCGCGCGGACCGGCGTACTGATGGGCACCGCCTACCTGTTCACGGAGGAGGCGGTGGCGTGCGGTGCGGTGCTCCCGGTCTTCCAGCGGACGGCGGTGGAGTGCGCGGACACCGTGCTGCTGCACACCGCGCCCGGGCACGCCACGCGCTGCGCGGCGACGCCGTACGCCGAGGCCTTCGAGGCCGCGCGGCGGCGGCTGGAGCGGGACGGTACGCCGCCGCGCGAGAAATGGGAGGAGCTGGAGCGGCTGAACCTGGGCCGGCTGCGGATCGCCGCCAAGGGGCTGCGCCGGACGCCGGACACCCCCGGCCTGGAGCCGGTCGCCGAGGAACAGCAGTACGCGGAGGGGCTGTTCATGCTCGGCCAGGCCGCCACCCTGCGCTCGGGGGCCACGACGGTGGCCGCGCTGCACGCGCAGGTGACCGAGGGGGCGACCCGGCTCCTGGAGCGGCGGGCCGCGGAGCTCGCGGTGCCGCCCGCACCCGCCGGGGAGGACGCGGATCCGCTGGACGTCGCCATCGTCGGCATGGCCTGCGCCTACCCCGGCTCCCCCGATCTGGCCGGCTACTGGGCGCGGGTCCTCGACGGCACCGACGCGGTCACCGAGGTCCCCGCCGAGCGCTGGGACCCGGCGCTGTACTACGACCCCGACCCGGCCCGCGCGGGTGAACGCACCCCCTCCCGCTGGGGCGGCTTCCTCGGCCCGGTGCCCTTCGACGCCCTCGCCCACGGGATCCCGCCCGCCTCGCTGGCCGGGATCGAGCCGGTCCAGCTGCTGGCCCTGGAGATCTCCGCCCGGGCCCTGGGGGACGCGGGCTACGGCCGGGAGCGGGAGTTCGACCGGTCGCGGACCTCGGTGGTGTTCGGGGCGGAGGCCGGTACCGAGCTGGCCGGCGCCTACGGGCTGCGGTCCCTGCTCCCCGGCTACCTGGGCGGCGTCCCCGAGGGCCTGGACGAGCAGCTGCCCCGGCTGACCGAGGACTCCTTCCCGGGGGTCCTGGCCAACGTCATCGCGGGCCGCGTCGCCAACCGGCTGGACCTGGGCGGCGCGAACTGCACGGTCGACGCCGCCTGCGCCTCCTCGCTGGCCGCCCTGGACCTGGCCTGCCGGCAACTGCGCGACGGGGACAGCGACATGGTGCTGTGCGGGGGCGCGGACGTGCACAACGGGATCAACGACTACCTGATGTTCTCCTCGGTCCGCGCCCTGTCCCCCGGCGGCCGCTGCCGGCCCTTCGACTCGGCCGCCGACGGGATCGCGCTCGGCGAGGGGGTGGGCGTGCTGGTCCTCAAGCGGCTCGCGGACGCCGAACGGGACGGCGACCGGGTGTACGCGGTGGTGAAGGCGGTCGGCGCGGCCAGCGACGGCCGGTCGCTGGGCCTGACCGCGCCCCGCCCCGAGGGCCAGCGCCGGGCGCTGGAACGGGCCTACGCCCGGGCCGGGGTCTCCCCGGCCGAAGTGGGGCTCGTGGAGGCGCACGGAACCGGCACGGTGGTCGGCGACAGCACCGAACTGGCGGTGCTGACGGAGCTGTTCACCGCGTCGGGCGCCGCGCCCGGGTCCTGTGCGCTGGGCTCGGTGAAATCGCAGCTCGGGCACACCAAGTGCGCGGCCGGGCTGGCCGGGCTGATCAAGGCGGCGCGGGCCGTGCACTCGGGCGTGCGGCCGCCCACCCTGCACATCGAGACGCCCAACCCGGCCTGGCGGGAGGGCAGCAGTCCGTTCTTCTTCGACGAGCGGGCCCGGCCCTGGCCGGTCCCCGCGCCCCGGCGCGTCGCCGGGGTGAGCGCCTTCGGCTTCGGGGGCACCAACTACCACGCGGTGCTGGCCGGTTACGCCGGGGCGGACGAGCCCGCGCACGGGCTGGAGGAGTGGCCGGCCGAGCTGTTCTGCTTCCGGGGCGAGGACCGGCGCGCGGCGGGCCGGGCGATGGCGCGGCTCGCGGCCCGGCTGGAGGAGAACGACGCGGCCGGGCGGCCGTGGAGCCTGCGGGACCTGGCGGCGGAGGCCGCCGCCTCGGGGACGGGCCCGGTGCGGGTCGCCGTGGTGGCCGGCGACACGGAGGAGCTGGCCGTCCGGCTGGAGCGGGCCCGGGCGTTCGCGCCGGGCGCGGGGGTCCACGTACGGGCGGAGTCCGCGGATCCGGGGCTGGTGGCGTTCGTCTTCCCCGGGCAGGGCAGCCAGCGGCCGGGGATGCTGGGCGAGCTGTTCACGGCGTTCCCCGCGCTGCGCGGGCTGCTGGACGCGGCTCCGGGGGCGGTGGTCTCGGCGATGTTCCCGCCGGCGGCCTTCGACGCCGGCGGGCGGGCGGCCCAGCGGGCCGCGGTCACCGGCACGCGCGTGGCCCAGCCGGCCCTGGGGCTGGCGGGGGCGGCCGCGCACCTGCTGCTCGGCCGGGTCGGCGTACGGCCGGACTGCGTGGCGGGGCACTCGTACGGTGAGCTCACCGCGCTGTGGGCGGCCGGGGTGTACGACACGCCCGCGCTGCTGCGGCTGAGCGCGCGCCGCGCCGAGGCCATCCTGGCCGCCGCCGGGGCGGATCCGGGATCGATGGCGGCGGTGCGGGCGGCCCCGGAGGAGGTGCGGGAGATCGCGGAGCGCGCCGGCTGCGTGGTGGCGAACCACAACGCGCCCCGGCAGTGCGTGGTCTCCGGTCCGACGGCGGCCGTCTCCGCTGCCCTGGACGCGCTCCGGGAGGCGGGCCTGACGGCGGAGCCGCTCCCGGTGGCGTGCGCGTTCCACAGCGGGGTGGTCTCGGCGGCGGCCGGGGCGCTCGCGGCCGAGCTGGCCGGTACGGAGGTGGCCGACGCCGCCGTACCGGTCTGGTCGAACACCACGGCCGGGCCGTACCCGGCGGACGCCGGGGCCGTACGGGAGCTCCTGGCGCGGCAGCTGGCGGAGCCGGTGCGGTTCGTGGAGCAGGTGGAGGCCATGTACGCGGCCGGGGTGCGGACCTTCGTGGAGGCCGGGCCCGGGCGGGTGCTGTCGGGGCTGGTCGGCCTGATCCTCGGGGACCGGCCGCACACGGCCGTGCCGCTGGACGTGCCGGGCGAGCACGGCCTGGTCCGGCTGGTCACCGCGCTGGCGGAACTGGCCGCGGCGGGCGTGCCGGTGGAGCCGGAGGCGCTGTTCCGGGGCCGGACGCGGCGGCTGCCGGAGCGGGCGCCGGGCCGTCCGGGCTGGCTGGTGGACGGGCACCTGGTGCGTACGGCCGACGGGGCGCCGGTGGCCGGGGGGCTGCGTCCGGCCCGGCGGGTGGAACCGCCCGCCGGGGCGCGGGCTTCGGGGGACGCGGCTCCTTCCGGGGGCGGGGACCGGCGCGAGGAGGCGGTGCTGGAGTACCTGCGCGGGACGCGCGAGCTGGTGGAGGCCCAGCGGGCGGTGCTGCTGGGGTACCTGGGCGCGGCGGCGCCCGAGCGGCCGGCGGCGGGCGCCGGGCGGGGCGGGGCGGCGGGCGGGCCCTTCGACCTGACCGGCACCCCGCCCGTGCCGGCGGCGGCGCCGGTACCGGAGCCGGCGGCCGCGGCGGACGGGGCCCGGGCGCCGCGTACGGCCGAGGAGGTGATGGACGCGGTGCTGGAGGTCGTCCACGCCCGGACCGGCTACCCCCGGGACATGCTCGACCCCGAACTCGACCTGGAGGCGGACCTGTCCGTCGACTCGATCAAACGCGTGGAGATCATCGGCGCCCTGGCCGACCGCGTCGGGCTCCCGCGGGAGCCGGGCGGATCCACCGAGTCGGCGGTGGAGGAGCTGTCGCGGATCAAGACGCTGCGCGGGATCGTCGACTGGATCGTCTCCCGCTCCGCCGGCGCGGGCCCCTCCCCGGAAGCGGGACGGGAACCGGCGCCGGCACCGGCCCCGCTCACCCGGCTGCGGGTCGAGGCGGTCCCGGTGGCGGTGGCCGCCGGGGACCCGGAGGCCCTGCGGGGCCTGCGGATCGGGGTCGTCGAGGACGGCCAGGGTCTCGCGGCGGCCCTCGGCGGGGCGCTGCGCGAGCACGGGGCGGAGGTGCGGCTCCTCGCCGGGGCGGAGGCCGGGTGCGACGGGCTGGTCGACCTGTCCGCGCTGCGGGCCGGGGCCGAACCGGTGCTGCCGGCGGCGTTCGAGGGGCTGCGGCAGGCCCTGGCCGGCGGGACCGGCCGGCTGCTGCTGGTCACCGCGCCCGCTCCCGGGACGGCGGGGGCCGGGCTGCACGGGTTCGCCCGCGGCGCCGCGCTGGAGTTCCCCGGCACGCTGGTCCGCGCCGTGGAGGTCCACCCCAAGGAGGACCCCGAGCGGACCGCCCGGCTGCTCCTCGCCGAACTGGCCGGTGAGGCGTCCGAGGAGTGCGCCTCCGTCGGGTACGCCCCGGACGGGACCCGGTTCGCCCGCCTGCCGGTACCGGCGGCCCCGCCCGCGGCGGCCGGGGACGCGGCGCCGCTCGGCCCGGACTCGGTGGTCCTGCTCACCGGCGGGGCGCGCGGGATCACCGCCCGGACCGCCCTCGCGCTGGCCCGCGCCACCGGTTGCCACGTCGAGCTGGTCGGCCGTACGCCCGAACCGCCGACCGGGGCGGACGCGTTCGGGCAGGCCCGGGACCGGGTCGCGCTCCGCGCCGCGCTCATCGCCTCGGGGCTGCGCACCCCGGCCGAGATCGAGGCGGCGGCCTCGCGGATCCTCGCCGCGCGCGAGGTGCGGGCCGCCCTGGACGCCCTCGCCGGGGCGGCGGCCTCCGTCCGCTACCACCGCGCGGACGTCACGGACGAGGCGGCCGTACGGGCCGTCGTGGCGGACGTGCGCGCCCGGCACGGGCGGCTCGACGGGATCGTGCACGGGGCGGGCGTGCTGCGGGACGGGCTGCTGCGCGAGAAGCGGCCGGCGGACTTCGCGGAGGTGTTCGCCGTCAAGGTGGCCGGCGCCCGGAACCTGGCGGCCGCGGCCGCCGAGCACGGGGCGGGGCCCGCACCCCGGTTCCTGGCCCTGTTCGGGAGCGTCGCCGGGGTGTACGGCAACCGCGGCCAGAGCGACTACGCCGCCGCGAACGACGCCCTCGACACCCTCGCGCACGCCTGGGCGGAGTCCTTCCCGGGCCGGGTGCTGTCGGTGGACTGGGGGCCCTGGGCCGCGGAGGCGGGCGGGATGGTCACCCCCGAGCTGGAGCGCGCGTACGCCCGGCGGGGGATCCCGCTGATCGCGCCGGAGGCGGGGGCCGCCGCGTTCCTCGCCGAACTCGCGCACGGGGACGACGTACAGGTGGTCCTCACGGCCGCCCCGGAGGAAGGGCGCGGCGATGAGTGAGCGGCCGGGGCACGGTCCGCGCCCGACCGACGCGGCGATCGTGGGGATGGGCGCGGTGTTCCCCGGCGCCGGTGACCTGGCGGTGTACCGGCGGAACCTGTTCGCGGGGACCGACTGCATCGGCGAGGTCCCGCCGGAGCGCTGGGACCCCGAGGTGTACTACGACCCGGACGCGGCGTCCGGTCCGGCGGCCGGTGACCGGTTCTACTGCCGGCGCGGGGGCTTCGTCGACGGCCTGGCGGGCTTCGACCCGACGCGGTTCGGGATCATGCCGGCGGCGGTGGAGGGGGCCGAACCGGACCAGCTGCTGGCGCTGCGGGCGACGGCCGAGGCGGTCGCGGACGCGGGCGGCGAGGAACGGCTGCCGGCCGACCGGTCGCGGATCGGGGTGGTGCTGGGGCGCGGCGGGTTCATGGGGGTGGCCACCGCCCGGCTGGACCAGCGGGTGCGGACGGCACACCAGTTGGCGCAGACGCTGCGGGAGCTGGCGCCGGAACTGGGCGAGCGGCGGATCGCGCGGGTACGGACGGCCTTCCAGGAGGCGCTGGGCCCGGAGCGGCCGGACGCCTCGATCGGTCTGGTGCCGAGTTTCACCGCGGCCCGGACCGCGAACCGGATGGACTTCCGGGGCCCCGCCTACACCCTGGACGCGGCCTGCGCCTCCTCGCTGCTGGCCGTGGACCAGGCGGTCGGGCTGCTGGCGGCCGGACGCTGCGACGCGGTGGTGGCGGGGGCGGTGCACCACTGCCACATCGCCACCCTGTGGAGCGTGTTCACGCAGCTGCGGGCCCTGAGTCCGAGCGAGCGGATCCGGCCCTTCGACCGGCGGGCGGACGGGACGCTGCTGTCCGAGGGCACCGGGGTGGTGCTGCTGAAGCGGCTCGCGGACGCGCAGCGCGACGGGGACCGGGTGTACGCGGTGGTCCGCGGGACGGGGGTGGCCGGGGACGGCCGGGCGGCGAGCCTGATGAGCCCCCTGGTCGCGGGCCAGGTACGGGCGCTGGAGCGGGCCTGGCGGGAGGCCGGGCTGGATCCCGGGGCGCCGGGGGCGCTGGGGCTGCTGGAGGCCCACGGTACCGGGACCCCGGTCGGGGACGCGGCCGAACTGGACACCCTGGCCCGGGTGTTCGGGCCGCCCGGCGCGGCGGCCGGCCCGGGGATCGGCTTCGGGTCGGTCAAGTCGGCGCTCGGCCACACCATGCAGGCCTCCGGCATGGCCGGGCTGATCAAGGCCGCGCTGGCGGTGCACGAGGGGGTGCTGCCGCCGACCCTGCACCTGGAGGACCCCCACCCGGCGCTGGCCGGGACCCGGATGCGGCCCGTGACGGCCGCCGAGCCCTGGGAGCGGGGGCCGGCCCCGCGCCGGGCCGGGGTCAACGCCTTCGGCTTCGGCGGGATCAACGCGCACGTGGTGCTGGAGGAGGCTCCGGCCGCCGGGCGGGCGGCTCCCCCGGTGCGCCGGTTCGTCCCGCTGGGCGGCGGGGCCGCGCCCGTGGGGGCGGGCGCGGGGGGCGGCGTACTGCTGCTGGCGGCGGACACCCCGGCGGAGCTGGCGGCCCTGCTGGCCACGCCCTCGCCGGTGTCCGGCGGGGACGGGCCCTGCCGGGTCGCGGTGGCCGGGCCCACGCCGCAGCGGCTCGCGCTGGCCGCGAAGGCGGTGGCACGGGGCCGGGCCTGGCGGGGGCGGGGGGACGTGTGGTTCAGCCCCGAGCCGCTGGGCGGCAGGGTCGCGTTCCTCTTCCCGGGCCTGGAGCCGGAGTTCGCCCCGGTGCTGGACGACGTCGCGGACCGGCTGGGCATGGAGCGGCCGCGCCTGACCCGGGGCGGTTCGCTGGTCGAGCGGGCCCTGGACGCCATCGCGACGGGCCGCTTCCACGCCCGGGTGCTGCCGGCCCTCGGCATCGGGGCCGACGTACTGGCGGGGCACAGCCTGGGCGAGTGGGCGGCGATGGTGGCCGCCGGCATGTACCCCGAGGACGCGGCCGACGCCTTCCTCGACTCGCTGCGGCCGGGCTCGCTGAGGGTCCCGGACCTGGTGTACGCGGCGCTGGGCTGCGGGGCCGGGCGGGCGCGGGCGGCGCTGCACGGGCTGGACGCGGTGGTGGTCAGCCACGACAACTGCCCGCACCAGTCGGTGGTCTGCGGCGACCCGGAGCAGGTCGCGGCGGCGGTCGCCCGGCTGCGCGGCGAGGGGGTCCTGGGACAGGAACTGCCCTTCCGCTCCGGCTTCCACACCCCGATGTGGGAGCCCTACCTCGGCCAGGTCCGCGCCGCCTTCGGGCGGCTTCCGCTGGAGCCCGGCTCCGTCCCGGTGTGGTCGGCCACCACGTGCGCGCCCTTCCCCGAGGCCCCGGAGGACGTGCGGGAGCTGGTGGTGCGCCACCTCCTGGAGCCGGTCCGCTTCCGCGAGCTGACGCTGCGGCTGTACGAGGAGCAGGACGTCCGCAGCTTCGTGACGCTGGGCCCCGGCAGCCTGCCGGGCTTCGTCGAGGACACCCTGCGCGACCGGCCCCACCTGTCGGTCCCCGCCTCCTCGGCACGCCTGCCGGGCCTGGCCGCCCTGACCCGCACCTGCGCCGCGCTCTGGGCGGAGGGCCACGCCCCCCGCTGGGACCTCCTGTCGCCGGACCGCGCCCAGACCCCGCCCCGGCGACGTCCCCGGCCCCAGGCCCCGCCGGACGCGCGGACCGGGACCGGAACGCCCCTGCCGGTGGACGCACCGCACGGGGCCGAAGCCACCGCGCCCCTCCCGGGGGGCGCGGAGGGGAACGCCGGAGCCGGCACGCCGGTCCGGGTGGGCGGGCAGGAACGGGCCGGAGCCGGCACACCGGTCCCAACGGCCGCACAGGAACAGGCCGAAGCCGGCACACCGGCCCCGACGGCCGTACAGGAGCAGGCCGGAGCCGGCACGCCGGTCCCGCCGGGCGCGGCCGCCTCGTCCGCCGTCCGCCCGGCTGGACTCCCCGGCGCGGCCGCCGGGAGCTCGGGGTCACGGCCCGGATCCGCAGGCCCGGCGGGCGCCGGCGGTATGCGCCTGGACCTCGGCTCACCGCTGGTCCGGCTCGGCGAAGCCGCCCGGGCCTCCCTGAGCGGGCTCCTCACCACGGCCCCCCTCCCGGGCGAGCCCGACCGTGCGGCCGCCGTACCTCCGGGCCGGCCGGTCCTGCTGTCCGCGCTCGACGCGGTGCTCGACGACACCCGTTCCGCCGCGCGGAGCGTCACCGAGGCGTGGACGGCCGCGCACCCGCCTCGCCAGGGCGGCCTCGCCCCCGTGGCTCGGACGGGCCCGGCCCGGAAGCGGGACCCGGAGCACGCGAAGGGACCGGGCGCGGAACCCTGGTCAGGGGCCGGGTCCGACACCGGATCTGGGCCCGCTGCCGGGTCCAGGGCCGCATCCGGATCTGGGCCCGCTGCCGGAGCCGGAACCGGGGCCGGGTCAGAGCCCGGGGCCGCAGCCGGGGCCGGGTCCGAGCCCGGGACCGGGGCCGGGGCGCAGGGCGGGGGGAGGGCCACGGGGAAGCACACCCTGCGGTTCTCGCTCGCCGCGCTGCCCTACGTACGGGACCACTGCGTGTACCTCCAGCCCGACGGCTGGCCCGAGGACTCCGACCGGTTCCCGGTCGTGCCCATGACCACCATGCTGGAACTGGCCGCCGACGCCGCCCGGCGGTACGCGCCGGCCGGTCTGGCCGTCACCGGCTACGAGGACGTCCGTGCCCTGCGGTGGCTGCCCGTGGAACCGGCCCTGGACGTCGAGGTCCTGGTCCGCCGCGAGGGGCCCGGCCGGTACCGGGTGGCGGTCGGCGCGTACGCCTCCGTGGTCGTCCTCCTCGGCGAGCGCCACGCGCCCCCGCCCGCCCCCGACACGACCCCGCTGCGTGACCCCCGCCCCGCCCCCGTCAGCGCGGCCGCCCTCTACCGGGACCGGTGGATGTTCCACGGCCCGCGCTTCGCCGCCGTGCACGAGGTGCGCACCGTCGGCTCGGACGGCATCGAGGGGGTCCTGCGGGCCCTGCCCGACCCGGGCGCGCTGCTGGACGCGGCGGGCCAGCTGTTCGGGCACTGGATGCAGCTGAGCCTGCCGGTGGACCGGCTGGTGTTCCCGGCCACCGTGGACCGCGTGCGGTTCTGCGGCCCGCCGCCGGCGCCGGACGAACTCGTCGGGGCCACGGCCCGGGTCCGTGAGGTCCGCGACGTCACCGTGCGCGGCGACCTCGAACTGCGGCGGGCGGGCGGCGCGGTGTGGGCCCGGATCGAGGGGTGGACGTACCGCCGGTTCGGCGCAGACGAACGGGTCTGGCCGATGAAGTTCACCCCCGAGGTGTGCGGCATCGGCGAACCGCAGCCCGGCGGGTGGTGCCTGGCCCGCAGGCGCTGGAGCGATCCGGCCTCGCAGGAGCTGGTGATGCGCCGCTACCTGGGTGCCGCCGAACGGGCGGCGTACGAGCGGCTGTCGCCGCGCGCCCGCGCGCCCTGGCTGCTCGGCCGGATCGCGGCCAAGGACGCGTTGCGGCAGCTGCTGTGGGACGGCGGTGCCGGGCCGGTGTTCCCGGCGGAGGTGCCCGTCGGGAACGACGCGGCGGGCCGCCCGCTGGCCCTGGGCGCCCTCACCGCCGGGTTCCGGCTGACGATCGCCCACAAGGACCGGATCGCCGTCGCCCTCGCCCACCCGGACCGGGCGGTGGGCATCGACGTGGAGCCGGTCACCGCCGACCCGGACGCGCTGGTCCGGATCGCCCTCGGGCCGGACGAACTCCGCCTCGCCGAGGCGCTGGCCGGCCCCCGGGAGGGAGGTCTGCCGGAGGCGCTGACCGCCCTGTGGTGCGCCAAGGAGGCCGCCGCCAAGGCGCACGGCGGCGGGCTCGGCGGCCGGCCCCGGGACTGGCGGGTGTCCGCCGGCCCGGACGGCGCGGACGGGCTGCTGGTCCGCTCTCCTGACGGGCTCCCGTACCCGGTGCGCACCACGCTGACGGGGTCCGCCCCGCCCGGCCACGTCGTGGCCTGGACCGGCAACGGCAACGGCAACGGCAACGGCAACGGCAACGGCACACCGTCCACCGTCCCCTTCCACCTCACGGAGACACGCCATGGGAAATGACATCCTCGCCGAGATCACCGGCATGCTGGTGGAGATCGTCGGCGACGAGTACCTGCTCGCGGACGAGGTCACGATGAAGACGACGTTCAACGAGGACCTCGCCCTGGAGAGCATCGAGTTCGTCGCCCTCGCCGAGGCGCTGCACCAGCGCTACGGCTCCGGGGTGGACCTGATGGGCTTCCTGGCGGAGAAGGACATGGACGCCATCCTGGCCATGTCCGTCGGTGAACTCGTCACCCACATCGGGCGGGTCACGCACGCCTCCCTCGCCCGGGGCGCGTCGGGCAGCGGTGCCTCCCCGGCCCGTGCGGCCGGCTGAGCCCGCCGTGGCCTTCGTCCGCGCGGGCTCCCTGCGCTTCCACGTCCAGCGGCTCCCGGCCGCCGGGGCCGACGGTTCCGGCCGGCCCCTGGCCGTCTTCCTCCACGGCCTGGTCGTCGACAACCTGTCCTCCTTCTACTGCCCGTTGGCCCTGCCGGCCGCCCGGGCCGGCCACGAGGTGCTGCTCTACGACCTGCGCGGCCACGGCCGCAGCGAGCGTCCGGCCGGCGGGTACGACAGCCGCTCGGCCGTACGGGACCTCTTCGGGCTGCTCGGCGCCCTGGGCCTGGGCCGGCGCCGCCTGCACCTGGTCGGCAACAGCCACGGCGGGACCCTGGCCCTGCACGCCGCGTTGGCCCGGCCCGACCTGGTCACCGGGCTCACCCTCCTCGAACCGCCGCTCAGCGGGGCGTGGGTGGAGAACATGGTGGACACCCTGTCGGCGGCGGCGCTGAGCCTGGAGGACAGCACGGTGCCGGCGGAGCTGCTGTCCCTGCGGCTGCGCAAGGCCGCCCACCTCACCGCCATCGCCGACGACCTGCTCAACCGCACGTCCCTGATCGACGACATCGCCGGGAGCCGCACCTTCACCCCGGCCGACTACGCCCGGCTGCGCTGCCCTGCCCTGGTCGTCTGCGGGGAGCATTCCGAACTGGTGCCGGGGGCGCGGGAGCTGGTCCGGCACGCGCCGGGGGCGGCCTTGCGGATCCTGCCGGGCCTGGGGCACGACGTCCTCAAGGAGAGCGGCGGGGTGCTGCGGGAGGCCGTGGTGGCCCATCTCGGCGCGACGGCGACGGCGACGGTCGCGTCCGCGGCGGCGGCCGGGCGGCCGCGGGCGGGAGCTCTGGTCCGGTGAGGGTGCTGTTCACGGTCCCGCCGCTGGCGGGGCACGTCAATCCGACGGTGGCCGTGGGGGCCGAACTGGCCGCGCGGGGCCACGAGGTCGCCTGGACCGGTCCGGCCTCGGCGCTGGCCGGGCTGCTGCCCCCGTCGGCCCGGGTCCTGCCCGCCGGGGAAGACCCGGACGGCGGCGGCTACGCCGCGCTGCACGGGCGCTGGCGGGACCTGCGCGGGGTGGGCGCGCTGCGGTTCCTGTGGGAGGAGGCCCTTATCCCGCTGGCCCGGGCGATGGTGCCCGGGGTGGTGCGGGCGGTGCGGGACTTCGGCCCGGACGTCGTGGTCTGCGACCAGCAGGCGCTGGCCGGGCCGCTGGCCGCCCGGCGGCTGGGGGTGCCGTGGGTGACCTCGGCCAGTACCTCGGCCGAGTTCACCGGCCCCTTCACCGGCTTCCCCAGGGTCGGGGAGTGGGTGGCCGGCCGGATCGCGGGGCTGCTCGCGGAGTTCGGGGACGGCGACGGGGACTGGGACCCCCGCTTCTCCGAGCTGCTGGTGCTGGTGTTCTCGACGCCGGAGCTCCTCGGCCCGTGCGTCGTGCCCGCCCCGCACCACGCCTTCGTCGGCCCGGCCTTCGGGGCTCGGCCGGCCGCGCCCGCCTTCCCCTGGCGACGGCTCGATCCGGAGCGGCGGCGGGTGCTGGTGTCCCTGGGCACCCTCAACCAGGAGGCGGGCACCCGCTTCTACCGGGCGGTGCTGGGCGCGGCCGAGCGGCTCGCCGGGGAGGTGCAGCTGGTGCTGGCGGCGCCCCCCGAGCTGGTCGGGGAGGTGCCCGGGCACGTACTGCTCCGGCCGCGCGTCCCGCAGCTGGAGCTGCTGCCGCACCTGGACGCGGTGGTCTGCCACGGCGGCCACAACACGGTCTGCGAGGCCCTCGCGCACGGGCTGCCGCTGGTGGTCGCCCCGATCCGCGACGACCAGCCGATCGTGGCCCGGCAGGTCGCCGAGGCGGGCGCCGGGGTCCGGGTGCGGTTCGGCCGGACCGGTGCCGAGGAACTGCGGGACGCGCTCACGGCCGTGCTGGTCGATCCCGGCCCGCGCCGGGCCGCCCGGCGGATCCAGGCCTCATTCGCCGCGGCGGGCGGGGCGGCCGCCGCGGCCGACCGGTTGGAGAAGCTGACATGACGCCACCTCCGCTCTCCCGGGTCCGCTGGACCTCCGCGGTGCTGCTGGCCGCGCTGGGCGCGGGCACCGTACGGGCCGGCCGCAGGCTGCGGGCGGTCCCGGTACTGCCGGCCGCCCCGCCCGTGTCGGCCGGGGTACCGGGGGCCGCCGGGTGGCGGCTGCTCACCGCGCGCGGCGTGGAGCCCGGTGCGGGCTCCTTCCTCGCCGCCTGCGCCTACGCGGACCGGGAGGGGCTGCGGGTGCTGGACCTGCTGCCCGGGGACCTGCCGGCCGAGCGGGCGCTGGGGCTGCTGAGGCTGGTGGACCCGGCCCGGTACCGGGGCGACCGGCTCGGGGAAGGACGCGGGGCCGGGTTCGCGGTGCTCGTCGCCGAGGAGGTGCTGGAGCGGGCCGGGGTGGATCCGGGCGGGCCGGGCCCGGACGCCGGCCCGGCGGAACTCCTGGCGCTCACCCGGCGTTTGAAGGAGTACGCCGTCGGGGCGACGGGGCTGGCCATCGCCCCGGAGCTGAGCTGCGGGTCCCGGGCCGGGAGCGGCGGCAGCGGTGCCGAGCGGGCCGCCGAGCTGCGGGCGCAGGGGCTGCCGGCGGGGGCCCTGGCCGCCGCCCAGCTGTCCGGGCTGGCGCTGCTGGCCGCCGTCGCGCTGCGCCAGGGGCGGTGGGGGGCCGCCGCTGCCGGGCTGTACTGGCTCCAGCCGTACCTGGCGCTGGGCGGGCCCGGCTCCCCGCTGCGCCCCGCCGGTCTGGCGCGGGCGACCGCCGCCCGGCCGGTGCTCTCCGCCGGCGCCGCCCTGCGTACCGCCGTGGCGGCCGCGGGCGGTTCCCGGGGCGCGGATCCGGCGGCGGCCGGGGCGTACCGGGCCGAGCTGGCCGGGGGCACCGGCCGGTTCTTCGAGGAGCGGCGCGCCGACTGCCCCTGGTGCGGTGCGGGGCCGCTGTCCGTGCGGGTGCGGGTGCCCGACCTGCTCCAGGGCAAGCCGGGCCGGTTCACCCTGGAGGAGTGCCGGGCCTGCGGGCACGTCTTCCAGAACCCGCGGCTGACGCCCGAGGGGCTGGAGTTCTACTACCGGGACTTCTACGACGGGCGGGGCGGCGAGGGCGCCGGCACGGTCTTCGGCCGGCTCGGCGGCTCCTACCGGCGCCGGGCCGAGATGCTCCTGCCCCACACCGTCCCCGAGTCCTGGCTGGACGTGGGCACCGGGCACGGGCACTTCTGCAACGCGGCGCGGGAGGTCTGGCCGCGGACCCGGTTCGACGGGCTGGACATGGGCGACGGGGTCTGCGGGGCGGAGCGGCGGGGCTGGGTGGAGACCGGCCACCGGGGCCAGTTCCCGGAGTTCGCCCCGAAGCTGGCGGGCCGCTACGAGGTGGTCAGCATGTACCACTATCTGGAGCACACCCGGGATCCGCTGGCGGAACTCGACGCGGCGGCCGCGGTCCTGCCGTCCGGCGGCTTCCTGACCGTCGAACTGCCCGACCCGGAGTCGCGGATGGCCCGGCTGCTCGGGCCGGCGTGGCTGCCCTGGTTCCAGCCGCAGCACCAGCACCTGATCCCGGCCGCGAACCTGCGGGAGGCGCTGGCCGACCGGGGGTTCACGGTGCTCGCGGAGGAGCACGGCCCGGCCCACCAGGGCAACGACTTCTTCGGGGCGGTGGCGCTGACGGCGGCCCGGCTGGCCCCCGATCCGGACCGGCCGTGGGGGCCGCCGGCCACCGCGCGGGCGCGGGCCCTGGCCGGTGCGGTGAGGGTGGCGGCCGTGCCGTGCTTCGGTGCGGCGGCGGTCCTCGACGCGCTGCGCACGGCGGCGGCCCGGTACACGGACGGCGGGAACGCCTACCGGATGCTGGCCCGCAAGGACGCGCCGTGACGGCGGCTGCCCGGGCGGGCGCCTCCGGACCCGGCGGACCGGCCGCCTACGCTACCGCCTCCTCCGCCGCTGTCTCCGCCCCCGCGGCCGCCCCCGCCGCCCCCGCGCCGGGCGTCCGCGCGGCCCCGGCCGCCGGCGACCTGGCCCGGCGGGCCACCGCCGATCCGCTGTTCCGGCTGGTGGCCTACGCCCTCGAAGCCGCGCACGGCCGGCCCCCGGCCGCCGTCTGGAGCGCGCCCCACGCCTTCCACCTGGGCTCCCCCGGGCTGGTGGCGGCGGCCGGCTGGCCCGTGGCCGCCGCGGCGGCCCCGCGCTCCGACGGGCTGGTGCGGCTCAGCTCCCTCGGCCACCCCGCCGACGGCTGCGACCTGCCGCTCGCGCCGTCCGGACCGCCGCCCGCGGTGCCCGCCTGGGCCGTGCGGCCGTACGCCGTGCTGCGGGCGCTGGCCCGGGCGGGCTACGGCGCCGGCGGGACGGACCTGCACGTCCAGGGCTCCCTGACGGCCGCCGCCGGGCTGGCCACGGCGGAGCCGGCCGAGTGCGCGGTGGCGCTCGCCGTGGCCGGCGTACACGGCCCGCCGGGCGGGGAGCCCGACCGGGAGCGGCTGGCCCGGCTGCTCGCCGGGGCGCTGCCGGACGGGGACGACGCGCTGCGCCGGGCGGTGCTCTTCGCCCGGCCCGGTGAGGCGCTGCTGCTCGGCGCGGGGCCCGGGCGGGGGCCGCGGTACGTCGGCTTCGACCCGGCCGTCTCGCGGGCCCGCCTGGTGCTGGTCGCCGTACGCGGGGAGCCGGCGGACCGGCCGGGCGAGCTGACCCGGACCGTCGCCCTCGCCCGCCGGGCGGGTGCCCTGAGCGCCTGGCCGCCCGGCGGGCAGCCGGGGCGGAGCGTGCTCGTCCTGCTGCCCGGGTCCCGGCTGCCCGCGGTGCGGGCGGCGGTCGCGGAGGACTTCCGCGGCCGCGGGCGGCCCGTGCCGCGCTTCCTGAACATCGCCGTGGCCGGGGCCGCCCGGCGCGAAGAATGACCGTCCGGCCCCCGTTCCACCAGCATCGAGGAGGAGTACCCATGCCACTTCCCCCGCCGGGATCCCGGCGTCCCGTCACCATGGCCGCGCTGGCCGCGTTCAGCGCGCTCGGCCTGCTCGGCGCCTTCGGCGTCGCCGGCTCCCAGGCGGCCGAGGGCGTCGCCGCCGCTCCGGCGGCGGCCGCCGGGCTGCCGTCGTACGACCACGTGGTGGTCGTCGTGTACGAGAACAAGCAGTACGGGGAGATCATCGGCAGCGCGAACGCCCCGTACATCAACCAGCTGGCCGCCGGCGGCGCGAGCCTGACCGGGATGAAGGCCCTGACCCACCCGAGCCAGCCGAACTACTTCAACCTCTTCTCCGGCTCCACGCAGGGCATCACCGGGGACGGCTGCTACACCCCGCAGTCGATGACGGCGCCGAACCTCGGCCAGGAGCTGATCGCGGCGGGCAAGACCTTCGCCAGCTACAACGAGGACCTGCCGTCGGAGGGTTCCACGGTCTGCACGAGCGGCCAGTACGCGCAGAAGCACAACCCGTGGTTCGCCTTCAAGAACGTGCCGCTGAACACGGGGAAGACCTGGGCGCAGTTCCCGCGGAACGACTTCGCCTCGCTGCCGGACCTGTCGTTCGTCGTC
The DNA here is from genome assembly GCF_056435605.1 of Streptomyces sp. NPDC043896. Taxonomy (NCBI): domain Bacteria; kingdom Bacillati; phylum Actinomycetota; class Actinomycetes; order Kitasatosporales; family Streptomycetaceae; genus Streptomyces; species Streptomyces sp. NPDC043896. The sequence goes on from NZ_JBWKEE010000003.1 coordinate 247,298, forward strand.
CCCAACCAGTGCAACGACATGCACTCGTGCCCGGTCGGCACCGGTGACACCTGGACGAAGAACAACATCGACGCCTACGCGCAGTGGGCGAAGGCCAACAACAGCCTGCTGGTGCTGACCTGGGACGAGGACAACTACCTGGGATCGAACCAGATCGCCACGGTCTTCTACGGGGCGCACGTGAAGACGGGCACGTACGCGGGCGCGTTCAACCACCACCATCTGCTGCGGACCTTCGAGGACCTGTTCGGCACGGCCACGCACGCCGGGAACGCGGCCAACGTCCAGCCGATCACGGACGTGTTCACCGCCTCCACCACCCCGACGCCGACACCCACACCCACTCCCACGCCCACTCCGACACCGACGCCGACCCCCACGCCCACGCAGGGCGGGCTGAAGCTGGCCGACCCGGGCCCGCGGACCTGCAAGTTCAACCAGTCCTGCACCATCCAGCTCAGCGCAACCGGCGGCCAGGCCCCCGTCCGCTACGCGGCCACCGGCCTGCCCTGGGGGCTGGCCGTGGACGCCGGCACGGGACGGATCAGCGGCAAGCCGTGGGGCAGCGGCACGGTCCAGGTCACCGCGACCGCGACCGACGCCACGGGCACCACCGTCACCGCAGCCTTCCCGCTCACCGTCACCTGGTTCTGAGGGAGGCGTCCGTGTACCTGTCGGCCGGCCGTGCCGCGGACCGGGCCGGGGGCACCCCGGCCGCCGCCCCGCTCCGCAAGGGCCCGCTGAGGGCCGTCCCCGGCACGGTGTTCGCGCTCGGCCTGGTCAGCCTGGTCACGGACGTCTCGGCGGAGATGGTCACCGCCGTCCTGCCGCTGTACCTGGTGGCCGGGCTCGGGATGTCCCCGCTCGCGTTCGGCGCCCTGGACGGGCTCCACCAGGGCGCCACCGCGCTGCTGCGCCTGGCGGGCGGCCGTTTCGCGGACCGCACGCGCCGCCGCAAGCTGGTGGCGGGCGTCGGCTACGCGCTCTCCGCCGGGTGCAAGGCAGCGCTGCTCGCCGCTACCACCCCCTGGTCGGTGGCGGCGGTGCTCGCCGCCGACCGGACCGGCAAGGGCCTGCGCACCGCCCCGCGCGACGCGCTGATCTCCCTGTCCTGCCCGCCCGGTGAGCAGGGCCGGGCCTTCGGGGTGCACCGCGCACTGGACACGGCGGGCGCCCTGCTGGGGCCGGTGGCCGCGTTCGGGGTGCTGTGGGTGGCGGTGGACGGGTACGAGGCGGTGTTCACCGTGAGCGCCTGCGTCGCGATGCTGGGGGTGGTGCTGCTGGTGCTGTTCGTACGGGAGGCCCCGGCGCCCGCGGCGGCCCGCCGGCCGCTGCCGCCCCTGCGGTCCCTCGTACGGGTCCCCGGCCTGGCGCGGCTGTGCGCGACGGCCGCCGCGCTGGGGCTGTTCACCGTCGGCGACGCCTTCTTCTACCTGCTGCTCCAGCGCCGGACCGGACTGTCGACGGCGTACTTCCCGCTGCTGCCGGTGGGGACGGCGGCGGTGTTCCTGCTCGCGGCGCTGCCCGCGGGCCGGCTCGCCGACCGGCTGGGCCGGCGGCGGGTGTTCCTCTGCGGGCACCTCCCGCTGGCCGGCGCCTGCCTGCTGCTGCTCGCCCCGCTGCCTCCGTGGCTGCTGGTGGCGGGGGTGCTCGTGGCGCTGGGCCTGTTCTACGCGGCCACCGACGGCGTCCTCATGGCCGCTGCCGGCCCGCTGCTCCCCGCGGAGCTGCGCACCACCGGCCTCGCGGCGCTCCAGACCGCCCAGGCCCTGGCCCGGCTGGCGGGCTCGCTGCTGTTCGGGGCGGCCTGGACCCTGTGGGGCCCGGCCCCGGCCCTGGCGGCGGCGGCCGCCGGTCTGCTGCTGGCCCTGACGGCCCTCGCCCGGTGGGGCGGAGCGTCCGGGGGCTGACCGGGCGGGCGGGGGGGCGTGAGGCGCTTGCCGTCCGCCGGGCTCGCGCGCCGGGACGTCGTCAGCGGACGGCCGCCTCCTCCCTCGGCGCCGTGGGCGCGCCCGCCTCCCCCGGGCGGGGGCGGCGGAGGGGGCGGGGGGACCACCAGTTGGCGCGGCCCAGGAGGGTCATGGTGGCGGGGACCAGGAGGCAGCGGACCAGGGTGGCGTCCACCACGACGACGAGGGCCAGTGCGGTGGCCAGCTGTTTCATCACCAGCACCTCCCCGGTGGCGAAGCCTGCGAAGACGATGCACATCAGCAGCGCCGAGGAGCTGATGATGCGGGCGGAACGCTGCACTCCCGCTTCCACGGCGAGGTCGTTTCCGGCCCCGGCGCGGTACAGCTCCTGGATGCGGGACAGCAGGAACACCTCGTAGTCCATGGACAGGCCGAAGGCCAGGGCGAAGACCACCACCGGCAGCCAGTAGCCCAGGCCGCCCAGGGTGTGCACGCCCAGGACCCCGGCGCACCAGCCGTCCTGGAACACCAGGACGAGCGCGCCGAACGAGGCGCCCAGGGACAGGGTGTTCATCACGATCGCCTTGAGCGGCAGCAGTACCGAGCCGGTCATCGCCAGCAGCAGGACGTAGCTCGTCAGGGCGATCAGGGCGGCGGCGCGCGGGGCGTGTTCGACGACCTCCGCCCTGAAGTCGGCGTCGAGCGCGGCCCGTCCGGTCACCCAGACGGGGAAGTCGGGCGGGCGGTCGGCCCGGAGCCGTTCCACGAGGCGGGTGGCGGTGGCGGCGTCCTCGTCGGGCACCGGTACCAGGCGGACGACGGCGACCGCCGGGCCCGCGGCGGCCGCCGGTTCGATCCGCTGCACCTGCGGGACGTCCGCGAAGCGCTCCGCCCACGCGCCCAGCCGGGCCGGGCCGGTGCGGGCGACCACCACGACGGCGTCGGGCCGGTGCTGGGGGAACCTCTCGGTGACCAGGTCGGCGAAGCGCCGGGCCTCGGTGCCCGGGGGCAGTTGCAGTTCGCCGACCGGGCTGACGAGGTGGACCCGCAGGAAGGGAGCGGCGGCGGCCAGCAGCAGCACCCCGGTACCGAGGGCGACGGCCGGGGCCCGGCGGCGGGTCCAGCGGGCCAGCGCGGCGAAGGCGCCCTCGTCGGCCTCCTGGCAGGCGCGGGCCCCGATCCGCTTCCCACACGCCACGAGCAGCGCCGGGGTCAGGGTGACGGCGGCGGCCAGCGACAGCAGGACGGTGCCCGCGGCAGCCAGGCCGACGGAGGCGTAGAAGTCGCTCGGGAAGGCGGCCAGTCCGCTGAGGGCGGCGGCGATGACCAGCGCCGCGAACAGCACCGAACGGCCGGCGCTGCCCATGGTGCGGACGACCGCGTCCGGGACCTCGTGGCCGGCGGCGCGTTCCTCGCGGAACCGTCCGACTGTGAGCAGCGAGTAGTCGACGGCCAGGCCCAGCCCCACCATCGTGGTCGTGGACAGCACCGGGGAGGTGAGGTCGTACCAGCGCGACAGCAGCAGGAGCCACAGCATCCCGGTGGCGACCGTGCTCACGGCCGCGACCAGGGGTACGGCGGCCGCCACGAGGCCTCCGAAGAGGAGGTACACCACCAGCAGGGTCACCGGGAGGGTGATCAGCTCGGCGCGCCGGGTGTCGGCCAGCGTCCGCCGGGCCACCTCGGCGCGGGCCCGGTCGCTGCCGCCGAGGGTCACCGTGACCCCGGGCAGGGCCCGGTGCACCGCGCGCAGCCGGGCTTCCACGGCCCGTTCGCAGCGCCGGCGGTCCTCCCCGGCCAGGTCCCGGTCCAGCCGTACGGAGAGCAGGGCCGCGCGGTGGTCGGCGGCGTACGCCCCTGCGGTGAGGGGGGTGACGTCGTGTACGCCGGGGATCGCGGCCAGGTCGCGGCGTGCGGCGGCGAGTTCCCGCCGGAGGGCGGGGTCGGTCACCGGCGCGCCGGACACCACCGCGTCGGTCTGGCCGCCGTACGCGCGGACGCCGTCCAGCAGCCGGTTGCCGCGCACCGACTCGTGGGCGGCCACGCTCCAGGGCCGCCGGTCCAGGCCGTCCATGACCGGTCCGGCGGCGGCCGCTCCGGCGCCGAGGAGCGCCAGCCACAGCAGCAGGACGAGCACGTGCCGGCGTACGCAGACCAGGGCGAGGCGGGCCGGCACCGTGCTCAGGGGGCGCATCGGCGGCCTGCGGTGAGGTAGCCGGAGCCGATGGTGACGTCGCCGGGCCGCTCCACGGTCAGCCGTACGAAGCCGTCGCCGCGCCCCGTGCGCAGGGGTTCGAGGCATCCGGTGTCGGCGGTCAGCCAGGGCGAGTCGGCGATCCGCACGGTCACCGTGCCGGGGCGGGGCACGCGCACGGTGACGCCGGCCGCGTCGGAACTCCGTACGCGGGCCGGCGGGTCCACGAGGGGCACGGCGTCCCGGACGCGGTAGATCCGCCAGTTCCGGTCCCGCCACACCGGCTCCAGGTACGCGGGTCCGGCCTCGACCAGGGCGCGTTCGGCTTCGGAGGCGGCGTCGGGCGGGCCGTCGTGGAGCACCACGAGGCCCACGGCCCACCGGTCGAGCCAGGCCCGGTAGGCGGCGGGGGTGAGGGGCCCGTCCCCGTAGAAGAGGCGGCCGCGTTCCACGTCCGCCTGCCGGTTCCAGCCGCGCGCCAGGCTGACGTACGGGGCGAGGACGGCGGCCTCGCGGTGGCTGCGCGCCATGACGGCCTCCACCCGGGTGCGGCCGGCGCCGAGCCGGCCGAGCTCCGCGCGCACCCCGTCGGCGTCGGCGGCCCAGGCGGGGACCTCGACGGTGTCGCCGAGGTGGGCGGTGGTGTTCCCGCCCGCCCAGAGCAGGCAGAGGGCGAGTCCGGCCCCGGCCGCGGCGCGGCGTACGCGGCCGGTCGCCGTCGCGGCGGCGGCGAGCAGGAGGGCGGGTGCGGCGAGGTCGGCGAGCCGCTCGACGTTCGTGCCCATCGGGGAGGGGACGGCGTAGGTGAGCACGACGGCCGCCGCGTACAGAGCGGCGGCGCGCCTGACCCACCGCCAGGCGTGGGGCGCGGCCGCGAGGACGGCCAGCGAGACGAGCAGCGGGGGCCAGATCCGCTCGGACGGCATGGGCTGCTCGCCGCGGAAGGGGAAGAGGCGGGCCGTCAGGGCGATCACGGCGCAGGGCGGCAGGAGCAGGACGGCGGCTTCGGCGGTCCGGCGGCGGGCGGGCAGGAGTGCCGTGCCGGCCAGGGCGAGGAAGAGTCCGGCGACGGGGCTGGCCATGGCGGTGAGGGCCGCGCAGAGCGCGGTGGCGGTGAGCCGGCCCGCCCGGCCGCCGGGCCGCCCGGGCAGGGCGCCCAGCAGCGCCGCGAGCCCGAACGCGACGCCCAGGACGAAGGTCGTGCGGCCGGAGGCCACCTGGCACCACAGGGCGAGGGCCGCCGCCAGCGCGGGCCGTTCGGGCGACCGGACCCCGCCGCGCGCGCAGATGAGGCCGGCGAGCCAGGTGGCGGTCAGCCCGCCCGCCACGGTGACGGGGACCACGCCGAAGACGGCCATGGCGTAGGGGGACACGAGGCTGTAGGCGGCGGTGTGCAGCCCGCCGTGCCAGGCGAGGTTGTACGCGGAGCCCGGGTGGCGGGCGGCGAACTCCGCCCAGGCCGTCTGGGCGGCGAGGTCTCCGCCGCCGGTGGCGAGGACGGCCGCCCAGACGGCGTACAGCGGCAGCGCGCAGCCGGTCGCGACCGACGCGGCCCGGAGGGTGAGCGGTACGACGGCCGGGGCCCGCCGGGTGAGGGCGACTGAGGTCATGGGCGGCTCCGGTCGGGGGCTGTGCGCCGGGGTGGCGGGGGCAGGACGGGCGGCGGCCGGCGGGAGGGGCCGTCCCCGAGGTGGGGGGCGACCCCGGGACGGGGGCCGCACCGTCCAACGACGGCGGGCGGCCGGTGTGGCGATGTTCCGGTGGTCCGGCACCCGGTCGGCGCCACGGGGCCGCCGGTCCGCACGCCGGCGCTCTGCCGTTCGGGTGACGCACCGCCACGTCCCCGGCCCCGCTCCCGTTACCAGCTCGGACTCCCCGATCCGGGGCTCGTTTCGGCTACAGCGAAGGAAAGTTCTCGAATGCTGAAGAAGATGATGGTCACCGCCGCAGCCACCGCCGCCGCCGTCGGCGCGGGTGCCGCCGTCGCCGCCCCGGCCATGGCCATCGGCAACGACAACGGGATCAACACCGTCAACGGCAACGGCGCCCAGCAGATCTACGGCAACCAGAAGACCGCCGGCGACATGAGCCCCCAGCTCGGCGTGGTCCAGGGCACCCTGAACAAGCCCTGCATCGGCCTGCCGGTCAAGGTCAACGCGCAGTCGATCCTCGCCCTGATCAACGTCGGTGTCCAGGACATCAACGTCCTGTCCAACCCGCAGAACCAGCAGTGCACCGAGAACTCCACCCAGGCCAAGGGCGACGAGCCGCTCTCCCACATCCTGAGCAACATCCCGGTCCTCTCCGGCAACGTCTCCGCGGGCAGCTGACACCCGGCCACCGCTGCTGAGCGGGCCGGCCGCGGGCGTGCGCACGAACGCCCGCGGCCGGCCCATCCGCGTGTCCGGAACCGTCTCCCCGGTCCCCCTTCCCCGGCCCGCTGTCAGTGCGGCCGTCTCCTGTTCGGTCAACTGACCACACGGACAAGGGGAGGGCGTCGTGCGGCGCTGGGAGTACGTCGGCGGAGGGTCGTCGAAGCTCTGGGAGGCGGAGGCGCGGGACTGCGCGGTGATCGTCCGGTTCGGCCGTTCCGGTACCGCCGGACCGACCCGCACGCTTCGTCCTGACCGCGGCCTGGAAGCGGAATCTGCTGCCCCGGAGGCGTGGTGGGCACATGACGAAAGGCCCCGGTCTCCGTGAGGAGGCCGGGGCCTTGTCCGAGCGCTGGGCAGGCCTTGCACCTGCATTCCCCCACGGGAAGTGGGGTGTCTTTCCTTGGACCACCAACGCATGTCCCGTACACCGTGTTTCGCGGCGGCGGGCTCGAGATCAACTATAGCGCAGTCCCGCAGGTCAGCGCACTCACCCGCTGGGCGAGAATGGCCCCGGCGCCACGGGCGCCGACGGACGGGGGGGGGAGGACCGGGATGGTGACGCGCCGTTCGCGTGCCGTGGCGGTGGCCGCCGTGCTGCTGCTCTGCGGGGCCGCCGGCGCGGCCTGCGGGTCCGGGGCCCGGCCGGGGCCGCCGCGCGCCGAGCCGCTGACGGAGGCCGAGCTGATGTCCGTACTCCCCTCCGGGCAGGAGCTGCCGGGGCACGTCGTCACGCGCCGCCGGCCGGCCCCCGCGCGTTCCCCCGGCGGCTCACCCAGCCAACTCGCCCCGGGGATGCCGCAGGAGTGCATGGCCCTCGTCGACTTCCAGATGGAGCACGGGCTGCGGAACCGGCCGGCGGCCAGGGTGGTGGCGGAGGTGTCGCCGCGCGGGAAGGACTCCGGCGAGCGCGACCTCAGCGCCTTCCGCGAGCTGCACTCCGTGGAGCTGTCGAGCCGGACCGCCGAGGAGGCCTCGGCGGTGATGGGATCCCTCAGGAAGGCGGTGCCGCGGTGCGGCGGCTTCCTCGTGTACACCACCCACTACGGCGACCAGGACGCCCGCATCAGGATCGGTGCCCGGCCCGCGCCGGCGGCCGGGGACGAGTCGGTCGCCTTCGACTGGACCGTGCCGGGCATCGCGATGAACGAGACGGTACCGATCACGGTGGTCCGTACCGGCGGGATCATCGCCGCGTACTCCGGCGCGGTGCCGGCCGGGATCCTGAGGGAGCAGCACCGGCGGCTCTGCCTGTTCCTCTCCGGATACCCGGCCTGACGGGGGCCCCGGCACAGGAGCCCCCGGCCCGGACCGGGGCACCGGCACCGGCACCGGCACCGGCACCGGTCAGTCGATGACGATCTCCGTCTCGAAGCGCGCGCCGAGCGCCCGCAGTCGCCGTTCGCACTCCTCGCGGGTCGGAGCCGACAGCACGGCCGCCGCGAGGAAGTCCGAGGAGAGCGCCGCCTCGGGAAGGACCTCGCCGGGCTCGGCGAACACCCCGTAGAACTCCACCCAGGGCTCCTCCGGGGTCACCGGGATGGCGCGCACCGTGCCGGGCCGCTTCATCATCAGGACCTGGCCGGCCATGCGGACCGGCTCCAGCCGGCCGTGCTCCCCGAGCCCGGCCAGGGCCGGCAGCCGCAGGCCCGTCTGGGCGCGCGAGGCCAGCTCGACCGGGTGCACCCCGAAGACGGCGTCGAGCACCTCGCGGATGCGCGCTCCGGCGGGGCGGGAGGCGACCTCGCAGACGACGAGGCGGTCGTCGGGGGTGTGGAAGACCTCGGCGTGGAAGGCGTGGTCCGCCGGGCCCCCGAGGGCTGCCAGCGCGCGGTCCGTCAGCTCCAGCAGGCGCGGGGTCAGCGGGTCCGAGGGGTCCAGGGTGAGGTCCACCCGGGCGCCGGGATCGCTCTGGAAGGACGACAGGTCGTACTGGTACTGGGACGGCCAGGCCATGACGGTGCGGCCGCCGACGACCACCCCGTCGACGTGGCACATCCGGCCGGGGACGTACGCCTCCAGCAGGAGGTCCTCGCGGGGCTCGTCGCCGGTCCCGAGGGCGCCGGGCCCGAAGGCCCCGGCCAGGTGCCGCTCCAGCTCGTCCGGGGACGTCACGATCCGCAGCCCGATGGAGCCGAAGCCGTCGCGCGCCTTGAAGACCAGCGGCAGGCCGTGCTCCCGCGCGAACTCCCGCGCCTCCTCGGCCGTGCCGGGCAGGACGTGCGGGGCGACCTCGATGCCGGCCGCCGCCAGCCGCCGCTTCATCAGGGCCTTGTCGCGGAAGGGGAGCACCTCGTCGGGCAGCTGTCCGGGCAGGCCGAACTTCTCCCGCAGCCGGGCCGCCCGCATCAGGTCCGCCTCGTGGGGGGCGATGACGTGGGTGATCCCGTACTCCTCGGCCAGTTCGAGGGCGACGCCGTCGAGGAGTTCCTCGTCCTCGAAGTCGTCGAGCACCACCAGCCTGCGGTAGCCGCCGTCGCCGTCCGGAACCTGCTCGCGGGCGCCTTCGATCCGGTCGCGGGCCGCGATCACCACGACGCCGCCGTCGAGACCCGCCAGCCACCGGTCGTACGGGAACGGGCCGAGCGGGAAGCGGTGCAGTACGAGCGCGGTCACGCGGCGACCTCCAGGTCCTTGGTGTCCGCCGGCGCTTCGGCCGGGGTGACGTCGATGCGGATCTGCCCGGTGAGCCGCTCGCAGAGGGCGATCGCGGCGTCGGTGTCGGCGGCCGTCACCGCGGCGAAGCCGAGCCGGTCCCAGTTGTCGCGCAGCGGGCGCACCGGGTCGCCGGGCCGTACGGAGACCTCCACGGCGAGGACGTCGGCGCGGGCGGCGAGTTCCTCCACACCGGAGACGGCGGTGACCGTTCCGGGGTCGCGGAGCACGAAGCGGGTGCAGGCGCCGGCGCGGGCCTCGGGGGGCTCCGGGAGGGCCTCGACCAGGCCGAGCGGCCAGGCGACGCCGTAGCCGAGGAGGTCGATCCCGTAGGCGGCCTCGACCAGTTCGTTGATGTGGCCGCCGCCTACCCGGTTGTGGGACTCGATGACGACGGGGCCGCGGGTGCCGAGGCGCAGCTCGGTGTGGCTGGGCCCGTCGGTGACGCCCATGGTGTCGAGGAACTCCTCGACGGCGGCGGTGATCCGGGCGTGGTCCGCGGGGGCGAGGCGGGCGGGGAGGGCGTGGCCGAGTTCCGCGAAGTGGGTGTCGTCGACGAGCTTTTCGGTCACGGCGATCACCACGTGGCGGCCGGCGAAGCTGAAGGCCTCCACGCTGAACTCGGGTCCGTCGAGGTAGGACTCCATCAGGAACTCGCTGACGGTGTAGAGGGTCGAGCCGCGGTCGCTGCGGCGGCCCCGCAGTTCCTCGATCCGCTCCCAGGCGGAGTCGAGTTCGCCGGGCCCGCCGACGCGGATCAGGCCGAAGCTGGCGGTGGCGTCGGTGGGCTTGACGATGAAGGGGTAGCCCGCGCGGGCGGCGAAGGCGTCGAGTGAGGCGCGGTCGGTGACCCGGTCCCAGTGCATCGACAGCTTGCCCTGTTCGGTGAGGTGCTGCCGCATCAGGAACTTGTTGCGCATGCGGCGGCCGGCCTCGGGGCCGGTGCCCGGGAAGCCGAAGTGGGCGTTGAGCCGGGCGGCCATGTCGAGGCCGGCCTCGGTGAGGGAGGCCACGGTGTCGAAGCCCCAGACCTCGCGGGAGGCCTCGGCGAGCGGGCGTACGGTGTCCCAGTCGGTGTAGTCGACCATCAGCAGGACGTCGGCGAGTCCGGTCTGGTAGGCGTTGATCTTGTCCGGGTGCTGGAGGAGCACCACGCGGACGCCCAGGGCCTTGGCGCGTTCGAGGTGCTGGTCCGTGGCGCCGACGAGCAGCAGGGTGCGGTCCGCGGCGCGCGCGGTGGGGGCGGTCATCGCAGTGCTTCCTTCGGGGTGGGGGCGGTCGTGGTGCGCAGTGCGGTGTGGGCCGCGGCGATCCGTCCGGCGGCCTCGGCGGGGGTCGGGGCGTCGACGACGGCGTAGCCGTGGCGGGTGGCGGAGTCGGTGGTGCGCGGCAGGACGTCGCCCGGCGCGTAGGGGAAGTGCACGCCGTGCACGTGCTCCTGGGCGCGCAGCTCTTCGAGGCCCTCGACGGACTCCAGGCGGCCGGCGGGGAGCTGGAAGAAGCCGATGGAGGCGTACCGGTGGGGTGCGGGGGCGGTGACGTCCTCGCCGGCCAGGCCCCGGAAGATCGCGGCCTCGATGTCGTAGCCGGTGGCGACCTCCACGAGCAGCGGGATCCGGTCGCCTCCCAGGCGTGCCTGGGACTCGACGACGCGCGGCCCGGCCGGGGTGAGGATGACCTCGGTGTGGGCGGGCCCGAAGGCGTAGCCGGCGAGGTCGAGCAGGCCGGTGACGGTGTCGCGGATGGCGGCGGCGTCGGCCGGGTCGAGGGGGGCGGGGTGGATGTGTCCGGTCTCCACGAATCCGGGCGGGCCGCTGGTCTGCTTGGCGGTGATCCCGGCGACGTGGTGGGTGCCGCCGGCGGTCAGGGTTTCGACGCTGAACTCGGGGCCTTCGAGGAACTCCTCGATGATGAAGGGGCCTTCGAAGCCGCCTGCCTTGACGCGTTCGGTCCATTCCTCCAGGTCGGCGGCGGTGCGGACGAGGGCGATCCCGCGGCTGCCGGCGGTGTTGGTGGGCTTGACCACGGCCGGCAGGCCGAACTCGGTGAGCAGCGGCTCGACTTCGCCGAGGGTCTCGGCGCGCAGGGCGCGGACGGCGGAGACCCCGGCGGCGTTGAGCAGGCCGCGCATGGCGTGCTTGTCGTTGAGCAGCCGGACGGATTCGGCGGTGTTGGGCGACAGGCCGAGGGCCTCGGCTTCGGCGAGGACGGGGGCCATGGTGGCCTCGCTGCCCAGGTGGAGGACGTGGTCGACGGCGTGTTCCCGGGCCATGCGGGCGACGAGGGCGCGCAGGGCCTCCTCGTCGCCGAAGTCGACGAGGGCCAGTTCCCGCGAGTGCGCGGCGACCTTGTCGAGGTAGTCGGGCTTGCGCAGCGCCGGGTCCCAGATCGACCAGACCTGGAAGCCGGCCTCGACGGCCTTGCGTACGAGCTGCTCGTACGGCATCACCATCAGGAGGCGGCCGGGCGTGCGGGGTGGGGTCATGACGTGGCTCCGTTCTGGGCCGGCGCGTTCGCCGACGCGTTGGCCGGCGCGTTCGCCGACGCGTTCGCCGGTCCGTCGGCCGGGCGGGCGGGCGCGGGTTCCTGCTCCGCGGCGGTGCGGCGGGATGCGCGCAGCGGCAGCAGGGAGCGGTAGACGAGGATGGCGCCGAGGCCGAAGGCGCCGTAGAGGACGCTCATGCCGGCCGGGGAGAGGAAGGCGCCGACGGTCACGCAGAGCGAGCCGATGAGCAGGCCGATGCGGGGGACGAGGCCGTAGGCGGCGAGGTACTTGGTGCGGGCGGCCGGGTCCACCAGGTCGGCGAGGATGGCCTGCTTGACCGGCACGTTCGCGATCTCCCCGAAGGTGAAGACGACCGCGGCGGCGATCAGGATCCAGCCGTCGTTGCTGACGGCGAGGACCATGTGGCCGGCGGTGAAGACCGCGATGCCCGCGTAGAGGCGGACCCGGTCGGACAGCCTGCGGAACATGCTGCCGGCGAAGAGGGCGAGGCCGACGACCAGGACGGTGTTGACGGCCCGGAGGATGCCGAGCATGGCGACGCCGTCGACGGAGGGGAACCAGCGTTCAAGGCCGGCCAGTGCCTGCTCGGGGAAGTCGTCGGCGAGGCGGACGGCGATGTAGTAGCCGATCTGGACCTCGACGGCGCGGGTGAGGATCGCGGCTCCGACCAGCCGGAGGAAGACCCGGTCGCGGGAGACGGCGAGGTAGCCGCGGAGCATGGCCGGGACGCCGGAGGCCTGGTCCTTGGCCGATTCGGGGGCGCTCTCGGCGATCCGCCACCAGGTGACCAGGGCGGTGGCCAGGGAGAGTACGGCCGCGCCCGCCAGGAGGAGGGCGAAGTGGTCCCCGTAGAAGAAGCCGCCGATCAGGGCGCCGGCGGTGAACGCCAGGTTGATGGACCAGTAGTTGACCGTGTAGACGAGCTGCCGGTTCTCGGGGGTGGAGACGTCGATCATCATCGCCTCGGCGGCGGGGGTGGCCGCGCTCGCGAGGCAGGTGTTGAGCAGGAAGAGGACGAACGTGGCCGCTCCGGACTGCCACCAGGGCGAGTTGGCCAGGGCGAGCAGGGCGAAGGTGAGCGTCGCGCCCACCTCGCCGGCGACCATCAGCGGCTTGCGGCCGTGGACGTCGGCGAGGTGGCCCCCCACGAAGTTGCTGGCGATGCCCGCGGCGGCGACGGCCATGGTCAGCACGCCGGCCGCGGCCGCGCCGTACAGCGTGGCGAGGTGGATGACCATCAGCGGCATCAGCATGATGCCGAGCATCCGCTGGACGAAGCCGATGCCGAGCCGCAGCTTGATGTTCGGATGGAGCTGACGGAAATTCACGCCGGTTCCTTCGGGGAGTGGGGGGACGGAGCGCGGGCGCCCTGGCCCGGACCGTCAGGACTTCGTGGACAGTACCGGGGCCGTGACGGGGACCTGGGCGGGCGCCGGTGCCGGTGCCGGGGCGGGCTGCCGGCCGGAGCGGGCGGCGGGGGCGGGGGCCTCGCTCCAGAGGCTGAGGTAGCGCTCGCCGGTGTCGGGCAGGATCGTGACGATCGAGGCGCCGATGTAGTCCGGGTGCGCGGCCAGCCGGGCGCAGGCGTGGGCGACCGCGCCGGAGGAGACGCCGACGAAGACGCCCTGGCGGCGGGCGAGCGAGCGGGCGCCGGCCATGGCGTCCTCGTCCGAGACGGTGACCACGTTGTCGATCAGGGAGACGTCGGTGGTGGGGGCGACGAAGCCGCCGTTGAGACCCGGTATCCGGTGCAGGCCGCCCTCGCCCTGGGAGAGCACCGGGGAGTTCTCCGGCTCGACCGCGATGACCCGGATCTCCGGGTTCTGCTCCTTGAGGTACTTCGCGACCCCGCTGAGGGTGCCGCCGGTGCCCACGCCGCAGACCAGTACGTCGATCCGGCCCGCCGTGTCGGCCCAGATCTCGGGGCCGGTGGTCTCGTAGTGGGCGCGCACGTTGTCGGCGTTGTCGTGCTGGCGGGGGAACCAGGAGCCGGGGGTCGCGGCGTGCAGTTCCTCGGCCTTGGCGATGGCGCCGGTGTAGCCCGCGTCGCGGGGGGTCTGGACGACCTCCGCGCCGAGTGCCTTGAGCAGGGCGACCCGCTCGGCGGTGGCGCTGTCGGGCAGCACGATGACGCAGCGGTAGCCGCGGGCGGCGGAGAGGGCGGCCAGGGAGATGCCGGTGTTGCCGGAGGTCGCCTCGATGACGGTGCCGTTGCCGGGCATCAGATCGCCGCGCTCCTCGGCGGCGCGCAGCATGTAGAGGGCGGCCCGGTCCTTGCTGGTGGACATCGGGTTGGCGGACTCGAGTTTGGCCAGGACCTCGGCGCCCGGGGCGGAGTCGTCGAATCGCAGACGGATCAGCGGGGTAGAGCCGACCAGGTCCGCGATGCTGTCTGCGATGCGGCGCGTCTCACGGCTTTCCACAGGTGGTTCCTCACAAGTCGGGTCGTGCGGCTGGGTGCCGGGCGGGCGGACGCGGTCCGCCGTGTCCCGGCTCGGCCTTCGTGGGGGGATGTCGGTCGTGGTGCGGCGCGGCTGCCGGATCGCGGCGTGCGCGGCTGGGGGCGGTGCGGTGCACGGGGTGGGGTGCGGGGCGGTGTCGTGCGGGGAAGGTGCGGGGCTGAGGGCGGGGCGGGCGGTACGGTCGCGGGGGCTACCAGGAGCCGGCCGAGGCCGTCACCGCGTACAGGTCCTCCATGGGCTGCGGCCGCTGGCCGACGGACTTGATCACGGCGGTGGCCGCGAGCACCCGGGCGCCGGAGGGCACGTCCTTGTTCACGAGGGCCTGGGCGCCGATGACGGCGTGCGCCCCGATGGTGACGGGGCCGAGCACGGTCGCGTTGGTGCCGAGGACGACGTGGGCGCCCACCACGGGGTGCCGGCGGTCCCCTTCGGGCCGCTTGTTGTCGCTCCACCAGCCGACGGCTCCCAGGGTGACCTGGTGGTAGATGGTCACGTCGTCCCCGACGACGGCGGTCTCGCCGATCACCACGGCGGCGCCGTGGTCGATGAACACGCGGCGGCCGAGCACGGCCCCGGGGTGGATCTCGACGGAGGTGCTGCGGCGGGCCTTCCAGGCGATGATCCGCGCGGTCATCCGGTGTCCGCGCCGGTGCAGCCGGTGCGCGACGCGGTGGGCCCAGAGGGCGGGGAGAGCCGCGTGCAGGAGCGCCTCACGTCGGTTGCGCATGGAGGGGTCGCGGGCGACGATCACCTCCAGGTCCTCCTTCATGATCCGGAACAGTCCGGGCGTCGAGGCCGCCATCAGACGAGCACCCCCGCGCGGTCCCCCGCGTCGGCGAGTTCGGCGATCAGGGCCCGGGTCAGGCTCTCCAGCCGGGCGACGAGCGCCTCGTCGGTGTAGCGGCCGTCCTCGGTGGCGAGCGAGCCCGCGCGGGCGACGGCCACCGGCTCGTGCTCGACGACGCGGGCGCCGCTGCGGCCGAGTACGCGGGCCAGCCCGGCCTGGGCCTCCAGGCCGCCGCGCGCTCCGGGGGAGGCGCTGGCCACGGCGGTGACCTTGCCGGTCAGCGGGCTGGGGTCCTCGCCCTGCGCGCGGGACAGCCAGTCGAGCGCGTTCTTCAGCGCGCCGGGCATCTCGCCGTTGTACGACGGGGTGCTGATGAACAGCGCGTCGGCGCCGGTGACCAGTTCCTTGGCGGCCCGGACGGCGGCCGAGGCGTCGGCGCGCTCCAGTCCGGCCTCGTAGAAGGGCAGTTCGCCGACGGGGAGCAGCACGCTCTCGTGGTCGCCGGGCAGGTTGTCGAGGATGTGGCGCACGGTGGCCAGTACGGCGGTGTTCACCGAGTCGCCGCGGGTGCTGCCGGATATCAGAACGGTCTTCACTGGTGGAACTCCTTCTCCTCAGCCTTTCCGGGCGGCAGGCCTTCGACTGGTCGAGGCTCGTGCCTGCGTTCCGGGCCCCCGGGTCGCCGCCGGCCGCCGTGCGGGCCTCGCTGCGCGTCGGCCGGGGCACCGGGGTGCTTCGAGCGGGGCGGTCCGGCCCGCGTCCTGGTCGTAACCGTGTCAGCTCGAACCGATGCGGTGCTGGACTGCGGCTAGGGCCCCGGCGGAGGGTCGCTCCAGGGATGCCCGCGGGGCGGCGGGCGTACGGTCGCGGGGTGCCGGGCGTACGGTCGCGGGTGATGCTGGTGGCATGGGTGGCGTTCCCCGGGGGCGGCTGCCGGCCCGATGGGCGGCGGCTGCGCGGCGCTCGGTGCGGGTGACGCTGGCCGGCGGCGCGGGGTTCTACCTGTTCCTGTACGGCTTCGGCTCGGCCGTCGCCGCGACGTACGCGCTGTTCGCCGCGGTGGCGCTGGCGGGCCTGTCGCACATCCCCGGTACGGGCCGGCAGCGCGCCGCCGTGCTGCTGCGGCTGGTGCCGGCCTGCTGGGTGCTGATCGCGGTCGGCACGTACCTGTCGGTGCGGACCTGGAGCGCCGTCCTGGGGATGCTGGTGGCCGGCTTCGCGCTGGCGTTCGTCGCGGTGGGCGGGCCGAGGGCGGCGGGGGCGGGGCCCGGGCTCCAGCTGATGTACATCCTGCCGTCGTTCCCGCCGTACGATCCCGGCTCGCTCGGCGAGCGGCTCGCCGGTGCGACGACCGGCCTGGCGCTGCTGATCCTCGCGGAGGCCTTCCTGCTGCCCGACCCGCCGGCCGTCGCGTACCGGGAGCTGGCCGCGCGCGCCGCGGAGTGCGCGGAGCGGGGCGCGGCCGAGCTGGCGGGGCCGCCGTACGCGCTGTCCGGGGCGACGGAGGCGTGGGCGGGGGAAGCCGGACCGGCGCTGCGGCCCGTGCGCGTGCCGGAGGCGGAGCGGCCGGCCGGGCCGGGGCTGCGGGACCGGGCGCTGGCCCACACCGGGCTGGCCGCCCGCACCCTGCTGGTCCGGCTGGCCGGGCTGCCGCCGGTGGCGGGCTCCCCGGGGGAGGCGGGCCTGGAGGTGCTGGGCGCGGTACGGGACACCGCGCGCGAGGCGGCCGGCCTGCTGCGGGGCCGGGGGCCGGCCGGGGAGGCGCACGCGGAACTGCTGCGCGCCCGTACGGCCCTGGCGGCGGAACCGGACGGGGCACGCCCGCCGGCGGTGCTGCGCCGGCGGGCGGCGGTGCTGGAGGTGGCGGACGCCGCGCTGGCGATGTCGACCGCGGCCGGGCTCGCGGTACGGGGCCGGGCTGCCGCGGTGCGGGCGGCGCCGGGGCGGTTCTGGTACGCGCGGATGGGCTCGGCGCGGCTGTGGTGGCACCGGCTGGCGGGGCACGCGGGGCGGCGGTCGGTGTTCTTCCAGAACGCGGTGCGGCTCAGCCTCGCCCTGGCGGCGGCACGGGTGATCGCCGGGGAGGACAGCCTGCCGCACGGGTTCTGGGTGCTGCTGGCGACGCTGACGCTGACCCGGACGACGGTGCGCGAGACCCGCTCGACCGTACGGATCGCGCTGACGGGGACCCTGGTCGGCGCGCTCGTCGCGGCGGGGCTGCTGACACTGGCGGGGCCGCACACCGTCGTGTACGCGGCGGCCCTGCCGCCGCTGATGCTGGCCGCGTTCACCCTCGGCCCGGTGAAGGGGGTGGGCTGGGCGCAGGCGCTGTTCACGGTGGTCATCGCCCTGGTGTTCGCGCAGCTGGCACCCGCGACCTGGCAGCTCGCCGAGTTCCGGCTGCTGGACGTGCTGACCGGCAGCGCGATCGGCGCGGTGTTCGGGCTGCTGGCCTGGCCCCGGGGTGCGCAGGACGAGCTGCGGCGGTCGGCGGCGGTGCTGATGCGGGGCGCCGCCGAGATCGTGGTGGCCACGACGGCCCGGCTGGCGGCGGGCGGACCGCGGGAGCCGGTGGCCGGTGCGCCGGGGCACCGGTCGCTCCAGCACTCGCTGATCCTGGCCGAGTCGGCGTACGCCCAGTACCAGAGCGAGCCGCACGGGCCGGCCGGGGCCGGGCCGGCGCAGGGCGCGGGCGGGCGGGACTGGCAGGCCGCACTGCTGGCCGGCCACCACACCCTGTGGGGTGCCGAACGGCTGCTGGCGGCGCCCGCGCGGGTCCTCGTACCTCCCCTGGAGCGGGAGCCGGCGGCCGAGGTGACCCGGCTCGGGGACCGGGTGGCGGGACGGATGCTGCTGGTGTCGGCGTGGCTGGACCCGGGCGGCGACACCCCGCGGGCGCCGGCCGCGCTGCGGGACCCGGCCCGTGACGGGTTCGCGGCAGAGCCGCCGGGGGCGCCGCGGGTGTACTACGCGGCCGTGCTGTGGCTGGACTCGCTGCTGACGGACCTGGAGCGGATCACCGGCGAGGCCGGGGAACGGCCGCCGGGCGGTTGAACGGCCCTGTCCGGCAGGCCGGATGGCGATCAGCGGGGGCGGATGGCAGGCTGGAGGGAGCAGCCACAGCTGAGGCTCCCCGACCCCTGTTCGAGTCCGCAGGAGGTGGAAGCCCATGAGGAGCCGCACTTCACGCACGCCACGCACCTCACGCACGGCACGCGCGCCCCGCACGGCGGTCTCCCTCGCCGTGGCGGCGGTCCTGTCCGCCGTACTCGTCCCCGTGACCGCGCCCTCCGCGGCGGCGGTCACCTGCGACACGGCGGCGGCCTCCCGGCCCCCGGGCGCCGGCGTCCGGGAACGCGACGCCGTGCTCTGCCTGATCAACGCCCAGCGCGCCCAGCGCGGGCTGCCCGCCCTGACGGCCCATCAGTCCCTGACCGACGCGGCCCGGCAGCACGCCGTGGCGTCCGTGCAGCTCAAGTGGTGGGGCCCCTGGAAGGATTCGCACACCAACCCGCGCACCGGCTCCACCCCGCAGAGCCGCATCATGGGCGCGGGCTACTGCCCCAACCCCCGTTCCTGGGGCGTCTCCGAGATCACCTACAACGGCTGGGGCGGCTCGGGCACCCCGAACGCCGCCGTCAAGTGGTGGATGAACAGCCCGGGTCACCGCGCGGTCATCCTCGACCCCTCGCTGCGCGACTTCGGCGGCTGGGCGCAGGCCGGCGCGGCCGACCCGGCCGGGGCCAACGCGAGCGGAGCCGGAACGTACGTGGTGACCTTCGGCCACTGCCGGCGCTGAGCGACGCGGCCGGAGGACGGGGATACGGCCGGAGACGGCGGGACCCCCGCTCCCGTGAGGCCTGGGCCGTGGGAGCGGGGGTCCGGCCGGCCGGCGCGGCCGGTCAGATGCCGGTCACCACATCACCGGCAGGCGCTCGGGCAGGCGCTTCATGAAGCCCGTGCGCCACACGAGCTGCTCGACCGGGACGGCGAGCCGCATGCGGGGCATGGCCTTGAGGAGGGCGAGCAGGGCGGTCTCGGCGTGCTTCTTGCCGAGGGCGGTGGCGGGGCAGTAGTGCGAGCCGCCGCCGAAGGAGAAGTGCGCCGAGGAGTTGGCGCGGGTGAAGTCGAGGCGGTGCGGGTCCGGGAATACGGAGGGGTCGAAGTTGGCGCCCTCGGGCAGGACGAGCACCAGCTCGCCGGCCTTGACCTGGACGTCGCCCAGGGTCATGTCCTCCATGACCAGGCGCGGCAGGCCGTCGCCGATGGACAGGTTGATGCGCAGCAGCTCGTCCACGGCCTGCGGCATCAGTTCGGGGTGGTCGGCGAGGTGGTCGGCCTCCTCCGGGTGGGTGAGCAGGGTGACCAGCGCCATGGCGAGGAAGCCGGCGGTGGAGATGACGCCCGCGCCGAAGAGGGTGACGCCGACGGTCGCGAACATCTCGTCGCTGACGTGCTCGTAGCCCTCGGTGCCGCGCAGCTTCGCGAGGTCGCCGATGAGGCCCTGCTCGGTGTCGTCGAGCCGGGCGGTCATGTACGCGATGTCGCGGTCCCAGTTCAGCCGGGCGGCCGGGATCTCGCGGGGGCTGTTCATGAAGGCGATCGGCAGCGACTCCGCGAGGAGCGGGGCCGCCTCGTGCGGGATGCCGAGGATCTGGCAGTGCATCGCCTCGGAGAAGGGGTCGGTGAACATGGCCCGCACGTCGACGGGGGCGCCGTGCTGGAGCATCCGCTCGACCAGTTCGGCGGCGTACCCGTCCATCCACTGCTGGAGGCCGGGGGACTTGGGGTTGATGGCCTTCATCACGGCCTTGCGCAGACCGGCGCCGGTGATGTTGCCCATGTTGTTGACGACCTCCGGGGGGATCGTCAGCGCGTACTGGCGGGGCACACCCGGGTCGGAGGTGTTCTTGAGGCTGAAGCGGTCGTCCTCCAGGACCTGCTTGACCAGTTCGTAGGAGGAGACGAGCCAGGCCTCGGCCCCGGCGATGGTGCGGACCTTGACGACCGGGGGCAGTTCGTCGACCTGGGTCGGCAGGTGCGTTCCGTCCCACGTGAAGGGGAATTCGAGGATCGGCTCCGCGTGGGTGGTCACAGCTGGTCTCCTTCGGTGGCGGGGGTGACGATGGCGTGGCCCTGGTTGCGGGAGGCCCGCAGTCCGGCGCCGCGCGAGTAGAGCAGGTCCGCCATCGGCAGCGCCTGGTGGTAGCAGTTCAGCGACGAGGGGACGCCGAGGATCGCGGGCGTGTCGAGGAAGAGCGGGGCCTCGGCGCACACGTAGTCCAGGCAGACCGCCCGCTGGTGCTCGGTGGGCTGCTGGCCCCCGAGGACCTTGGACGACAGGAAGATGTCGACGAGTTCGTTGCAGGTCTGCGCGAACGCCGGGTCGGTGTGCAGCCGGTCCAGCAGGTCGGCGTGCATGGTGTCGTACGCGGGGATGCCGCGCAGCGAGGACATCGGTCTGCCGCGGAGCCGGGTGCCGGACGGGTCGATGTCGGCGACCGCGTTGGTCACCTTGGCACGTACGCCGCGCAGGTTCTTGACGGTCTTGCGGCGTGCCTCGTCGGGGGGATAGCCCATCGCCTCGTACATCTCGGCCACGTGCAGGTCCGTGTAGATGAGGTCGGCCTGCGCGAAGTTGTCGAGCGCCCACTCTGCGAGTGCGTGCACCCGGCCGGCCGAGAAGTAGGAGTTACCGGGGGAGATCCCGATGACGGCGTGGTCGCCTTCGTCTGCGATGACCTGGCAGTGCGGTGTGTACGCATCGACACGGAAGGCACTGGTTCGAGTGGCTGTTGTCATGGGAGTGGTCGCATCCCTGTCGCCGCGATTCCCCGCGCGGACCCCGTGTCCCGGGTGCGGCGGCGACGGACTGAAGCTATACGAACACTCGAGCCGCCGGTCGATTACCCAGGAGTTCGTCTCGGTTACTGAAACCGTATGTTGCCCGAGTCAACTGCAACGGGCTGTAAGCGCGTTGATCCGGACGGTAAAGTGACGATCCGCCACATCCGCTGGCGGGTCGGCCCTTTCGGAAGCAAGATTCCGTTTTGAACGGAATCTGTTCGTCCGTCACCCGGGGCGGCGTGTCGCGTGACCGGAGTCGCAGGTCTTCGCGCGCATAGTGGGTGGCATGCAGTCCGAGAAGACCCCGGTCCGCGTGGTGCTCGTCGAGGACCACCCGCTGTTCCGCAAGGGACTGAGGTCGGCCCTGGAGAGCGCCGAGGACATCGAGGTGGTGGCCGAGGCCGAGACGCTCGCGGAGCTGGCGGCGGCGGTGGCGGCCGGGTGTCCGCAGGTGGTGGTGATGGACCTGTCGCTGCCCGACGGGTCGGGGCTCGAAGCCACCCGCCGGCTGACCGGCGAGCATCCCGAGGTGTCGGTGCTGGTGCTGACGATGGCCGATGACGACGGCACGCTCCTGGCGGCCCTCCACGCCGGGGCCCGCGGCTATCTGCTCAAGGGCGCCGGACGGCAGGAGGTCCTGCACGCGGTCCGCACGGTGGCCGCCGGGGGCGCGGTGTTCGGGCCGGAGGTCGCCGCGCGGATCGCCGTACTGGCCACCGGGGGCGGCCGGCGCGACGCCGGGCGGCTCTTCCCCGCCCTGACCGCGCGCGAGGTCGAGGTGCTCGACCTGGTCGCCCGCGGCCACGACAACCGGCGCGTGTCGCGGGAGCTGTTCCTGGCGGAGAAGACCGTACGCAACCACCTCACCCACATCTTCGAGAAGCTCGGCGTCGCCACCCGGGCGGAGGCCGTCGCCCGCGCCCGGGACGCGGGCCTCGGCTCGGGGGACGCCCCGCCGGAAGCCTGAGCGGCGCGGCGCGGGCCCGTGCGGTGCGCGGCGTGGGGCGGGCGGGCGAAGCCCCGGCGATTCGGCGGCGCGGGACGCGGGCGGGGCGGTGTGCGGGGCTACGGTCGGCGGCATGGACCGGATGCGCCGGGGGTGGCGGCAGTGCGTGCTCGGCGGGGCGGTGTTCGCCGTGTGCATGGCGGGCACCACGCTGCCGACCCCGCTCTACGGCCTGTACCAGGAGAAGTTCGGCTTCTCCGAGCTGACCGTCACCGTGGTGTACGCGGTGTACGCCTTCGGGGTCATCGGCGTGCTGCTGCTGGCCGGCAACGCGTCCGACGCCGTGGGCCGGCGGCCGGTGCTGCTGGCGGGGCTGGGGTTCGCGGCGGCGAGCGCCGGGTGCTTCCTGCTCGCCACGGGACTGGAGTGGCTGTACGCCGGGCGGCTGCTGTCAGGGCTGTCGGCCGGCCTGTTCACCGGGGCGGCCACGGCGTACGTGATCGAGTCGGCGCCGCCGGGCGGCGGCGGCCGCGCCACGTTCGTGGCCACCGCGGCGAACATGGGCGGGCTGGGCTGCGGTCCGCTGCTGGCGGGGCTGCTCGCGCAGTACGCCCCCCGGCCCCTGTACCTGCCGTTCGAGGTGCACCTCGCGCTGGTGGCGGTGTCGGTGCTCGTCCTGCTGGGGCTCGGGGAGACAGTACGCCAGCGGCGGCCGGCGGCGACCGTACGGCCCCAGCGGCCGGCGCTGCCACCGCCGGTGCGGGCGGTGTTCGGGCCGGCGGCGATCGCCTCGTTCGTGGGGTTCGCGCTGTTCGGGGTGTTCACCTCGGTCAGCCCGGCGTTCCTGGCGCAGTCGCTGGGCGTGCACGACCACGCCGTGAGCGGGCTGGTGGTCGCGCTGGCCTTCTTCGCGTCGACGGCGGGGCAGCTGGCGGTGGGCCGGGTCGGTGCGCGCCGGTCGCTGCCGCTGGGCTGTGCGGGGCTGCTGGCCGGGCTCGCGCTGCTGGCGAGCGCCCTGCACTGGGACCTGCTGGTGCTGGTGGTGCTGAGCGCGCTCGTCGGCGGCGCCGGTCAGGGCCTGGCCTTCCGGGGGGCGTTGTCCGTCGTGGCGCAGGCCTCACCGGCGGACCGGCGGGCCGCGGTGATCTCGACCCTCTTCGTGGTGGCGTACACGGGCATCTCGGTGCCGGTGATCGGCGTGGGGCTGCTGGTGGAGCCGATCGGGCTGGAGGGGGCGGGGCTGGTGTTCATCGCCTGCATGGCGGTCCTGGTGTCGGCCGCCGGGGCCTATCTGGTGCGGCGTTCGCACGGGTGAGGTGGGTGGTCAGGCGTCCGGCGGCGTCCCCTCGCCCGCCGGTGGCGGGGCCGCCGCCGGATCGAGGACCCGGTTCAGGAAGTTGCGGGTGCGTTCGTGGCGGGGGCGGGTGACGACCTGCTCCGCGGGGCCCTGTTCGACGATCACGCCGCCGTCCATGAACACGACGCGGTCCGCGACCTCCCGGGCGAAGCTCATCTCGTGGGTGACGACCATCATCGTCATCCCCTCCCCCGCCAGGACGCGCATGACGGACAGCACCTCGCCGACGAGTTCCGGGTCGAGGGCCGAGGTCGGCTCGTCGAACAGCATGACCTCGGGGCCCATGGACAGGGCGCGGGCGATCGCCACGCGCTGCTGCTGGCCGCCGGACAGCTGGGCCGGGTAGGCGTCCGCCTTCGCCGCGAGGCCGACCCGTTCCAGGTTCGCGCGGGCGACGGCGGCGGCCTCCTCCTTGCCGGTGCCGAGGACCCGGCGCTGCGGGAGGGTGAGGTTGGCGGTGACGTCGACGTGCGGGAAGAGGTTGAACTGCTGGAAGACCATGCCGATGCGGCGGCGTGCGGCGTCGATGTCGACGTCGGGGTCGGTGAGCTCCGTACCGCCGACGGTCACCCGGCCGCGGCTTGGCTCCTCCAGCAGGTTGACGCAGCGCAGCAGGGTGGACTTGCCGGAGCCGGAGGGGCCGATGACGCAGACCACCTCGCCGCGGGCGACGTCCAGGTCGATGCCGCGCAGGACGTGGTTGTCGCCGAAGGACTTGTGCAGTCCCCGGATCTCGATCTCGGGGTGCTCGGCGGCCGCGGCCCCCGTGGTGTCCCCCGTTCCCGTCGTCTGTGGCATCGGTTCCTCACGTGGCCTTGTCGGCACGGGCCTCTAGCCGGCGCACCACGAAGCTCAGCGGCACGGTGACGAGGAGGTAGCACAGGCCCGCGACGAGGATGGGGGTGGAGTTGGCGGTCTCGCTGGCGAGGTCCCGGCCGAACTTGGTCAGTTCCCGCTCCTCCAGCGTCACGCCCAGGAACAGCACCAGCGAGGAGTCCTTGAAGAGGAGGACCAGTTCGTTGGTGAGCGGGGGGATGACGATCCGGAACGCCTGCGGGATGATCACGGACACCATGGCACGGCCGTGCGAGAAGCCCAGCGAGCGGGCCGCCTCCATCTGCCCCTTGGGCACGGCCTGGATGCCGGCCCGGATCGTCTCCGCCATGTATGCGGCGGCGACCAGGCCGAGGCCGAGCGCGACCTTGCCGTAGACGCCGCCCGGAATGGCGGTGCCGGGGAAGGCCAGGGGGACGGCCACGCCGACGAAGATGAAGATCAGCAGGGCCGGCAGGCCCCGGAAGAGTTCGATGTAGACGCTGGCGACCCAGCGGTAGGGGGCCACCGAGGAGAGCCGCATCAGCGCGATGACCAGACCGAGGACCAGCCCGAAGACGAACCCGGAGAGGGTGTACACCACCGTGTTCCGCAGGGCGATCGTGATGATCTCCGGGAAGAGCCTCGCGGCCAGGTCCGTCTGCGCGAACTGGTTCTGCAGCCGGCCCCAGTCGGCGAGTACGCCGACCAGGACCAGCACGGCGACGAAGACCGCGTACTGCACGCCCTGCCAGACGCGGCGCCGCTGCCGCCGGGTCAGCCGTGAGGTCACGGCGTCGCCTGGGGCAGCGGGCCGATCCACTGTTCGTAGATCTTCTTGTAGGTGCCGTCGGCCTTCGCGTCGGTGACGGCCTTGTCGATCGCGGCGAGCAGGGCGGTGTTGCCCTTCTTCACCGAGAAGCCGTACTTCTCCCCGGTCTCGATGTTCTGCCCGAGGACGAACTCCGAGGCGTTCTTCGGGTCCTTGAGCCAGCCCTGGACGACGGGGTAGTCGATGACGACGGCGTCGACCTGGCCGGTGCGCAGTCCGTTGAGCACCGCGTCCGAGCTCTCGAAGGCGACGGGGTTGAAGCCCTGGGCCTTGGCGTGGCTCTCGCCGGTGGTCTCGGCCTGCGCGCCCAGTTTGCTCCCCTTGGCCTTGACGTCGGCGAGGGAGGTGAGACCGCTCTTCTTCGTCACCAGCAGTGCCTGGGTCGCGTCGAAGTAGGGGACGGAGAAGTCGACGTTCTTCTTGCGCTCGTCGGTGATGGTCATGCCGGCCGCGGCGAGGTCGCACTGGCCGGAGTTGAGGAAGGCACCCGTCTTGAAGTTCTCGAACGGCGTGTCGAGGATCTTCTGTTCGACTTCGAGCTTCTTCGCGACGAGGTCGATCAGGGCCACGTCGAAGCCGACGACCTTGCCGTTCTGCTCGAACTGGAACGGCGGGTAGGGCAGGTGGGTGCAGGTGGTCAGCTTGCCCTTCTCGACGACGCTCACGCCTCCCGCGGCCTCCCCCGGGCCGCTGTCGCCGGAGGAGCAGCCCACGGCGAGGAACACGCCCGTCGCGGCGGCGGCTCCGGCCAGGGCGCGTACGCGCCGGCGGGAGGGGTGGTGACCGCCGTCGCGGTGACTGCGGTGTCCTTCGGCCGTCCGGAACACGGTTGACCTCCACGGGTGCGGGGGGAGCGGCGGTCGAGGGGGAGACCGTCCGTCGAGATCGTAAGCCCCGTCGGCACGCCGGGAAGGGACCCTGGGCGATGCGGCGCGAAGCGTCCTGCCGTACGGGTACACCGGCGGGAAGAAGTACCGGAGACGAAGGGCGTGCGGCCTCCGCGCCGCCTTCCCGCCAATGGTTCGTCGACAAGACCGGGCGGTTCCCGGCGGGCCGTTCACCCGGTCCGGAAACAAAGCGCAGATGGGAGCCCTGCCTCCGCCCGAAACGGTGGTCGCGGAGGCCGCCTCGGCCTTCGTGGCGTGGGGCGGAACACATGTCGCGGCTGTGGACCTCGTGTCGGATCAGGGCGGGGACGCGGATTCCCCCATATGCCGACACATCCTCACTTCCCCGGCCGCCCGCGACCGCCATTCGTGCGGGGATATCCCTCCGGCCGCAACAGGCCGGAGCGGCCGGAATTCGACCACGAGTCGAGCGGCATTCCTCTCGCCCTCCACGCCCGACACTCCCGGGCCCGGGAAGGCGAAGGGCGTGACACGTCTGCGCCATGGAAACAGGCTGTTGCACGAACTCTCGGTCCAGCTCGGGTCCCGCCCGCCGGGGCGGGCGGGGCGGGCCGCGCACACCGGGCGGTTACCGGGCCCCCGGCCGCCGCACCCCCCGTCCGAGAGGGAGACCGCGCCGGACGCGGGGGCTCAGCGCGCGGAGGAGCGGGAGCCGTCGGCCGGCTCCCCGGCGGCCGACGCGGAGGCTTCCGGCTCGTCCAGGTCCTGGAGGCCGGGGAAGCGGTAGGGGTCGAGCACCCACTGCGGGGTCCCCGAGGAAAGTCCGTACGTCGGTGCGGTGTTCTTCGTGCTCATCGGACCTCCTGGACGTGGAGTCATCACTGACCGTTATGACTGACTACTCTCCGCTTTCGGTTCCGGGGTGGGAGATTCCCACTCGAACGCCCCCTATGACAGCTCTTCACATCAGATCCAGACATACTGCGGGGCCGGGGCCGGGGGGGAACCCCCCCGACCCACCCCACGGTGTCCCGCCGCAGCCCGCACCCCCGCAAGAAGGTTTTCCCACGAGAACGGTGACAACTAGTCCCCCCTCCCCCCCCCCCCCCCCCCCCCCCCCCCCCCCCCCCCCCCCCCCCCCCCGCCCCCCCCCCCCCTCTCCCCCCCCCCCCCCCCCCCCCCCCCCCCCCCCCCCGGCCCCGTGGTGTCCGGCCGGCGTCAGCGCCGCTGCGGGCAGGTCTTCCAGGAGAAGTGGTAGACCGTGTTGAAGCTGCCGTCGGTCGAGTCCATCGCGACGAAGCTGGTGGTGTTCGCCGTGTCGGAGGTGCCCGCCTGCGCCCGCAGCTCGGTGTTGATGTTCAGGTTGCGCTTGGCACCGCAGGGGTGGAAGACGAGGGCCTCGACGGGCACGGCGTCCGACACCTGCCAGTTGCCCTCGGAGGGGCCGATCAGGGAGTGGCTGCGGTAGGCGGACTGGCTCATGCCCTGGAAGTAGTACGTGGCGTTCTGCGTGGCGCTCGCCCCGGGCGCGAGGCTGGCGAATCCGCGGTAGTCGGCCTTGGCGATGGCGTAGGTGTAGCCCTGGGGCACGTTCACGCTGAGGCCGAGCTGGCAGTTCTTGCGGAAGTCGGTCGCCTTGGCGTCCTTGCCGACCTGGGCGAGGTACTCGCTGTACGTCACCGTGAACGCCGTGTTGTCCGGGGACACCGCGACGTTCGCGGTGCCGGGGCGGCAGCCGGATCCGTTGACCTGGACGACGTCGATGGTGATCTGGCCGGCGGGCGCCGGGACCGGGACGGTGGCGATCTTCCCGGTCGGGGCGGGGACCGGGCCGGCGGGGGCGGCGCCCGCGGAGGGCGTGAGGGCGGCAGCGGCGAGCGCGGCGGCCGCGCCGGCAGTGAACACCGTTCTGAGCATGGGGAGTCCTTCCGATCGCTGCTGTGCGTGATCGGCACGAACCGTTCCACACTCCCCGCGGCCTTCGGCGCAGGCGCGGCAGTCGCCGCCCCCGCCACCCCGCCGGCGCCCCCCGTCCGGGGCAGTCATCCGACCATCACACCGCGCCGGGGGGCGATGTCCGCCACGGCCCGCGCGTTTTGGCTCGTAAGAGGCGGCCCGCGCGGGCCCGCGGCGGCAGACTGGGCCCCAGCCCAGGCCCCATGAGGAGGATCCGCGCGTGCCCGTCCCGATCATCATCGACTGCGACCCCGGACACGACGACGCGCTGGCACTCATGCTCGCCGCGGGGGACCCCGGCGTCGACCTCCTCGCCGTCACCACCGTCGCCGGGAACCAGACCCTCGACAAGACCACCCTCAACGCCCGCCGGGTCCTGACCCTCGCCGGTGTCACGGACGTGCCCCTCGCCGCCGGATGCGACCGGCCGCTCCTCCAGCCGCTGGGCGTGGCGGCCGACGTGCACGGTGAATCGGGCCTGGACGGACCGCGGTTCCCGCCGCCCACGGTGGACGTGGTGCCCGAGCACGCCGTGGACCTCATCCACCGGATTCTCATGGAGCACCCCGAGCCGGTGACGCTGGTGCCCACCGCCCCGCTGACCAACATCGCGCTGCTTCTGACCCGCCACCCCGAGAGCGCGGCCCGCATCCGCGAGATCGTGCTGATGGGGGGTTCCGCGGGGCCGGGCAACCGCACGCCGGCGGCCGAGTTCAACGTCTACACCGACCCGGAGGCCGCCGCCGTCGTCTTCGGCAGCGGCGTACCGGTGACCATGTGCGGGCTCGACGTCACCCACCAGGCGCTGGCCACGCCCGAGGTGCTGGCCCGCTTCGAGGCCCTCGGCACCGGACTCGGCTCCGTCTGCGTGGAACTGCTCAGCTTCTACGCCTCCACGTACCGCCGGCTGTGGGGCATGCCCCACCCGCCGCTGCACGACCCGGTGGCCGTGGCCCGGGTCATCGACCCGGCCGTCGTGGGCTGCGCCGACGCCAACGTGGTGGTGGAGCTCCAGGGCCGCTACACCCGCGGGGCCACCGTCGTGGACCTCCACGACTACACGGGCCGCCCCGTGAACGCCCGGGTCGCCACGACCCTGGACGCGGACCGGTTCTGGGACCGCATGGTCGCAGCCGTGGCCGCGCTCGGCTCACACCCCGGCTGATCCCCCGTCAGCCCGCGACCGGGTACATCAGCCCGCGCCGCCCCTCGGGAGAGGCCAGCCACTCCAGCTTCTCGGCCGTGTCCGTGCCCGGCAGCGGCGTGTGCAGCACGACCGACAGGTCGGGCCGCGCCGGGACCCGCAGCTGCGTCGACTCCACGTGCAGCGCGCCCACCACCGGGTGCCGCATCTGCTTCTGGAGCTGGCCGCCGGGCCGGACGTCGCGGCGCTCCCACAACGCGGTGAATTCCGGGCTGAGTTGCAGCGCCTGCTCGACCACCGCCCGGAAGCCCTCGTCGTTCGGGTGCTCGGAGCAGGCCGCCCGGAACTGGGCCACGACGTCGCACGCGTTGCGCTCCCAGTGCGGAGAGCGGTCCCGGTAGATCGGGTCGGTGAAGAAGGCGATCAGGCAGTTCTGCACGGTCTCGGGCCGCATCCCGAACACCAGCGCCGCCGCGTCGTTGTACATCACGGTGTTCCAGTAGGTGTCCATGATGTGCGCGGGGAAGGGCATCCACGCGTCGATCAGCCGTGTGAGGCCGTCGCACATGTTCCGGTCCCCCGGGGCGACTTCCAGGGCCGGCGGGTTGAGCCCGGCGAGCACGTACAGGTGCCGGCGCTCGGCGCTGGACAGTTTCAGCACCCGGCTCACGGCGTCCAGGACCTGCGCGGAGACGGTGATGTCGCGGCCCTGTTCGAGCCACTGGTACCAGGACACGCCGACCCCCGCCAGCACGGCGACCTCCTCACGGCGCAGCCCGGGGGTGCGGCGGCGGGCCCCGCCGTCCGGCAGCCCGGCCTCCGTCGGCGAGATCCGCGCACGCCGGCTCATCAGGAACTCCCGCAGTTCCGTCCGGCGGTGCTGGTCGATCGGCGTGGCCACGAATTCCCCCTGTTCGGCACCCTGGTGGTGCCACCAACAGGATAAGTTCCCACTCTTCACGGGCATTCCCGCCCGGTGAGGGTGGGGTCATGACGACAGACACCCGGACCCCGACGGTCACCGCGGCGCACTCCGCGGCCCCCGAGGACACCACCCGGCTCACCGGCCGGACCAAGCTGGTCCTCTTCGTGCTCTGCGCCGCCCAGTTCATGGTGGCGCTCGACTTCTCCGTCCTGAACGTGGCCCTGCCCGCGCTCGGCAAGGACCTGGGCCTCGGCCAGTCCGCCCTCCAGTGGGCGGTCACCGCGTTCACCCTGCCCTCCGGCGGCTTCCTGCTCCTGTTCAGCCGGATCGCCGACCTGTACGGACGCAAGCGGCTGTTCGTGACCGGGCTCGTGCTCTTCGCCGCGGCCTCCCTGCTCGCCACCTTCGCCTGGGACCCCGCCTCCTTCCTCGCCGGGCGCGCCCTCCAGGGCCTGGGCGCCGCCGTCATCGTGCCGACCGGCATGTCGCTGCTGACCACGACGTTCCCGGAGGGCCCGCTGCGCGACAAGGCGCTCGGCATCTCCGGCACCCTGCTGTCGCTCGGCTTCACCGTCGGCATGGTGCTCGGCGGGGTGATGACCGACACGCTGGGCTGGCGTTCCACGATGGGCCTGCTCGCGGTCGCGGGGCTGCTGGTCCTGTTCCTCGCGCCCGGTCTGCTGTCCGAGTCGCGCACGCCGGAGCTCCCGC
Source organism: Streptomyces sp. NPDC043896 (assembly GCF_056435605.1). Lineage (NCBI taxonomy): Bacteria > Bacillati > Actinomycetota > Actinomycetes > Kitasatosporales > Streptomycetaceae > Streptomyces > Streptomyces sp. NPDC043896. Next base: position 277,563 of record NZ_JBWKEE010000003.1, read on the forward strand.
GCCTCGACGTGCCGGGGGCCGTCACCGTCACCGGCGGTCTGCTCGCGCTGATCTACGCCCTGTCGACGGCGGCCCAGCGGGGCTTCGGCGGCGTGGACGTACGCGCCACCCTGCTGGCGGGGCTCCTCCTGCTGGCGGCGTTCGTGGTGGTGGAGTCGAAGTCCCCGGCCCCGCTGGTCTCGCTGCCGATGCTGAAGCGGCGCACGGTGGCCTGGGGCAACATCGGAGGACTGGTGACCTTCTCGATGATGTCGACGGTCGTCTTCGTCCTGACGCTCTACCTCCAGGAGACGCTGCGGCTGTCCTCCTTCATGACCGGGCTGGTCTTCGGCGTACAGGGCGTGACCTCCGCCCTCGCCGGCGCCTACGCGCCCCGCTTCATCGGCCGGTTCGGCGCCCGCCGCACGCTGGTCTGGTCGCTGCTCGGCCAGGGCGCCTTCACCGCCGTGCTGCTTGGCATGGGCACGGAGTCGGGGGCCCTGCTCGTCGCCCTCGCCGTGTCGGTGGCCAGCATGGGCCACCTCGGCTCGATCATCGCGTACGGGGTGATCGTGACGAGCGGGGTGCCGGACGAGGAGCAGGGGCTCGCCGCCGGTCTGGTGACCACCACCCAGCAGGTCGGCCTGACCATCGGCATCCCGCTGCTCGGGGTCCTGGCGACCACCCAGGGCGCCCTCTTCGACGGGGTGCGGACGGTCCTGGCGATCGACGCGGCCGTCGTGGTCGCCGCGGGGCTGCTCGTGGCGGTCGGTCTCGGCCGGCGGACGGCTTGAGGCACGGCGGAGGGGGGGGGGGGGGGGGGGGGGGGGGGGGGGGTTGGGGGGGGGGATGGGGGGGGGGGGGGGGGGGGGGGGGGGGGGGGGGGTGGGGGTGGGAGGGGGGGGGGGGGGGGGGGGGGGTCCCCCCCCCCCGCTCCGGTGCGTTCGGGTCCGCACGGGGGCCGGCCCCGTGGGCGGGGCCGGTCAGAGCGCTAGACGGTGGTGGAGAGGAAGGGCGCGTGCAGTCCGGCGGAGGCCGCCGCTCCCGCCGCCCCGGCGAGGAAGCGCAGCGGAACCCGGGGGGCGGGTTCGCTGCGGACCGCTCCCGGGGCGGGCTGGGCGCTGCCGGCCACGATGAGCGCCAGTAAGACCGCGGCGGCCTCGCTCTGCAGGATGCGGGCGGCCTGCCTCAGCCGGCCGGGATCGGGGACGGGGATGGACAGGGCCACACATTCCGCGTTCGGCCCCGAGGTGATCGGGACCGCCGCGCAGACCGTGCCGAGGGCGTACTCCTGGAGGTCGAGCAGCGGGGCGTTGGGCCTGCGCGTGTCGAGCTGGTGGAAGAGCTCCTTCTCTTCGGCGAGGGTGTGCGGGGTGAACCTGGACATCCGGTGACGGTCCAGATGGTCCTTCCGTTCGTCGTAGTCGAGCTGGGTGAGCAGGGCCTTGCCGACGGCGGAGGCGTGGGCGGCCGACCGGAAGTCGACCCACTCCTCGACGACGGGTGCGCCCGGGCCGTCGGCGTACTGCGTGATGGAGACCTCGCCGTCGGTGTAGCGGGCCACGTACACGGCGGCGCCGACGGCGTCCCGTACCCAGGCGAGGGTCTCCTTCAGGTGTCCGCGCCCGTCGCCGCCGGCCGCGTCGGCCAGCAGCAGGGCGTTGCCCGCGACGTAGGCGTCCGGCCCGGTGGGGGCGGCCAGGTTGGCCCGGACGAGCTGTTCCACGGCCCGGGCGATCACCAGTTGGGGCAGTTTCGTCTCGCGGGCGATCTGGGTGAGGCTGACCCCGCCCGAGTACCTGTTGACGACCTCCAGGACGCGCAGCGCCTGGTGCACGGAGGCCAGTGCGGCGGGGGCCGGCTGTCCTTCGGGGCTCTTGCGGGCGGCGTGCGTCAGGTGGGGCTGCTTGAGGGCTTCCAGCGCCCAGGCGTTGGCCTCGCCCGTCAGGTGGAGGGGGTTGAGGCGGGCGTGGTGGGCCACGGCGACGGCGACCGGCGGGCTGGGGGTGAAGACGTCCCCGAGGTCCGGGTCCTCGTTGTTGGGGCGCGCCGTGACGGCCTGGCGGAGCCGGGCGGGCAGCCGGTAGGGCGGCCGGGCGGCCCGGCCGGGCCCGCTGGTGAGGGAGCTGAGGTCCTGGGTGGTGATGGGCGGGGAGGTCCAGATCACGGAGGCCGCCAGGGCGTCCTCGAGGTCCTCCGGGATCTGCGGCAGGTGCGGCAGGTGTTCCTCGGCGGGGAGGACCCGGGCCTGCTGCTTCCAGTGGCGGGCGGTACGGACCTCCGCGCGGGCGAGGTGGTGGAGGTAGAGGCAGTGCGCGGCGGTGCGGGAGCCCGCCCCCGCGGCGTACTGGAACCAGAACCGGGCGCCCTCGGTGCGCTCCGTCAGGTGGAGCAGACAGCCGAACAGCAGGGCCGAGTCCACCCCGTGGGGCCAGGATTCGGCGTGCAGGGCGAGTTCCGCGAAGTCGCGGCTCTCCACCAGGGACCAGGTGACGTCGTCCAGCACGCGGGCCGCGCGCACGTGGCAGGCGGCGTCGAGAACCAGGTCGTCGTACTCGGCGGGGGCTGCCTGCCCCCGCCCCGGCGGGTCGGTCCCGAGGGTGCCGCCGATGGCCGAGCGGGCCCGGTCGGCGACGATCCGGCGGGCGATGCGGCGCCGGGCGGCGCCCTCGTCGTAGCCGGCGTACTCCTCCGCGAGCACCGCGGCGTTCTTCAGGGCCGCGTCCAGTTCGCACAGCGGCATGTCACGGTCAGCGGGCATGTCGCTCACTGGTCCTTCTCCTCTCCGGGGATCCAGTCCACCCCGAGCTTGCGGGACAGGGTTCGGCGTGCGCCTCGTACGTGCGAACGGACCGTCGCGGGGGAGATCCCCATCATCCGGGCGACCGTGTCGGAGTCGTTGCCCAGCAGGAACGCCAGCAGCACCACGTCGTACTGCCGCTCGGACAGCTCCGCGATGGCCGCGTAGAGGCCGAGCTTGGATTCCAGCAGTTCGAGCCGTTCCCTCGACGAGCGGCGCAGGGCCGAGAACCACGCCGTCTCCACCATGGCGACCTGGCGGCCGAGTACCGCCAGCCGGCGTTCGACGTGTTCACGGAGGACGGCCCAGGCGAAGCCGTGCAGGCTCGCCTCCTTGAGGGCCTGGCGCCACACCTTCAGCAGGAAGGTGAACACGTCGTCGACGACTTCCTGGGCGTCCTTGGCGTTGCCCAGCTGGAGGTGGGCGTAGCGCAGGTACGCGCGGTGCTGCTGGGAGTGGAACGCGGTGAACTCCACGGGCAGGACGCCCGCCAGTTCACTGGAGACCGTCTGGTCCCCCGCTGGGTCGAACTCGCCTTCGCTCATGCACTCCCCCACCGTTGCTCGTCGCCGCCCTCCTGGGCGGTGGGTGTCACATCGCTCGAGAAAACACGGACCGTGGTGGCGTCTATCAGCGGGAGGAAGACGATCTCGGCAACATTCACTTCGGCGCGGAACCTTCCAAGTGGCGTGTGGGGTGACCGGCTGACCGCCCCCGTGTGCGGCAGCCGTGGAGCGGCATGCGCCCCCCATCACCACCCCATCGGAAATCGCGCCCGATCGTGCAAGCCGGTCCCGGAAATATTCCGGAAGAGTGGTGCCGGCCCCCCTGCGCGCCCCCGGCGCACGTGCACGCGCCCCCGCGGGTGGGCGAGCGCCCCCGCGCCGGGCCGTGACCCCGCGCCTGCGGGCCCGGCGGCGCCCCGTGCGGAAGACTCGGCCGCGGTCGCACTGTCCCGCCGGGTGACCCGGCGCTCCCGAGGAGGCTCTCCGTGAACTGGACGCTCGAAGTCGTCCCCGTCCCCGTCACCGACATGGACCGGGCCAAGCAGTTCTACGCCGACGCGGTCGGCTTCGGGGTGGACCTCGACGACGAGGTCGCCCCGGGCGTACGCATCATCCAGCTGACCCCGCCCGGCTCGCGGTGCTCGATCGCCCTGCTCCAGGGCATGCCTCCGGCGCCCGGTACGGCCGTGATGGCGCCGGGCACGCTGCACGGGCTCCAGCTGTGCGTCGGCGACATCGAGGCCGCGCGCGCGGAACTGGTGGGGCGGGGCGTGGACGTCTCCCCGGTGCGCCACCTCGGGGCGGCGGGCTGGGAGGAGGGCAAGGGCGGCACCTGGAACTCGTTCCTGACGTTCCGCGACCCGGACGGCAACGGCTGGACGGTCCAGGAAGCGCCCTCGGAGCTGTCCCAGCGCTAGGGCCTGTCGTCAAACTTCCGTCTGCCCCGCGACGCCTTGCACGCGCTCTCGCCGCACCGGGCGGAAGCCCGAGTACGTCCAGTACGAGGGCTGCCGCCCGGCACGCCGAGAGCACGCACCAGACGCCGCGGGGCCGCCCTCCGGGCGACGACGGCAGTTTGACGACAGGCCCTAGGGCTGGGACCGGGAAGGTTCGCCGGGTCGAGGACGCTGGGCCCCTCTGGGTTGTCAGAGGGTGGCCTGATGATGTTCCCGGACAGTCGCACATCAGGGACGAGGGAAGACATGCCATCGCCATGGGAACGCCTCCAGGCACTGCTCGGTGAGCCGGAGGAGGCGTGGGGCCGGCCGCGGCGAGAGGTCTGGGAGGCCTCCGAACAGCACCTCGGTGTCACGCTGCCCGCGGACTACAAGGCCTTCATGGACGTGTACGGGCCCGGAACCCTCGGCGGGTACCTCCACCTCGACCGGCCGACCGGTCTCATGACACCTGCCCAACTCGAGGACTTCTGGTCCCTGGAGGGCTGGCGCGAAGCACGGAGGGGGTCGGAGGACCTCTACCCCTTCCCCTTCCACCCCGACCCTGGTGGACTCATCCGCTGGGGCCACGACGAGCACGGCAGCGAGTACTACTTCCTGGCCGGCGACCCGGATCCGGGCACGTGGGAGATCGTGGTCGGCAGCGAGTGCGCGGAGTGGTACCGCACCAGTGGCAGCTTCACCGACTTCCTGATGCGCTGCTTCGACGGCCTCGACCGGGCGCCGTTCATGGACCGCGCCTGGCCCGGTGACGACGCCCGCCACGAACCCTTCGACATGTAGGGCTGTGCCCTGGGAGGGTTGCCGGCTCGGGTGGTCAGGCTGCTGCCGGCAGTGGTCTTCCGCCCCGACGGACACGCCGTTCGCTGCGGATGCGTACGCGTTCGCGTCGTTGGGCGGCCGCAGCGGTCCGAAGCCCGCAGGGCGGCCCCGCGGTGTCCGGTGCGTGCTCTCGGCGTGCCGGGCGGCGCGGGGCAGACGGGAGGTTGAGACGACAGGCCCCAGGGCCTGTCGTGACCCGTGCCGGACACCCCCCCGGGCGGGGGCTCAGTCCTGGGCGCGGGCGGTGACCGGGGCGTCGGTCCGGTCGCCGAGGAACTCGTACCAGCGGCGCTGGAGGCACAGGTAGCGGGTGTCGGCCTCGGCGAGGTCCAGGAACGAGTCGACCGTCGACGTCAGGCGCTCGCCGAGCCCCCGGTCGGTGAGCGCGCCGTCCTCGGTGAACTCCTGATGGGCCATCGCCAGGCTGAACATGTCGGGGTAGACCCGCGCCCCGAGGTGTTCCAGCGGGACGCGCAGCGCCCACAGGCCCCGGTTGCCGCCGACCATCGACGGCGAGGCCGACACCAGGAGCACCTGCTTGTCCTTGAAGGGCTGCGGCCGGACGCGGGAGACCCAGTCGACGGCGTTCTTGACGACGCCGGGGACGGAGGCGTTGTACTCGGGCGAGGCGATCACCAGGGCCTGGGCGGCCTCGATGCGTTCGCGCAGGGCCAGTGCGCCCGGCGGCACCCCCTCGTCGGCCTCCAGGTCACCGTCGTACAGCGGCATGGGGAAGTCGCCGAGCATGGCGGGCTCGGCGGTGGCGCCGGCCCGTACGACCAGGCTCGCGACGAGCGCGGCCAGGCGGGCGTTGACCGACCCGGTCCGGGAGGAGCCCGACAGGACGAGCACGTGCAGCGAAGCCCGTCCGGTGAGCACCCCGTCCTGGGGGCGGGCCGGGTCCGGGGGGAAGTGGTCCTGGTCGGTCGAGTTCACTGCTGTCTCCCTTGCCGGTGCGGGCCCCGCGGTGACGGGGGCGGAGGTGCCCGCAGCGGACTGTACGGGCCTGCCGGGCGGCGTCAGCCCGGGCGCACCGGGCCCGGTCGGCGCGGCGCGCGGAGATCACCCGGGTGCCCGGCACGGCCGCACGGCCACCGCCCCGGTGCGCTCGCACACTCGTGGGAGCGCCGCACGGGGCGGTGCGGTGTCCGAGGGAGTGACCGTGGTGGATGTGGGACGACGCGCCGCGCTGGCGGCGCTGCTGGCCGCGGGGCTCGCCCCCGGTGCGGGCGCGGTGGCGACGCCCGCCCGGGCGGCGGGGCCGCGGCCGCCGGCGTCGCTGCTGGGGCGGGAGGTCCGGAGGCTGCCCACGTCGCGCGGGGTGGTGGCGCTGACCTTCAACGCGGCGTGGGACGAGAGCGGGCTCGACGCCGTCCTGGCGGAGCTGCGCCGGCGGAGGGCGGCCGCCACCTTCTTCCCCACGGGCCGGTTCGCGCAGGCCCGTCCGGCGGCGGTGCGGGCGATGGCCGACGCGGGGCACGGGCTGGGCAATCACTCGTACAGCCACCCGTACTTCGACGGCCTCGGCACGGCGGAGCGGGCGCGGGAGGTGCGCGCGGCGGACGCGGCGATCCGTACGGCGTCCGGGGCCGAGCCCCTGCCCTTCTTCCGGTTCCCGTACGGCTCCACCACGGAGGATGCGGTGGCGGACGTCAACGGCCTCGGCTACGCGGCGATCGAGTTCACCGACGACACGAACGGCTACCTGGGGCCGGCCGGCGGCATGACGGTGGACGCGGTGGTCCGCAGGGCGGTGGGCTCGCTGGGGCCCGGGGCGATCCTCCAGATGCACGTCGGCAGCAGCGCGGGCGACGGGGTCGTGCTCGACGCGCAGGCCCTGCCGCGGATCGTGGACGCGGTCCTGGAGGAGGGGTACGGGATCGTGGACCTGCGGGAGTTCCTCACCGACGGGACGTGACGCAGTACCGCCCGCTCCCGCGGCCGGGGCCGTGGGAGCGGGCGGTGTCAGTGCGCTACCACCAGATGACGACGTAGCCGGCTCCGCCGGGCTGGCCGGCGATGCCCGCACGCTCGGCCTCGATCGGGGACGCGTCTCCGCCCGCGCCGCCGTCGCCGCCGGCCGCGGCGTTCGCCGGGAGACCGACGATGCCGTCGGCGGGGTCTCCGCCCTCGCCGCCCACGCCGCCCGTGGCCGCGACGCCCGGCGCTCCGGGCGCGCCGGGCTCGCCGGACAGGTTCACGCCGCCCGTGGCGCAGGAGCCGCTGCCGCCCGCGCCGCCGGCGCCGCCGGCACCCTCGGTCGTGGTGCCGCCGCCACCACCGCCGCCACCGCCGCCGCCGGTCGCGGTGGCGAGGGTGGTGTTGGTCGCGGAGGAGATGACGGTCGTGGTGCCGCCGGTGCCGCCGTCGCCGCCGTCGCCGCCCGCCCCGCCGGCCCCGTCACCGGGGGTGCCCGCGGTGCCGGAGGTCCCCGCGGCGCCGACGTCGATGCCGTAGTCGGCCAGCGGGGTCACGTTGAGCGTGCACCAGGTGAAGCCGCCGGCGCCGCCGCCACCGCCACCGCCGCCCGCGCCGTTGTCGTTGGTGGACGCGCCACCGCCGCCGCCACCGCCGCCGCCGGCGCCCCAGGCCTGGACGAACACCGTCTTGACGCCCGCCGGCACGGTGAAGGTGTTGTCGGAGGTGAACTGCCGCAGGCCGTGCGGGAACTGGGACGGCCGCTTCTTGTCGTGGTCCTTCTCCGGGTTCCTCTGCTTGTCCTGGACCGACGGGCCCGACGGCTTGGGCCCGTCGGCGGACGCGGCCGGGGCGATCGCCACCAGCTGCCCGGTGAGGGCGGCCGCCGCGGCGAGGGAGGCGAGCAGCACCCGGGAGTTCCGCGGGCGTTGGGTCACCTTGTGAGCGTTGAGGTTCATGACTTCCTTCCCCGCCGGCGCTGAGGACCGCCGCGGGAGTGCGAGGGAACGGTTGCGTGGGCCCCCATGGACCGCTGGGCGGACCGGGCGCCTCTCCACGCGCTGCACATCCCACCGCTCCCCGCCACCCGGGGCGCCACGACAGGGCCGGAGGTGTGGGCCGGGCAGGTGAGCGGTTCGTCAACCCGGAGCAACCGGCCATCGGCCGGGCGGGGCAGGGCCGGGGCGGCGGGCACGGAGTCCCGCGTGCCCGAGCCCGGCCGGGCGGACCGCGCGGGGGCGGAACGCCGGGGTCCGGCTGAGGGGCCGTCCGGTGCATGGGGCAGGATGGCAGTCCGTTCGGAATGCGTACATCCGCTCGAACTGGGTTGCGCACGACACGACCTGACAGGTGACAAGGTGACGACACAGCACATACGGCGTCCGGCGGCGGCCCGTTCCCTCGCCCTCCACGGTGCGGGGGCGGGCCGGTGACCCGGGACCTCCTCCTGCACGACTGGGTGGTGGCCGGCATCGCGCTGGCCTCGGGGAGCGTGGCCGCCCTGGTGCTGCGGGCGCTGATGAAGTGGCTGGCCAAGCACGCGAGCCGGACCAAGTGGAGCGGGGACGACGTCATCGTCGACGCGCTGCGGACGATCGTCCCCTGGGCGGCCGTGATCGCCGGGGTCGCGGTGGCGGCTTCGGCGCTGCCGCTGACCGCGCGGGTCGGGGGCGTGGTCAACCAGTCGCTGACGGCCGTGCTCATCGTCATCGCCACGCTCAGCGCGGCCCGGGTCGTGGCGGGTCTGGTCCAGTCGGTGGCCGCGTCCCGGACCGGGGTGGCGGCGTCCGCGACCATCTTCGTCAACATCACCCGGATCGTGGTGCTGACGCTGGGGGTCCTCGTGGCCCTGGAGACGCTCGGGGTGTCCATCGCCCCGCTGGTCACCGCCCTCGGGGTGGGCGGTCTCGCGATCGCGCTCGCGCTGCGGGACACCCTCGCCAACCTCTTCGCGGGGGTGCACATCCTCGCCTCCAAGACCGTGCAGCCGGGCGACTACATCCGGCTCAGCAGCGGCGAGGAGGGGTACGTCGTCGACATCAACTGGCGCAACAGCGTGGTGCGCAACCTGTCGAACAACCTGGTGATCATCCCGAACGACCGCCTCGCGCGGACGAACATGACCAACTACACGCAGCCCGAGCAGAAGCTGACGATCCTGGTCCAGGCCGGGGTCGGCTACGACAGCGACCTGGAGCACGTGGAGAAGGTCACCCTCGACGTCGTCGACGGGGTGATGGCCGACATCAGCGGCGGCGTCCCCGACCACGAGGCCGCGGTCCGCTTCCACACCTTCGCGGACTCCCGGATCAACTTCACGGTGATCCTGGGCGTCGGGGAGTTCAGCGACCAGTACCGGATCAAGCACGAGTTCATCAAGCGCCTGCACCGGCGCTACCGGGCGGAGGGCATCTCGATCCCGGCGCCCACGCGCACCGTCTCGCTCCGGCAGGACGAGGAGGGGACGCCGGTGTCCCTCCCGCCGGTCCCGCAGCAGCGGGACGTCTCGTCCGAGGTGCTGGCGGACCGGCGGCGGTAGCCGCCCCGGGGCCCGCGCCCGGGGGCGTCACCCCCGGGCGTCGGCTCAGGCCCCGGACGGTCCCGGTACGAGGTCCCGTGCGGCGGGCCGGTCGGGGCCGGGCGGCAGTTCACGGGCCGTCCGCAGCGGCGAGAGCAGCAGGGGCACGACCGCGAGGAGCTCCCCCAGGGCGCCGATCCACATCGCCGGGCGGGCGCCGAGCCACTGCCCCAGCGCTCCGCCGAGGAGCGCGCCGACGGGCATGGCGCCCCACACCACGAAGCGGAACGTCGCGGCCGTCCGGCCCAGCAGGGGTTCGGGGCACACCCGCTGCCGGTACGCGACCGAGGTGATCTTGAAGGTCATGAAGGCGGTCCAGCCCAGACCCTGGAGGGCGAGGGCCGCCGCGAACCGCCAGTCGTCCCGGTACAGCGGGACGGCCGCCAGCCACAGCGCCCCGCTGATGATCACGGACGCGCACATCGCCCGGCCCTGGCCGAACGCGGCGGCCACGCGCAGGGTGAGCAGGCTGCCCAGCAGCCCGCCCAGGGCCTCCGCGGCGAACACGGCCGCGCACAGCAGCGGGGGCAGGCCCAGTTCCCCCGCGAGCAGCACCATCAGCATGGCGGCGCCGGCCGTGCCGAAGAGGTTGGAGACGGCGGAGGCGGCGGTGACGGCCCGCAGGGTCCGGTGACCGAAGACGAAGCGGAGCCCCTCGGCGATCTCGGCCCGCAGGTTCGTACCGCGCCGGGCGGCGGGTCGCGGCTCGGGGCGGCGGATCCGGGAGACGAGCAGGGCGGAGAGGAGGTAGCTGACGGCGTCCACGGCGACGGCCACGGGCGCGGTCAGCGCGCCGACCAGGACTCCGGCCAGCCCCGGCCCGCCGACCTGGGTGATGTTGCGGGTGGCCTCCAGCCGGACGTTGGCGTCCGCGAGGCGGCCGGCGTCGACCAGGCGGGGCAGCGCGCTCTGGGCGGCCACGTCGAAGAAGAGCGTGCACACCGACATCCCGAACGCCACCGCGTACAGCTGGGGCAGCGTCAGTACGTCCAGCCAGGCCGCCGCGGGGACGGACAGGAGCAGGGCGGCGCGGCCCAGGTCGCCCGCGATCATCACGGGCCGGGTGCGCATCCGGTCGACCCAGGCTCCGGCGGGCAGGCCGATCAGCAGGAAGGCCAGGTACTCGGCCGTGACGAGCAGTCCGGCCTCGAAGGGGGTGGCGTCGAGGGCGCCGATCGCCACGAGGGGCAGGGCCAGCAGGGTCACGGCCGAGCCGGCCTGGCTCACGGCGTCGGCGGCCCAGAGGCGGCGGAAGCCGGCGTCGCGGAAGAGGTCGCGGCCGGGGCGCGGCCGGGGGTGGCTGTTCGTCATGTCCGCGAAGATGTCGGCCCCGGAGCCGGTGGGCCAATGTTTTAGTCTGGGCGAAAAGGTCGCGGGAACTGGGGTGGGGGGCGGGCGCGTTGGGTGAGGTGCGGTTCGGTGTGGACGACGTGGCCGGCATCCGGTTCGCGATCTCGCCTCTGTGGGAGACCGTCGCCGGCTTCCGCGCCACCACGGACCCCGGGCGGCACGCGGTGCACCTGCCCTGGATCAAGGCCGCGCTGGCCCTGCGGGAGGACCGGGTCCTGGCGGGGCGGACCGCGGTGCTGCGCACCGCCGCCGCCGGCCCTGGGTTCGCCACGCCGCCTCCGCGCTGCCCGCTGGCCGAGTTCGAGGAGGAACTGGCCCTGATGGCGCCCCCGCCCGGGCTGGAGGAGGCCCTGCGGGCGTGGTGGGAGGCGGCGGTCCGGCCGTACTGGCCGCGCGTCCGGGCCGTGCTGGAGGCGGACGTCGCGTACCGGACCCGGCAGCTCGCCGAGGACGGCATCCAGGAGGTGTTCGCCCGCCTCCACCCCGCGCTGAGCTGGACCGGTGACCGGCTGGTGTCCGCCGAGCTGCCCCCGGCCGGGCTCGACCTCGGCGGCAGGGGCATCACGCTGGCCCCCAGCGCCTTCGCCGCGCGCTGCCATCTGCTGGCCGGCACCGCCGCCGCTCCCCCGGCCGTGGTCTACCCCTCGCGGGCGGTCGGCGGCCTGTGGGAGCGCCGTGCCGCCGACGGGGACGGGCTGGCCCGGCTGCTGGGCCGCAGCCGGGCCCGGCTCCTCGCGTTCACCGGCGCGCCCAGTACGACGACGCAGCTGGCGGCCCGCAGCGGGCTCAGCCTCGGCGCGGTGTCCCAGCACCTCGCGGTGCTGCGCGACGCGGGCCTCGTCACCGGCCACCGCTACCGGCGCGAGGTGCACTACACCGCCAGCGAACTCGGCACCGCCCTGCTGGAGCGGGCGGGTCCGGCCGGCGGGGCGCCCCTCCCGTGAACCGCCGGCGCGTCTTCGGGGCGGGTTCGCGCGTCGCGCCGCCGGAGGGGATCCCCGTCCGGGCCGGGCGCCGGCGAAGAGCGGGCGGGCGCGGCCGTGCGAGCGCTCCTCGGGCCGTTCCCCACCGGTATGTTCGGCGGTGCCCCTGCCCCCGCGGACGAGGAGACGGCGTGACGGTGACCGAGGAGAAGGCCCTGAACGTGGGGCCGGCCGGCATCGAGGTGGCCTACGAGCGGTGGGGCGACGGGCAGGCCCCGCCCGTGCTGCTGGTCATGGGCATCGCCCTCCAGATGCACGGCTGGCCCGACGGGTTCTGCGCGGAGCTGACGGGGCGCGGGGTCCAGCTGATCCGGTTCGACAACCGCGACGCCGGGCTCTCGTCGCACTTCCCCGACGCACCGGTGCCGGACGTGCCCGCGGCGCTCGCGGGGGACCTGTCGTCGGCCTCGTACACCCTGTCCGACATGGCGGCCGACGCGGTGGGGCTGCTCGACGTCCTGGGGCTGGACAGCGCCCATGTCGTGGGCCTGTCGCTGGGAGGGGCGATCGCCCAGACGATGGCGATCGAACACCCCGGCCGGGTCCGGTCGCTGACGTCGATGATGTCCACGACGGGGGACCCGGCGGTCGGCCGGCCCGACCCGGAGGCGCTGGGCGCGCTCGCGGGGCCGCCGCCGAAGAGCCGCGCGGAGGTCGTCGACCGGACGGTCAACGCCGTGCGGGTGCTGGGGTCCCCGGGGTTCCCCTTCGACGAGGCGGCCGTACGGGAGCGCGCCGGCCGCGCCTTCGACCGGTCGTACGACCCGCTGGGCGTGGCCCGGCAGGCGGTGGCGTCGGTGGCGTCCGGTGACCGTACGGAGCGGCTGCGGTCGCTGCGGCTGCCCACGCTGGTGATCCACGGCGCGGACGACCCGATGTGCGACGTGAGCGGCGGGCGGGCCACGGCGGGGGCCGTCCCGGGTGCCGGGCTCGCGGTCCTCCCGGGGATGGGGCACGACCTGCCCCGGGCCCTGTGGCCGGAGATCGCCGCGCTGATCACGGACCACGTCCACCGCGCGGAGGCCGGGCGGTAGGCCGTCCCTTCGGGATCACGCCCGGGCCGCGAGGCGGGGGGCCCTGCCGACGGGGGTGTGGTCGGTGTGGACGGTCGCGGCCGTCATCCTGGGGACGGCCCGGATCAGGGCCTGTTCGGCGGCGAGCGCGAGCTCGTGGGCCCGTACGACGGTCAGGTGGGAGGCGACGACGATGTCGGCCTCGGCGCGCAGGGTGTGGCCGATCCAGCGCATGCGCAGCTGCCCGACGCCGAGCACCCCGGGCACGTCCCGCAGGGCCCGCTCGGCGGCGTCGACGAGGGCGGGGTCGACGCAGTCCATCAGGCGGCGGTAGACCTCGCGGGCGGCGTCCCCGAGGACGAACAGGATGGCGAGGGTGATCAGGAGGCCCACGAGGGGGTCGGCGGCCGGCAGGCCGGCCGCGGAGCCGGCCGCCCCCAGCAGGACGGCGAGGGAGGTGAACCCGTCGGTGCGGGCGTGCAGTCCGTCGGCGACCAGGGCGGCGGAGCCGATCCGCCGGCCGGTGCGGACGCGCAGGCGGGCCACCCACTCGTTTCCGGCGAAGCCGGTGAGGGCCGCCGCGCAGACCGCCCACAGGTGGGTGACCTCGCGGGGGTGCAGCAGCCGGTCGACGGCGGCCCAGGCGGCGAGGGCGGCGGACGCGGCGATGACCAGCACGATCAGCACGCCCGCGAGGTCCTCGGCGCGGCCGTAGCCGTAGGTGTAGCGGCGGTTGGCCGCCCTCCGGCCGAGGACGAAGGCGATGCCCAGCGGCACGGCGGTCAGGGCGTCGGCGGTGTTGTGGACGGTGTCCCCGAGCAGGGCGACCGACCCGGACAGGGCGACGATCGCGGCCTGGACGGCGGCGGTCGCCCCGAGGACGGCGAGGGAGATCCACAGGGTGCGCATGCCGTCGCGGGAGGTCTCCATGGCGGCGTCGACCTTGTCGCCGGCGTCGTGGCGGTGCGGGATCAGCAGGTGGCGCAGCCCGCGCCGGCGGCCGGGCCCGTGCGGGTGGGTGTGAGGGTGAGGATGAGGGTGAGGGTGGGAGTGGCCGCTGCCGCGATTGCCGTCCATGGACCTTACGTTGGCACAGGGAACCGATTGCGGCTACGGCCGTCCTGCACGCCCTGACCAGGTGCGAAGCACTCGCACCTGCGCCCCCTGCTACCGTGCGGGCATGCGCGCCCCCATCGGCCCCTTCGAAGACGCCCGTCCCGCCCCGGACTGCCTGGCCCAGCTGGTCGCCCCGGTCGCGGAGGCGGTGCGCGGCCGGCAGGGCGAGGACCCGGCCGGCGCCCGGCAGATCGTGTACGTCGACACCGATCCGGCGATCGCGGACACCGCGGCCTTCGTGGAGCACTACGGGCGGGAACTGCTGGACCAGTCCGCGAACTGCGTGGTGGTCGCCGCCAAGCGCGGCGGGGAGACCACCCTGGCCGCCTGTCTGGTGCCGTCGGCGGCCCGGGCCGATGTGAACGGGGTCGTGCGGCGCCACTTGGGGGCCCGCAAGGTCTCGTTCGCGCCGATGGCCACGGCCGTGGAGCTGACCGGCATGGAGTACGGCGGGATCACCCCGCTGGGCCTGCCGGCCGGCTGGCCGCTGCTGGTGGACGCGGCGGTCGGCGGCATGCCGTACGTCCTGGTGGGCAGCGGCCGCCGCCGGGGCAAGCTGATCGCCCCGGGCGCGCTCTTGGCCGGACTCCCGGGCGCGGAACTGATCGAGGGCCTCGCGCTCGCACCGTAGCGCGGGCGGCTCCGCCGGCGCTGGCGGGACGGCGCTGACGGGACGGGGCGGCGGGCTCAGAACACGGCCGTGAGGAGCGCCACCAGGAGGCCCGCCGCCACGCCCAGGACGACCACGGCCACCATCGCGGCCAGCGCCGCCAGCACGAAGCCTTCCCCGTCCACGGCCCGGCCCCGGCGGGCGCAGGCGCCGAGCCAGGCCGCCAGGGCGAGGAAGGGCACCAGCAGCAGTCCCGTCGCGACCCCGAGGTTGCCGACGGCGGAGCCCGACAGTTCGTACGCCTTCCCCCGCGCGGTCCGGACCTCGACCTCGGAGCCCCGCCCGTGCTCCTCCGCGGCCCGCTCCAGCAGGATCTCCTCCCGCGGTCCGCCGCCCCGGCGCAGCGGGGTGTAGCGGCCCGCGCACTCCGTGCCGGCGGCGAAGCCCTCCGTGTCGGTGGCGTCGTGGCACTCGGCGATCGTCACGACGCCGTCCACCGGCCCGAAGCCGAGTACGGCGGCCAGTTGCGGCCCGGGCAGGAGCCACACCAGCCACGCGGCGAAGGCGAGGACCGCCGCCGATCCGAACGCGGCCGCGACCCGGGCCGCCCTGCGTGCACCACCCCGCACCACCGCACCCCCTCCCCCGTTGGGCCATACCCGTGACGGTGACCGGCTAACTCCGGCCACCCGCAAGTAGCCACCGTCCGCCATCCGCCATATGGGGTGCCGACACCCCCGCGGGGTCCCGCCCGGCTCCTAGGATGAGGCCCGCTGCGGCCCGGGGTGCGCCGCAGCACGGGCCCACAGGCAGGGAGTTGAGGAATGAAGCGGTTGCGCACACTGGTGGCGGTCGGCGTCCTGGTACTGGCCTCGGCGGGGGCGGGCACCGCCCAGGCCGCTCCGCCGGCCCCGTCCCCGGCCTCGGCCCCGGCCGCCGACTGCCCGACCGCGGAGATCTTCGCCACCGACAACACCGCCGTCATCACGGACCCGGCCGACCCCCGGCTCCGGACGCGGCTCAAGCGCTTCGACCGCGAGGTCCGGGAGATCATCCACGCCCACGGGGCCCGGACGGAGTCCTCGACCCTGCTGGACGGGGTGTTCTGGTCCGAGGACGAGCAGCAGGCCACCTACGAGCGCTCGCGCGAGTTCGACGTCACCCAGGTCGACGCGAACGGGCTGCACCACATCGCCGACGTCATCCGCAAGCAGTACCGGCAGGAGTCGGTGCTGACGTTCCGGTGCCTTCCGCGCACCTCCCCGGAGACCGACGCCGTCGAGATCCAGGCCGAGGGCGTCAGCGCCACCCGGCTGCGCGACGCGCTGCTCGCCGACCCGGTGGCGCGGGACCGCCTCGTCGGCGGTTCGGTGGCCCTCGACGGGCGGCTGATCCTCATCGCGCCGATCGGCGACCTGCCGCTCGCCCGGAAGTTCACCTCCGAGCTCGGGGTCGACTGGAACTCCGCCGAGGTCCGCTACGGCGACCAGGAGTTCGTCGCGTAGGCGGGCCGCGTGTCCGCCCGGCGGACGCTCCCCCGCATGGTGCGCTCCGGGCGCTAGTCTGCACGTCCGCGGGGGACGATCACAGAACGGGCAGGGTGAACATGTTCGAGCCGGCGCAGGAGAATCCGTACCCCGACAGCCACGTGCTCGGGGAGGGGCCCGCACCGCATCCGCAACTGGCGCCGGTGCTGCCCCTGCTGGGGCGCTGGCACGGGCGTGGGCAGGGCGAGTACCCGACGCTGGCGCAGGACTTCCGCTACGAGCAGGAGGTCTCCTTCAGCCACGACGGCCGGCCCTTCCTGCGTTACGAGGCGCGCGCCTGGCTGGTCGACGCGGCCGGGGTGCCGGTCCGTCCGGCGGGGCGGGAGACCGGCTGGTGGCGGGTGACGCCCGACGCGTCGCTGGAGGTGGTGCTCGCCCACCCGACCGGCATCGTCGAGACGTACGTCGGCCGGGTGTCGGCCACGGCCGCGGCGGAGCTCGACATCGAGATCGAGACGAAGGACGTGGTGCTGACCCCGCTGGCCAAGGAGGTCACCGGCACCCGCCGCCACTACACCCTCGACAGTGCCGGCCTGACGGTCTTCCACGACATGGCGGCCGTCGGGCAGCCCCTCCAGCACCACCTGACGACGCGTCTGCGGCGCCGCTCCTGACGGCGGGAGCGGCACCAGCACCACCCCCGGTACGGGTGTCGGGGAGATCGTCCCGGGCCCGGCGAGCGCGGAGGATCGACACGACCGATCACCACGGCGGGGGGGACCACCCAGATGAACGTGTCGCGGAAGACCGCGCGCCGGGCCGCGGCCGGCCCCCGCGGGCTGCCGGCCGTGGCGGCGCTGCCCGCCGGTCAGGCCGAGGAGCCGCTGTCGACGACCAGGTCGGTCCCGACGACCGAGCCGGCCGCGGACGAGGCCAGGTAGAGCACGGCGGCGGCGACCTCCTCGGCCTCCGCGAGGCGGCCGAGGGGGTTCTCCGCCTTCATCCGCTCGGTGCGGTCGGCATCGGTCTCGCCCGGCAGCAGCGACATGGGGGCGGCGGAGGCGCCGGGGCTGACGGCGTTGATGCGGACCCCCTCGTGGATGTGGTCGAGGGCGGCGGCGCGGGTGAGGGCGGAGACCGCCGCCTTGGAGGCGATGTAGGCGGCGAGGTTCGGTATCCGCAGGTGGGCGCCCAGGTTGGAGGAGATGTTGACGATGGCTCCGCCGCCGTTCCGCCGCATGTGCGCGATCTCGTGCTTCATGCCCAGCCAGACTCCGGTGACGTTGGTGCGCTGGATCGCGTCCCAGTCCTCTTCGCTCACCTCGGCGACGGGCCCGACGCCGCGGAGCACGCCGGCGTTGTTGACGGCGACGTCGAGTCCGCCGAAGCGGGCGACGGTCTCGCGGACGAGGTTTTCGACGCCGGCCGGGTCGGTGACGTCGGCGGTGACCGCGGCGGCGGTGCCGCCGGCCGCTTCGACGAGGGCGACCGTCTCCTCCAGGGTGGCGGCGGTGCGGCCGGCGGCCACGACGGAGGCGCCTTCGGCGGCGAAGGCGAGGGCGATGGCGCGGCCGAGGCCGGAGCCCGCGCCGGTGACGAGGACGGTCTTGCCGGTGAAGCGGTTCATCTTCGGTGACTCCTTCGAGGGGCGAGAGCCCCATATTTGAACGATCGGTTCAGAATGCGGGCATGCGGAACGACGGGGCGAGGACACGGCGGCGGAGCGCGGGGGCGCGCCGTCAGTCCAGCAGCGCCAGCGCCTGTTCGGCCGCGTCCAGGACGCGGGCGGGATCCTCCGAGGCCTTCCCGACGACGCGGACGCCCTGGAGCAGGACCAGCAGCATCCGGGCCAGGGCGCGCGGGTCGCGGCCCTCGCCCAGCTCCCCCTGCGCCCGGGCCCGGACGAGCGCCGAGTGGAGCAGGGTCTCGAAGCGGTCCCAGCTGACCTCCACCCGGCGGGCGGCCGCGGCGTCGTGCGGGGCCAGCTCGGCCGCCGTGTTGGTGAGGAAGCAGCCGTTGAGCCGGTCCGCCGGAGAGGCCGCCTCGGCGGCGAACCGGCGCACGACCGCCCGTACGGACGGCAGCGCCGGACCCGGTTCGGAGAGCTGGGTCAGCAGCAGCGGGTCGCGCGTCTGCGCGTAGCGGTCCAGCGCCTTCAGGTAGAGCTCGTGCTTGCTGCCGAAGGTCGCGTAGATGCTGGCGCGCCCGATGCCGAGGTGTTCGACGAGGTCGGCCACCGACGTCGCCTCGTAGCCGCGCCGCCAGAACAGCTCGAGGGCCGACTGGAGGACGGCGTCCGGATCGAATTCCTTGGTCCTTGCCACGTCGAAGATCATAAAGCCATCTGGAACGAACGGTCAACAATCAATCGGCGTCGGGGAGCCGGGACCTCCCGGCGCGCCGGGCCGCCCCATTCGTGCTGTCCTCGAAGGGGAGGGCACGCAGGGGGGCGGGGAGGGGCACGGAAGGGTTTCGGAGCGTACGCGGAGAGCCGAGGAGGAACCATGGACAGGAACCTGCGGGCCCGGGACATCATGACCAAGGGCGTCCAGTGCGTCCGCGAGGACCAGTCGTTGCAGGACGCGGCACGCATGATGCGCGAGCTGAACGTCGGATGCCTGCCGATCTGCGGGGACGACGAGCGCCTCCAGGGGCTGATCACCGACCGTGACATCGTCGTCAAGTGCTGCGCCGAGGGCAAGGACCCGGCGCGGATGCGGGCGGGGGAACTCGCCGGCACCCTGCACTGGATCGACGCCGACGACAACGCCCAGCAAGCCCTGGACACCATGGAGGTCCACCAGATCAAGCGGCTGCCCGTCATCGACGTGGCCGGCGGCCACCGGCTCATCGGCATGATCACCGAGGCCAATCTGGCGCGGAACCTCTCCGACGCGGACATCGCCGAGTTCGCGGTGCGCGTGTACGCCGCGAACTGAGCCGGAGGAATCCGCCGCCCGCCGCCCGTGACCCCCGACTGCCGGGATCGTTGAAGGAGGCGGTCAGCGAAGTGCGCAGGGCGCCGGCCGGGCACTTCCAGCCCGGTCGGCGCCTTGTGTCCTCGGGGCCGGGGAACGGTTCGGGGGCGCACCGCGAGGGCCGCCGGTTCCGGTTCTCCTCCACCGTCGTCCGGGAATCCTGGAGAGAACCGAGTGCGCACCCGCGGGTTACCGCTGACGCCCGTCACCGCCGCCCTGGGCGGTGCGCTGGCCGCCCTGGCCGCCGTCGGCGCCGGACCGGCCGCCGCTCCCCCGCCGCCGCGCGCCGTCACCCTCACCTCGGCCGGCGCCCCGCTGCTGGCGGACGCCCGGACCCCGTTCAGCATGCTGGCCGTCACCGCGCCCGCCGACGGACCGGGCGGCGCCGCGTACCGGGTCCGCGCCCGCGAGCGGGGCTCCGGCGACTGGTCCCCGTGGACGGTGATCGAGGCCGGAGAGCCGTGGTGGGCCGGGCCGTCCGACGCCGTGGAGGTGCGCGCGGCCGGCGAGGGGGCAGGCCTGCCGGCCGGGGTGCGCCTGGACCTGGTCGACCCGGGCCCGGGCCCGGCCGCCGGGGCGGAGCCGGCGGCGCACGAGCCGGCGGCGCACGAGGTGGCGGCGCACGAGGTGGCGGCGCACGAGGTGGCGGCGCACGAGGTGGCGGCGCACGAGGTGGCGGCGCACGAGGTGGCGGCGCACG